>CAZGMX010000018.1:4389-21418 GCA_964526865.1 uncultured Actinomycetota bacterium | reverse complement strand
TTCTCCCCCTGCCCTCTCCCGAACCAGCATGCGGCGAAACGCACAACGGGGAGAGAGAAAATGCTTAAATGGTATTCGCACCTATTCTGTTTCTATTACCTCGGTCGATGTGCTGACGACGGAGCCCATGTAATTCAGAATCTTGATTTCGCGCACTGTCTTTGCCGGCACAAGTTCCACCCGGTCCGAATCAAACACGTATCGGGAAGGATTGACGCGGGTCAGAGTTACCTTGAAATTGCCGTCCTGCTGGGGCTCTATCATAGTCGAGCACGGCACACCTGTATCGTTGTAGGAGATGTTCAGGATGCCGGTCGCATCCACCGCCGCGGAAGCAAAACCGTCTTTGATGGAACTGGTCAATCGCAGGACACTAGCCAGGGCCTTGGCGCCTTCCACTACCAGCCCCTGCTGTTGGAACCAGGCGAGTTGTTTGACAATGTCCTCGGATTTGGAGAACTTGACACTAAGGCGATCCAGTGCGCCGTTGATCAGCGTTGTCATCTTCTTGGTCTGCTCGCTTGCGGTTCCGCCTTCCGCCGCAATCTTACTCGCAATGGCGACTAGCAGGCCTGAATCCATCACCCAGCGCCGCTGACTGTCGGTCAAGTCAGGCGGCCCTCGAGTGGTGACGGACTGTAGCAGCACGCTTAGCGCCGCTGTCCCCGCAGTTTGAGCGGCCGGCTGAGACACCCCCGCTGCCATCATCTTGTCGATGGCATTGAGAACACCCGCGATGTCTCGCTCTTTTGCCAGAAGACGGTCCATTTCTATATTCGTATCTTCCAGACTGCTGGTCAGCGTTTCCAAAACACTCTTCAAAATTGTCTCCTCTCCTGCAAACGGCTTGACGGTGGTGCTGGGCATTGATTCCGACGCGTCAAACATCATCTTATCCATGCAGGCCTTCACGTTCGCCGCGATTTCCGCAAGCATATTGGACTGGACCGCGTCAGAGCCTACAACATTTGCCACCAGCCCCGCAGTCTGTGTGCGCGCCTGCTGATACAGATTTTTTATAGCGGACAGGCGGCTTTGGATTTCCTGCCCTTTTGTTGCGCGCCAGTCGGGCTCGGTGCTCCACTCGCTCAGATCGCTCATCAACGCGTCCGCCTGACCAGAAAGGGCCCCCAGACTGCTGTCCATCGTGCCCACGGTCTGGTCCACTTGCCCTTTTGCGCTGTTCCACTGTGCCGGAGCAAGGTCTGCCAACCGCTTCATGGCGTGTTTATAGACATCCTGCAGTTTGGCCTTGATCTGTTTGATTTCTCCCTTGCGCGCTTCCAGTGTCTTTTCGATTTCGGCCACGTCCTTGCCAAAATCCGCCATCCCCTGCACATAGGCCTTGGTGATTTCTCCCCGCACCTGTTCTTCCACCCTCGCGCGCGCGGTGCCTGTCACTCCGGCCGTCGTGAGCAGAGTCTGGAGGGGCGCCATGAGTGTTGCCATGGCGTTGTTTGAGCGGCTGTAGATGTCCGCTACTTTTGTCTGCAACAGTTCGGCGATCTCCTGGTCCTTGTTATAGGCCATCAAACTGTTGGAGAGCGCCGACGCGGCGCTTTCAGTTCGCTCGGCAAGCTCGCTCGACGACCCCGCCGTATCCAGGGCGGAAAGATCGACGGCGGGAATTTGGACTTGAGGAAGGCTGGAGACAGTGTCCCGGCTGAGCGCCGCGGTGTCCCCGATCAACGACATGATAGACGGCGCGGAAGCCGCCGTTTCGCGGTACAACGCCATGACTGCCTGGGTCCGCAAGGCATCGGATATCTGACTGCGATCGCCGTAATAATAGGCGTTGACGTTGTTGATATTGAAATAATTGGCCTGCGCTTCGATGCGCCGGGCAAGACTCAGCGTCACCTCCAAATCCTTATAAAGCGCGTAGTCCTCATACCCGCTCAACGTTCTTAAATCGCTGAGTGTACTGTTTTTAATACTGTTCAAGAGGCCATCGATGTTCTCCTTTTGCGCCAGCAGAGAGACCTTGACGGTTGCTTCAGCCGCCGCCAGTTGACTTAAGAAATTTGTCAGATCGCCTTCGGTCTTCACGTCCTGTGGCCGCATGGTCATATTGGCAAGCATTTCAGTGGCGGGATTACGCTGCCAGTAGAGATGCGCGTCCACATCTTCCATTTGCTGGCGCAGCATCTGCGACGCCGCAATCAGGTCTTGCCCGTTGACAGTGGCGGCTTGAATCTGCTCCCGGCCAGACGCGTTGGATGTGAATTCCAAATGCAGGTTCCGTGCGCTGACCTCTTCCACACGGGCCTGCGGCGTGATGGTAACATCGACGTTTACACTGCCATAGGGGACTTCGTGCGTTACCCCCAAGCGATAACCGCCCGCGGTTGGTTCACAACTGAGCCAGTCGGTCAGTCTGGCTCCGGCGGGTGTCGCCAACACATGCACCACGCCGGGATCACTCGATCCGCTAATCGGCTCCCACTTTTGCGCGTTGAACATGCCCGTTTGCAGACAAACCCCCGTCAACATCCAATAGCCGGAGAATTGGCCGCCGGTAATCGTCAGCGAACCCGCGCCATTCAACATGGACGCCGCACCCACCGTCCGGCCGTCTGATTGCAGCACAGCGGGTGCAGGCTGGGTCGGCACAAACCATTCCATTCCACCAGTTGTTGTGATTCGCCCGCGGGCATTGAACTGGGCCGTGGAACCATCCGACATGGCAATGTTCCAGGTCAATTCACTGATTCCGGTCTTGTGGTCCGTCACGATTTTTCCGCTTTTTTCAACAACGGTTAAAACGTCATTCACCACGTTGCCTGCGGAGTCTTTTTCGATATAGACTTTGCTTGTTTTGGCGCCCGCAACAGACACAGTGGTCACGGCCCTGTTGCCGTTGGCAAGCGTTTCGCTCACGATGGTTTGGCCGTTGTTGGGGTTGTCGACGGTTGACTTTATTCCCTCTTCGACGGTCGTAACGGTGGCTCCGACGGGTCCCGGCGCATTGTTGACAAAATCATAGTACATGCCGGACCACATGTAGCCCGACTGGTTGGTCTTTTGCCTAAGCACGGATACCCCGCTTCGTCCCGTCTCTTCATCTTCCGTGGTCCGGGACCAGAGGGAAGGTTCGCCGTTTGTGATATATTGCACCGTCTTTTCGTAATTTCTGCCGTAACCGCCGGATCCCCAGGAACCACACGCGTCGAATTCACGCGTTGAATTACCGATTTCCCTGCCGTCCGGTGCGCACTCTATGCGCGTTTCGTATATGCCCTGTTTGACAACTTCTTCCGTATTCCCGCTGGACAGTGTCTTTATTGTACGTTCCTTATATACCTGTCCATAAGAACTCTCCGTAATTTTGGTCGAGCCATCGGCCAGATAGCGCGTTTCCCGCTTGTTGTTGGAACCGAGATCTTCCGTCACAACGGTCTCGCCGGTGATCTCGTTCTTGTAGAACGATTTTTTTGTCGCCGGATCGGTCACCGTGATTTGGTGCGAGATTTTTGTGCCGTCTCTGTCGAACACCGAAATTTCAGAGCTGTTGGCAAATTTGATCTCCACCGTCTTTTTGCCCGAAGCAATATCTTCCGTCGTGGTGGTACTGCCTTCGATGGTGACGCGCTTGACGGGATTTCTATTCTTGTCCTGGATCGTCACTTTCTTTCCAGCAGTTGTGGCAGAAAGTTCTGTGACCCTGTAGCCCCCGTCCGTCAATTTCTCCGTCATGATCGTGATGCCCGTTGCATAGTCGTCTTCGACCAGGGCGTGGACTCTGCCGGCGTCATATGTTTCGTACAATTCCGCGGGCAGGTCCGCTTTGTAGAAATTCGGGTCTTGTAGTATCTCGAGTTTCTTTGCGGACTCGGGAATACTGGCGACAATCTGGCCGTTGGGCGCAAGCCAGCCGGCTGGATGCCATATGTAGTCATCCAGGGCGTACGCGGGTGGATAGGGACTCCCGTCTGTGTTTTTCCAGTTGGAATCGCTCAGCACCGTCGCGGTGCCATCGGCGTTCTTGCGCCAGCGGATCGTCCGAACCCTGTCTCTGTACCATCCCTGACCGTCCTGTACGGTCACCTTGTCGGTGAACACGTTTGAGCCTTCATCTGTCCGCTCCAGAATCACGCCTCGATAAGCGCCGGACAGGGTTTTTGTCAGCACTGTCTTTACGCCCCCGTTTGTCTTGGAAAGCGTTTGCACCACGATGGCGCCGGCAGTAACCGTCACGTACCCTGTTCCGTCCCAGGACGTCCGAACATCGTATGTTTTTTTCGACAGGTAGTCCGTGAACCGGTAGTCTTCTTTTAATCCCGCGCGGGCCGGTTCATACGTGGACGGCGCGCGATATGTGTGCCTGACGAGTTTACCGGTCGCATCCATCTCCTTGATTTCGATCCCCTGACCGCCCCTGGGCAATAATTCTGTGATGTCATAAATTTTGACACTCCCATCGGACGCCCCCAGCGTGATGATTTGCCCAACATAGCCTCCCGTTTTGTCCACCACGGTGATCTCATTCCCGGCGGTGTTAAAATCGGCCTCGCGAATCATCTTGGCCACCGTCCCCGGCGGAGCCTCGACGATTGTCTTGGTATTTTTGCCCGATTTTTCCGTCGTCGTCCTGGTGTTGGCGATAAAATCCTCCACGATAGTCTGGTTGGGCGTCACGTCCTGCCGCAGGGTTGTGCGTTTGACCGGCTTGCCGTCCGCCCCGGCTTCGGTCGTAACGGTCGGTTTGGCCTGCGTGTCTGCGACGATGGTCTTTATCGTTCCCGTGGCAAAGTCCTCTTCGATGGTGGTATTGCCCATCGTGGTCTTTCGCGTCAGGGGCGTACCAGCAGGTTTTTCGTCCACAACACTGGTCACAACGGCCGCGCCGCCGCTTTGCCATGTAGTGGTCGTGCGCTTGGTGCCGTCGGAAAGGGTCTGCGATGACAACTGCATCGTGCTGCCCGAAACCTTGATATCCATTGTCGTGAGGGATTTGCCATATCGCGCACTGTATGCCGACGTGACGCTGACGGTCTCGGCCTCGGTCAGGCCGATCCCCTCGTTGGCGATACCGCTCGAATCCCGAGTATAACTTCCCTCCAGGAGTTTGTTGCCGGTCTCCTTGTCCTGGAATGAAATCCGGTCCGGGCCAACCTGCGTGAACGTCCGCTCAATGTCGGCAACCCTGTCCGGGAATGGCGGCTTGGTCATACTGGAATCCGGAGGCGGTTTGGGATTGGTCCAGGAAATTTTTCCCTCGGTCTCTTCGGCGCTGTTCACACGATAGATTGTTTTGGATGGATCCCAATCAAAAGGTTCCGACACAAGTTTCTGGTGTTTGACCTTGCCATCCTTGAATTCCAAGGCATTACAAGTCAGTGTGTAACCGCCAAGGATAAAGGCCATGGATCCCCCGCCGCTGTTGATAACGACTATCTCTCGCGGAATATCTTTGTCAAAGCCGACCGACAAGCCGCCTGTCTGGGCATCGTATTGAATGCGCGGCACGGCAACAGTCACCTCCTGCGCGATGTTTGTATCGTAGTCCATCTTGGTCACTTTTTCGTATTTCGTCGTCCATTGATTCAAGACATCATGATAGGCCCCGATTTCCAGTACCTTTTTCACGCCTTCTGATTTCTCCGCGCCGGGCGCCTCCAATTCAAAGTACAAGGCCATTTTGCTGTTGGGCATGCGGATGACCGTGCCTGTCTTGACGCCGCCAAACTCCGTTCCATCTGCCGTCACGACATCCCCGTTGACAACGAGGGAACGGACCAATTCCCGGACTTCCGGCTGGCCTTCGGCGCCCGGTTTGGTGCGCCACAACTGGGAGCGTTCCGTATCAAAGGTCTGTTCGTAGCTCCATTCTCCGTCCGACCATGTGGTTTGTTGCGTGTTGGCGAGTAAGTCCCGCACCTGCGTCTTGCCCTGGAACGTGCGGGTATAGATGTCGCTGGTCACGACACCATCCGCGGCTTTTTCGATCACTTCCTCGCGCTTGTCATCAACATTGGCGGATAGATATTTAATGGCCACCTGCGTTTTCCCATCAGGCAATTTTGAGGTCGTCGTCCTGGTGGCATTGAGAAGATCCTCCACCACCACCCGGTCGCGATATTTAGTCGTCACTGTATAGACCAATTTCCGGCCGTAGAGGTCTTCTTCCGAAATCTCGATCTGATTTCCCTTGTAGGTGGTAATCCGCCGGCCGTGATCCGAAAGAATCTCGATTTTTGGCGTGAGATCGGCAAAGGACAGTTTGTCCCACTGGATAACATTGTTGGCATCCCGCGTGTAAAGAACATTGGCAAGGACTGTGCCGTCCGCATCATAAAACATGGGATAATCTCCTCCCATGTCCCCAAAGGCATAGTACTTCCCGTCGGCGCCCTTGATGAGAACATCTTCCACCTGAATCTTCTTGTCCCCCACCTGGATTGTGCCCGTGTATGTCTTACCAGACTCCTGCAAACCACTGCCGCTCAGGAAAAAGCTAGTGGCAACCACAATACCGTTGTGGAAATATTCCCTCACTGTTTTGGCGGCGGCACCCAGGCCGTCATACAAAACTTCCGTCTCGCGCTTTTTCACCAACGCGGGATGCTCGTAAATAGCTCTCTGAGGATCAGACAAAATCAGGTCTTCTGTTAGGATGCTTTTTTCGAGCTCTCCCGTTGAGCGATAAATCTTTCGCAGACCCGTCTTGAGCTTCCCCCTGACGAGTTTCTCCGTATAGGCCTCCCGCAGTTTGAGACCGGTGCCTTCGTTTCGGTAAAGCTGTGTCACTCTGCCCACGAGGATGTTCTGGGTGTTATAGACCCGGCTGACGACCTGGCGCATTGACACAGGCTTTTTATTTTCCACCAAGTTATTGTCGGTGATGGTAGTCACCTCCAGGCCGTTTTTGTACTGGCGGGTCACCCGCTCCACCAGCGTCCCTCCGGAGGAGTACTTGGCGGTCATGTCCTGGATTTTCTTGCGATTTGTGTCGTAAGTAATTTCCCGCGTAGGCAAAGCGGTATCGACCCCCTTGATCTTGTAGTAGGCATATTCTTTTTCGGTGGTGGAGGCCAGGACAAATTCGGACTTGGGCTGGGGTGGCCTGCTCACGGTGTCTCCCGGCGCGGGGGGCATCAGGGAAATTTGAGAGAGTCTCCCTTTCTTTACCGTCTCTTTGATCATTCTGCCGGAACTGTCGCACATCAACTCACTGTGCCGCTCGATCGTATTGGTTTTGTCCGTCACCAGAGGTGTGCCCGAAGCGGTGTAGCCTGCAATGCGCACCGCGTTATTTTCGTCCACCGCAACGCGCAGGGCCTTGACACCGTCCGGCCGGTTCACACTCACCTTTTCGCCGTCCACGGTGATGTTGAAGGTCACCCCATTGATTTTTTGGGTGTAACTGCAAATGAATCCCGTCTGGATGAGAGCCGGCTTGGGCATGGCGTCAGATACCCCCATTTCGGCCAGCGCATCCACGCCTTCTTTGGCCCACAGCCACGACAGGTAGGCATACCGGTCGCGGGGATAATCCGGCGCCGTGTCATATTTTTGATCCCACGGCCCGGTTTTGAATTCGTCCTCCATGCCGTTGGCCTTGATCCACTGATCGATTTTGCTTTTGTCCGCGGTGGACGTCTCCGTGGCAAAATAGTTTTCCAGCGACCGCGCATAGCGCATCCAGCGCAGGCGGATTCGCTCCGGATCCATGTCGATGATCTGGTTGACCAGCTTGTCCAGGCCGGTTTCCTCCAGAGCGCGGGGATAGCGCTTGGCAAAATCCCAAATGATATACGCCATGCGCGTCTTGGGATGCAGGGGGTCGACGATGAAGCGCTGATCCCACAAACCCTTTTTAAATTCCGCGGTCAGATTGTTGGCTGCCAGCCATTTTTCGATGAGCAGGTTGTATTTCGACAGGACACCGCTGTTTGTGTATTTCTCCAGTTCGCGCGCCATGCGCGTCCAGTCTTTTTCCTGGAGGAACTGGGTACGCAGATACGTCTTGTAATTGTTGACCCTTTCGACATTCTTTCCCAACAGACTTACGGCGGAAGATTGAACAAATCCTTTGATCGTGCGCTGGAAATAATCGGACGGCACTTTTTTCAATGCCCCGTTAACGAACATCACAACGGGCGGTGAGACAAACACATAGATATCAACTGTAGAACTGGTCTCTTTGCCGTTCACATCCAGCACTGCCGTCTTGATGTAGAGATTTCCGTGGTTGGTCTGAGCCTGTGAAATTCTGACAATGCGATCCTGATCATCTTTATACTGCACCGAACCAAAGTCCACAGTGGGAACCTCTTGCATAACAACATCCTTACTCCACGCAAGCATCGCCGGTTCGTCCCCTGCACCACTGTAGGCCTTTTGCAGTACTTTTCCGCGGCTCTCCATGACTCTCAACGTGTTTGTCGTGTAATCAAACTCTACGCGAAAGGCAACTGTCTCTAGCAGATCTTTGCGGGGAATAACAGGCGCAAATTCACTGGGTCCCTGTTTTGTAATTGTCCGGCGCATCGGCGTATTGTACGGCAGCAACAAGGCTGTTTTTACAATCGTGATAATCCCCGTGTCCTGCGCTGTCGTGGTCTGCTCATCCCACTGGCCTTGATCGTTGGTCGTGAACACCTCCACCATATTTCCCTGGACGTATTTTTTGACGGCAAATTCTCCTTCGTCTTCCGACGCGGTGATGATTGAGCCGTCCAGGACCACGCATTGATTGCCCTGAATCACAAACGTCGTGTCCTTCAGTATCTTGACTTTCATGTCGGGATCGTAGTAGTCGCGGGTACACCTATAGCAGAGTTGTCCGGACGCATTATATATCTGCTCATACGGCGGCCGAAACACGTAATACCCGTTCGTCGCGTAATCCTGCATCTCCGGGGCATCCAGGGGGGGCAGATCGGGATCTGTTTTTTTCCATTGCTCCACATCAAAATCATATTTCGCCAGCCGGTTCAACAGCGTGGCAAATTTTCCCTGCGCGTCGCGGGCCAGGACTTCCTCCAATACCATCTTGTCCCGCAAACTTGCGGATTTTACCAGCATGGCCAGCGATGCCGCCGCGGTGTATATCTCGGCGGAATCCTTCCACTGGGCAGCGTAATAGGCCCCGACCGTGGCAAGTCTTTCTTTGATCGCAGTATCCTGCATTTTCTCTTCCTGCGATTCCTTGACGCCGTAGTTTTCGATTACCTGAGACACCAGGGCATCCTGCTGAGGACCACCGCTGTTTCTGGGTTTTAATTCAATCACATTTCCATTTTTCACGCGGGCAGAGCTGATGTTATTCAGGTCTATCACACTGCCTTTTTCAATAAGGCGCTTCTTGTCCTCAGACAGCACAGTCTTTTGAATTTTACCGGTCACTTCCCCATTGATATTGATTGTCACTTCGACATCTTTCGACTCCCTGGCCGTTTCATCCACGGGCGTTATTATTGTTCCCGAAGGCAGAAGAAGCTGAATCAAATAGCCCTCTGTATCAACCGTCAATTCAGACCCGGCGGGCACATACTTGTCCTCCACCTTCGTGTCTTCCCGGAATATACCTCTAAATCCTGTTGGCTTGCCGTCTTCATCCCGAACAATTTCGGTATAGTCAAACGGATATTTTTCGGCATCAAACCGAGCACTGAGCCATTTGGAGTCCACTACAACCTTCCTCTTATAAGTAGAATCTCTTTTCTTAACGATTTCTTCCCTTTCTTCTGCCCCGGCATCCCCTTTCCAAAATGATTTTCTATTCTCATAGTCCACACCGCCCAACTTCGTTTTCTCCGGACTATAAACCAGTTTGACGAACTGGTTGTTTTTATCCAAATACATTTTGGCGTCCCTGGGCACGACTTTGCCGAAGATGTCGATGGGCATCAGGAATGTCAATTCGTATCCGCCATCTTCCCAGTCGGCAACGCCAAAACAGGCTTTCATCGCCTCACCTGTGTCAGGATCTGTCTTGTACTCGAATTTGTCTTTGTTAAACATAACCCGCCGGCCGTCAAGGCCTGACCCCATCTTGACCGTGCCGGTGAAGCGGTAGTCCTCCTGGACTGACGAAGTCCATGCATAGCCGGTTCCATACCAGTTTCCCGCTGTTGCGGTATTCCTGTCTGTCCGGTACATCGTTCCCGGTGTTACGCCATCCACCTCCTTAAACACGGTGAGTTCGGTCGAAAATGTGTCCGTATCTCCGCCCTTTATGTGATAATTCGGATCTCCGCTGTTTGGATCGTACGTAAATCCAACAACCGTCGCCGGTTCCTTTTTTCCCTTAAATGTGCGGGACACCGTGTATTCATGTTTTGTCTCAGACACGCCATTTGGGAGATATTGGGTATGTATATTTGTGCTGTACAATGTGCCCGTGCTTGTACTGCTCATCGCACCATAACCGGTAGTCGCGGCCCTATTAATCCGGTCGGCGACAAGCGCCAGGGCATCGGGAGGGTTCTTTATATTGAGCATGCCGTCAATATGCTTCTTTTCCGTAAAGCCAAATTCGCCGATAAAATTCTGGAGGTCTCCAACGCTCGGCAATTTTGCACTCACTTCTTTGAGTTTTTCAGGGGTCAGCGCCGCAATATTGGTTGGTTGTTCGTCCAGCCTCGGATCGGCCGAGAGATCAATCCATTTTTTTGTTGTCTGATCATAGTAGAAATTATTGAAGAATACGGAACTGGGATACAAATCCGAAGAACCAACCGCCGGAATCTTTGCCGGCATTGTCCCGCCATTTCCTTGCCGCACCGCTTCCGCACTCACCATGCTGTTGACACGGGCAATTTCTATCTCTTTTTTGTAATTCTCGCTGACATACCGGCATCCCTCAAACAGGCCGTCACCCAGGGCCTTCAAATCATCCTTGAGGCTATCCATCCGTTTGTCCAGCCTGCCATCCAATATTTCCTGTGTCCGTTCCAGGCCCGAGACCTGCATGTCCAACAGCCCAGACGGAATGGTCATCTGTTTTGCTCGAACCAGGACATCCTCATAGATTTTCTCCACATCTTTTTTTATTTCTTCTGCGCGCACCCCCTGCATCTCCAGCAGCGTTGCGACAAAAGCGGGAATTTCTCCCTTCTTTTCGTCCAATTTTTTGTCGATCCGCGCGGAGGACATCGGACTAGTATTGATGAAATTTAGGATGGACAAAAGAATCCCCTTAAACGAGTCGAAGAGGGCATTTTGCACACCGTCCCGCTTCCTGTAGATAAGGTCGATGTAGTCCAGCTTGTCTTCATCGATGTTCTTGTTGATTTTGTCGAATGCATCTACGAGATCCGTGACAGGGGAGAGACCCTGCCGGTCCACGAACGCCAGGATTTCCTCCTCATCGACCTTGATGATCTTTTGATATCCGAGATACCGGCCCTGATCGTCTGTATAAAGCACGATTTCTTTTTCCATACCTTCCAGCTGGACCTTTATTTCAAAATAACCGTCGCCTTCTGCAAGGGCTGCGGTTACGACCAGTGTGTCGTCACCAAGGACACTCTGCAGCGCCGCTTTGACTTCTGCTTCGGTCTTGTCCACGGGCAAGGTGTCGATTTTTTTGAGAACCGTCATGGGATCCACTGCCGCTGTTGCCGCGGGCGCGTTAACATTGAATTCTTTTTTGCGCAATGCCCGCAGGGGGCTGATGTGGAATTGTTCCGTGCGCGCGATCCAGTGATCGTACCCCTCCGTGCCCCACGGAGGCGCGTATTGGCCTTCAGCGGTCTTCTTGGCCAAGAGACTCCACAGCGTGATGTCCCGCGTTTCGGCATTCTGCCCCTGATCCCAATAAATGGTGGCCAATTCCTGCGCGGCCTGCTTGCCGGCGAAGGCGTCGGACTCCATCAGGCGCAGTTGGTCCATGGTGTAGAGGTTCATGCCGGCGGGGACATCTTCAGACCTGAGGCCGATGACGCTTTCGTACTCCGCGGAGGGCTGGGCCAAGCCGGCTTGAGGAATTGGCGCGGTTGTACGCCAGATTTCGCCTTTTTGCCAGCGGCCGATGGCCTCACGGATGGTGGGATCACCCACATCTTCCGGCGCAGGAGGCATTTCGCCCTCCACACCCTCTGCCGCGGGCTCACCCTCTTCTGCGGGGACTGTCTCGCCCTCTTCTGCCGGCGGCGGATTGATGGGCATACCCTCCGGCACATATTTGATATTGTCCACACCCGGCTTTGCGAACGGCAGGATGGCTTTCATTTCGTCCATCGTCGAAACGATGATATTCCCTTGCGCATCCATCCGCATTTTGGCTGGACGGGTAATAGGTGTCTGCGCGACGGGATCGCCCAAGTGAATATGAACGTTGTAGGTCGGGAATCGCACAGCCGTTGTCGGAGACATTCCATCGGCCCTGACACGGGCCAGCCACGCGTTGTATCCTTCCCCACCCCAGGGACCAGTGAAGCCCCTTTGCCCAAGTTCCTGCCACCAATCCCATTCGCCCCTCAAAGCATTGCTTTCCGGATTGCTGGTTCCATAACTCTTATTCCAATACGTCCGCAAATATTCTTCGTAGTATTTCACTCCCAAGATAGGATCCTGGCGCATAATCTTCATCTGGTCTTCGGCATACGCGTTGAGACCCGCGACAGACGTTGTGTCAATCTGGTCTGCCGGCCGGTCTTCCTGGCCGATTGGAATGTAGCCGCGGGGAGCATATGGCACGCTGTGAGACCGCAGTGTCGGAATATTATAAAGCAGCCCTTTTTGCCATCGCTCAATCGCTTTTTCAATGGGATACGCCAGCCGTTCATCGTATCTTCCATTGGCCGATTCTTTATAAACCACCTTGTCCTTGCTGGGTGAAAGCACCGGAAGCAGGATCTCCATTTCCGCCTGGGATCCGACATAATATTCCCCATTGGGGCCGCGGCGGGCGCTGTCCGGCGGCTTGACGCCTTCGGCCGGCTCTTCGGGGAAACTCCCCTCCTTCCAGGACATCCCATAATATTTCCAGCGTTCGATGGCGGTCTTGATGCGGGAATCCCCAGCAGGCATCATGAGGGTTTGCCCCTTAGGCCAGGTTTGCGGCCCCTGAGCCTGATAGATCACGGTGTCGCTGTTCCGGTCAAGATTGGGCAACAGTCTATCCAAGTCCGCAAAAGAGCGGACGATAAACGCGCCGGCTTCGTTGCGCCGGCATCCCCAAAATTCAGTGCCGGTCTCTACGCGGCGCATCATGCCTGCATCCTCTATGATCGTGGATTTTGCCGGCACCCACCAGCGCAGATTGTTTTGCCACAAAAGCACCGTCTTTGCGACGTCGGAATCATAATCTTCCGCCTTCGCAGGCTTGTATGTCACCTTACTGCCGCGGGAAGCAGACGGCAGTATTCTGGCAATATCCTCCCTGTTCTTTATCTCGAAGATGCCTGTCAATTGGCCAAGACCCTCTTTGGGCGCGTATGTCTCTATCACCCGGTCAACAGCCGCCCCCTGCTTCCAATAGATCAGACCATCCACAACTTCAACGCGATAGTTCGCTCTATCAACCGGTAAATAGATGATATCGTCATGCCGGTCTTTCGAGGACATCGCCAGTTTGAGATCATCCCAGGATTGAATGACGATCTGCCCCGATGCGGTGCGCTTGAAGCCGTCATCTCCCGCGGCAAGCGAAGAGAGATTTTTTAGATTCACATTGTATGCCGCGTTGGTGCCGCTATTGACTGCCTGGAGGGGATCTTCTCCATCGGCCCGCACACGTACCAGCCACGCGTCATAGCCCTCACTTCCCCATGGGGGCGTATATACACCGGAGGCAATAAGTGTTTGATAAATGCTCCAGAAAGTTTTGCCGTCCAGGGCGCTACCGGCGGGCGTATAATTCGCACAAGCATTCAAATATGCCTGATTGCCGCCGAATGCGTCGATCTCCATCAAATACAGCTGGTCTGTCGCGTACTGATTCAGTGTGTCCATGGGCTTGAGAGTGGAAGAAATCGGCCTATACCCTGCCGGCTCGTTGGGTACAGGCTTGAGGGCCGGCGGTGTTGCGGGCTTCACGATCACTCCTTTGAGCTGCCACATGCGAATCGCATCGGCCAAAACATCGTCATAGGTCTGACCGCCCGGCACTTCATAGCGCGCCATAAATTTGCGGGAATCCAGGTCTTTCAGTTGGGCAAAAGCTTCATCCCATGTGCTGATGAGAACCTGCCCCAATTGATCCACCCGGAGGCCGCTGGTTTGTAGAGGCGCCTTGTCCAGAGTGATCACGCCCGTCGCGGCGCCAACAATTGTCCTGGCTTGCGCATCCGATAGTTTTTTCGCCGCCGGCGGCTGTACGATAAATGTGCCCAAAATTGTCCCGTCCCACTGCGCCCTGAATTCATCCACGCTCATGGTCCGAATCGTGCCGCCGTCGTTGATTGTCACTTCGTCGGCGCCGGCGTTGGAGAGGATCACAAAATGCTTTTGTCCAAACGTCACAATCGCCGGGTCTGTCCGGCCTTCAATATCGGCATAGTCCAGCTTTGCCGCAGTCCAGGTCTGTCCGCGTGATTTGGCCGCCGACTTGAGGGCGAAGAGGGAGTTCATCACCGGCCCTGTCGTATCGGGTTTTATCACCCCTGTCAGGATGTCGAACAAGACCGCGTCGTACGCCAGCTGTTGAATCTGCGCGATCCCGTTGACGGCCAGCATGAATCCGCCCACAAACGCGGCGCAGTTAACGATGGTGCCCAATTGCGTAGTCAGATAGGTGGCGAGCCTGGCAAAGCCGTCCGCCGTCAGGACTGCTGGATTGTATGCCGTCAGAATTTGCCTGGACCGGTCGGTCGTCGGCGCGTTGATATATGAATTGATTTTGGCCAAGACCGCGGTGGCAATACTTTTTCCAATATCCAGAATGGTCCGGGCCGTCGCGTTGGGTTCGCCCAGCGCGATCATTATCTTTTCCTGATAGGACAGCCCTTCCAGAATGACGTTTCCCTGCTCGTCGTAAGTGCGCCGTTGGTCGTCACCCACTCGCTTGTTTGTTGCATCGTAGGTACGAGTAATTTCCTCCAGTTTGACGCCCCCTTCGGTGTAAATCGTGTCCATCACCACTGCTCCCAGATACTTACTTGCTGTGTCAAAGTTTTGCTGAACCTGCCGGGTGAGCCTCGTCCCGTTCTGATAGGTGCGGGTAACGATGTTCCAGCCCGTGAACAACAGCTGGCAATCCTTTACGACGGTGGCCATCAGCGTGGTGCCGGTGTATGTATAGGTGTTGGTAATCTGGCGAACCAGCTTGTTTGTGCTGCCGGTGGTTTCGTAGGTGGTCATAACCTCCTTTGTCGTATTGCCGGATGTGGGATCGAATGTGTAGTTCTTGAGTACCATACCGGTCTGCGTGCCGTTCGGGGCGACATATTTTTCCAATTTTTGATAGAGCCTTGATTTGGAATCTTTATATTCATAGTCGTCGCGGATTTTTACGCCGCTTGCGTCAAAAACGCCTGTGCCCTTGATGGTGGAACTTATAACCGGGGTCGCACCGCTATTGTCATAATTTTTCGTCTCCTGCTGGCGCATTTCACCTTTGGTGTTGTAATAGATTGTCGTCACGCCGGTTTGCTTGTTGTCCGAATTGTAATACTTGAGCTGGGAAACAGACCGCAGGCCATTGGTCTGATAGTTGTACACCGCCACCGCGCGGCTGCCCTGGGCATCCGTATACCAGCCGGCCGCAATCTGTTTTGTGGTCGTGTTGATTTGGACGGCATACTTCATGGCTTGAAACTTGGCCACAATCAAAGACGTGGCGAGGGAACTCAGTCCATACGACTGCATTTTGCTGATGGCCGCTTGAATGGGCGTGTAGCTGTTGAAACTGGTGATGGCCGAAAGCGCGGCGTCCACTTCCTTGAGCCGCGTTTTCGTGAGCGCGGCCTTTTGGTCTGCTGCTGTATCTACTGGAAGGGCCGCAAGCACGGCCTTGACCACGTCCTCGCGCGAAACGATTGCGGAATTTTTTATCGTCGTATCTGCCTTGATGGCGTCGATGATTGCCGTAACGCCGCCCAGCGCAGCGATGCGCTCGTCGATGGCGGCAATAAGGGCTTGATTGTAATTTTGGATGTCGGTCAGGAGGGTGTCGATCTCTCGTGCCTTGAGCGCAGGAGGACCGCGCAGTTGGGACGCCAGCTCGTTGAGCTGTGATGTATAGGAAGCATTGACACTACCCGTCGTCTGTCCGATCAGATCCTGTGCATCTTTGATTTTTGCATCCAGGGTCTCGAGGACACCGGCGACGGTGCTCTTTGCCTGATCGACCTGCGTCGTGCTGATTACCTGCTGTTTCATCGCCGTCAGTGCCGCGCTGTCGGTCATGGCACCGATCGCTGTCCGCTTGACTGCGATGTCGGGGATCGCGGCATCTATTCGCAATTGAACCGTGTCGATCGTCGTCGCGGCAGTTGTGCTGACTGCCTGAACGGGCCCGAATATGGCTTGCGCTTCAGCAGCCAATCGTGCCGCTTCTTCTGCCGCCAGTTGGTCCTCCTCGGCCTCTCTCAGCGCCGCGATTCTTGCGTTAACCATCTCCACCCGGTTGGCGTTGTATTCCGTCACTCCGTTTGCCATCGATTCCAGGGACACAGCCATCTTGCTGACTATTGTCTTTATCCCATCCTTCGTCCCAGCACCCTCATCGCCCACCGCCTCCATCTTCGCTATCTCCGCCTCATATGCCGCTCGTTCCCCTACTGGCAGATTTGCAATATTCGCCCGCACCGCAGGTATCGCGTCCGTCAGCGCCGTCAATACCCCGTTCACCTTCGCCTGCGCCACTTCAATGATATTCTTCCCTTCCTCGCTTGCCGGATCCAAGGGAATGCTCACCGCCGTATCCCGGATCCTCACCAACTCCTCAATATCCGTTATCTTCGTGACATCCGGTATCGCTATTTGCGCCTGCAATGCGTCAAAGTCCACGTCGTCCAATGGATCATAATTTACCGCCGACAATGGTTCATACACTAACTGCGCGATCCGCCCGTTCACATACTCCACCCGGTTGGCGTTGTATTCCGTCACTCCGTTTGCCATCGATTCCAGGGAC
>CAZGMX010000018.1:0-4289 GCA_964526865.1 uncultured Actinomycetota bacterium | reverse complement strand
CAAAGTCCACGTCGTCCAATGGATCATAATTTACCGCCGACAATGGTTCATACACCAACTCGCTTATCCGCGTATTGATCATGCCTTCCCGGTGGATGTTGTACGCGTTCACATTGAAGAGGATCGTTCCCAAATCTTCCGATAATTTCTCCAGTGTCTTAACCGCCCCCTCATTGCTCTCCTCCATGGTCGTCAACAACGTGCTGTACGCATCCATACCTGCAATGCCATCGATCTTGCCCCGTGCTTCCGCGACCTTTGTTCGCAATTCCCCCAGCACAGCATCGACATCATTTTTTGCCGTCGAAATATTCGCAGTATCTGTTGGCGTAATATCTTTTCCCCTCAACGCCAACAGATCGCCAATCGTCTGCATCGACGCGATGTCCGGTATCTCCACTCCCTGCATGAGCGTATTGAAGTCGATCGCATCAATTGCATCATAGTTGATCGCCTGAATCGGCCCCAAAACAACCTCTTGGATTTGCTCGTTGACAGCTGCATTCAATCCCGCGTTGTATGTTTCAATTTCCTCCAATAATGTCTGAAGCTGTTCTGCCTTTTGTTCCAATACTTCTTTATTTGCCGTCTCCACGCTGTCCACATCGGCTGTATATTCCGCGCGATACCCCATGGGAACTTCATTGATAAGCGTTCGTGCACTGCCAATAGCTGTTCCCAGATCGTTGATGGCCCCTGCAACAATTTCTTGAGCAGAGACAACGGTGCCAGTGGAAATAGTCTGCAGTCCCGCCAAAGTTCCCACGTCTGTCATCTGTCTCACGGCATTAAGGTCGGGCACATTTCCCAACACGCCGCGAATTGTGGCAACATCCACGTCCATGGCCGTGGCCACAGCAGCCCCGTCTGCAATCTCTTCCACCGGCGCGACAATGAGCTGTCTCAATTGCGCGTCAACCAGCCCTCGCACTTGCGTGTTGTTTATCTCAACATCTCGCTCCAATGCCTCGATCAATCCGATCTTGTCCTGAAGATCACCGGCCAACGTCCGGGCTGTGGCAATTTGCGTTTCCAAATCCGTCTTCTCCTGACCGTCAGGCAAATAATCGGCGGATTCCGCCGCACTGTCTGCCAGCGCATCCAATGCCGTCTTCTTCGCCAACAAGTCCGCCTTTAGAATTTGCAATGCGCTCCCAGCCGGATGATCCTGGGCAATCACACTGGATGTCCTCAGATTCCACAAATCTGAGATAGACTGGTTCTGCAGACTCGCAGCGAATGCGTCTTGCTTGGTCGTTGTCTCTGCCACCAGAGCCAAAGCGCCTTGCTGGGCGGCAAGTGCTGTGTCAAACCCATCTCGTGTATCTGTTCCCAGGGCGATCAACCGCGCGCCAATCAGCCGGTCCACAGCCGCGTTGTTGGTGATGATGTCGATAACCGCCTGTGTCGCCTGACCATATTGGGATTGCATATCCGTAACAAGGCCGCCGGCCTGATTAACCTCTGCCACAAGCACTGCCTTACCCGCTTCCGTCTCCGGCACAGCCGTTACGTCCGCCTGCGCCCGCAACAAAGGATCGTTTAGGGCATTCCCTTTGTAATACAATTCTCTTCTCAAATTGCCAATCGCCTCCCAATCTGCGCTGCCGCTCGGGATTTTGCGCTCCGCGCGCAGGGCCTCCAACTGGCTCACACTTGCTTCGGCGATGGCGGTCGCAAAATCAGCCTGCTTGGTAGTCGTCTCAGCGGTCAACGCCAAACTGTCATAATACGTTTGAAATGTTTCGTCGAACCGATCCTTGACGCTCTGGGCTTCGATCTCAACGGCCAGCAATCCCACAACCGCCCTTTGTGCCGCCCGAATTGTCCCTCGCCGAGGCGGGATCTCAGCCGTCCCCACATAGAGCGGCGTATTGCCGGGACGTTCAACGATTGTGGTCCCCATTTGTTGAATTTCCTGCGGTGTTTTTCCGTCAAAATTGGCGGCAGACGCAGTGGGAATCTCCATTGCCAGGACAGCCTCCGCAGTCAATTGACCTGTCAGATTGTAGGGTTCATAATCTGTTGCATAACGATTTTGCGGTATGGCATCCGGAACCAGCGCGGAAGAAACAGGCATGTCCAGCGGTTGCGTCTGCTCCAGCGATAGATAAATCGAATCGTATAAGGACTGGTTCTCGTTTGCATAAATATTGGCAATGCGTTCACGCGCCTTTTGATACTCCACGGCCAGAACCTCCACTGCCGTTGTTGCATCCAGGCCATCAGCAGGATGCACAATCCTATCCAAGACGACCCGCTGAAGAGCTGTCAGCAACGATTTTTGATCCGCCGTCAGCCAGCCGACCTGCTGGGCCGTCAGCGCCCCCAATTGATCTGTGCGCAGGGCGCTCAATTCTTCGGCCGTCACCGCGGCGATGTCGGACTGGCCTAACACAGCGATCTGGGCCGGACTCAGACTGCCGATTCCCAATCCTGGAAGCGTGATATCTCCCTCCAGCGTGGCATTCAGGACCGCCATCTGCTCCTCAATCAGCATGGCCTTCTGGTCTTGCGTCAACCGGCACACTTGACTGGCGCTCAATGCCCCCAATTGATCCACCGTCCAAACGGCCAACTGTCCAGCCTGCAGACCGCTCAACTGCAAATCTGTCATTCGGCCAATCTGTACCGCCGCCATCCCTCCTGCCTGAAAGGAATCCAGGCCTGCAATTTGCTGTGAGGTCAATGCATCAAACTGATCTGAAGTGAGACCCGCTATTTGTTCGGGGCTCAAAGACACCAGCTGTTCCGGCGCCAGCCAGCCGATCTGGTCTGCTGTAAAACCACTAATCAAAACCGCAATCTGATCCGCGCTCAATGCCTGCAATTGATCCTGCGTCAACCAGCCGATCTGCTCAGTGCGCAGACCCCCCAATTGTTCCAGAGTCAACTGGCTGAACGTCTCTGCCGACACGCCGGCAATCTGTTCCTGCGTCAATGCTTCGATCTCATGGGCGCTCATAGCAGTGACATCCAGAGAGGTCGCCGCCTGAACGATTTCATCCAGCCATATCAACTGTTCTATCGTCAATATTTCAATCAACTCGTTCAATTTCTCTTCGGTCGGAATCATCCAAAATATTTGCTCCGCGCGCAGTCCCTTTATCTGGGCCTCTGTCAGGCCCGCGATCTGATCCGCGCTCAAGGCCTCAATCTGCGGCGGTGTCAGCCAGCCGATTTGTGCGGGCGTCAACCCTCCAATCTGCCCCTGTGTCAGCCAGCGTATGTGATGTGCATTTAAGGCCGCTATTTGCGGCTGTGTCAGCCATCCGATTTGCACGAGCGTCAATCCCGCCACCTGCGCCGCACTCAACACGGCAAGATCGCTGGCCGGCACATTCACGATTTCCGGCTGTGTCAACGCTCCGATCTGGTCCGCCGTCATAGTCTTGATGTCGATCGCGGCAGCAGGCGGCTGACTAAGGGCATCGATTCTTTCCTGAATGACTGCGGCCACGTTGTCGTTGTTGGTCGTCATCTGGCCTTCCAGATCAGTCGTCTGCTGGATGCAATTTGTTAAATTATCCAGGGAACCCTGCAAGCCCTGCAAATCAGGATCTGCCAAGATCAACGGCTCAATATAATTTTTGCGTGCCGTCAATGCATCCCGGTACGCCGTCAATGAGGCAACAAAGGCATCAATATCTGACTGTGAAATAGTGGAATTTATCTGCAACTGCGTCAAATCCTCCACCACCTCAATCCCTTCAACAGTATTTCTAAAATCTTCAAGCGACTGCTGGCCATTCTCAAAAATCCCCACGAACCTGCCCGAGATATCAGCCACCACTGCATTCTGAAACAGATCCGCAGTTCTGGACCCGATAATGACATCCACATTGATATCGTTTATAGTGATTCCATAGGCCACATCGTTCGTCCCCTGGATGCACTGCCCCAACCCGGTAACCAGATTGGTCAGGTTGGTAATTTTATTCTGCATGCCCGTGCGCATTTGTGTGTCCGTAATATTTGGCAGCTGCGCCTGCAAAAAGCTGCGCGTCGCATCAATTTCTTCTCGCATGGCCGTCACGCTCGTGCGGACAGTTTGCACGGCGGTCACATCCGCCTGGGGCATGAGTGAAACGCTCCGAAGCGTCTCCAAATCCGATAGACTGTTCAAAGCACTGGCATCTTGGGTAAAACTATCGATTTGGGTTTGATTCATGGCCTTGGCATGACTATTGACAGCCGGCACAATCTGATTTTGAAACAGGTTTGCCATTTTGCTTGCGATGCCGGTCTTTATCGTCGCCATGCTGAGCATCACCGGCAGGTATTTCATT
>CAZGMX010000017.1:3498-27887 GCA_964526865.1 uncultured Actinomycetota bacterium | reverse complement strand
GCTTGCCGGCAATGATGCGGTTTTCTTGATCAAACCGGTACTCCTGGATTCTCCGGTATCGGCCCTCTTCAAAATGGACGCGGAACAAAACCGGTAAAAAGGTCTGCGCGTCACTGAAAGATTCCATGAAATCTTTCACGCGGTAGAACAGGGAAAAAATGCCCGTCGTTTCACCGCTCACAAGCATGCGGCACATCGTGCGCCCCTCAAACGGAACCCGGCGCCAGATCTGCACCGAACCCTTTCCCACAGGAATCCCCCACACCAGGACAGTTCCTTGCAACTCTTCATCCGGAGGGACACCAAAGGCCGGAGACATCACCACCGACACCGACAGAAAGAGAAGAAAAACCAATATCCGGCACACCGGGCGGCATACCGTTTCAAGCCAATATCTAAGACTAGCGCCAGGCATTGAGGATGGATTCCAGCAGGCGCACCGACGCTGTCAAATTCGAAACCGGCATGCGTTCACGAGTCGTATGGGGAAATTCATAACCCAGCCCCACGACCAGGCAGGAAATCCCCATGGCATTGAGAACATTTCCGTCGCTTCCTCCCCCGTAGCACTCCAACTGAGAGTCCAGTCCCAGCGCCCTCGCCCCCAAACAAAAGAGTCTCGACACCAGGGCTTTCTTCGGCACGTAAAAACTTCCAAATTCCGTCCATTCGTTTATCCGGACCTTTCCGCAGGCCTTTACTGCCTCCCGCTCAAACACCCGCCGAATGCGCTGGGACAGCCGCAGGATGGCCGCAGGATAGATACTGCGGATCTCTATTTCCACGCGCGTCTCGTCCGGCACGATATTGACCGCGCTTCCTCCCTTGATCGTCCCGATGTTCACGCTCGTGTGCCGGGAAATTTTCCCCGAGCGTATTCCCGCCAGGGCCCGCGACGCGATATGGATGGCATTCACTCCCTTTTCCGGATCGATTCCCGAGTGGGCGGTCTTTCCCTTGACACAAACAGACATCCGCCGCATCGCCACAGCGCTGTGAACGGCACTGCCAACCGGCTGTGTGCTGTCCAAGACGTATCCCGCCTTCGCCCTGAGGGATTTTGGGCAAAATTGTTTGATCCCCTGCAGACCCGGCTCCTCCGCAACCGTGAATAGCAATTCCAACGGCGGGTGCGGCATTCCCGACTCCTCCAGGTGGGCAACCAATTCCAAAATGGCGGCGATTCCTGCGCGGTCGTCCGCCCCGAGAATGGTTTTTCCATCGGTTTGAAGAACTCCGCGTTTTTGTGTCATCCGGATGCCCCGGGTCGGCGAGATGGTATCCATGTGCGCGCAAAATAAAACCGGAGACCTGTTGTCCCCTTTCACACGCACAAGAAGGTTGCCGCACTGCCCCCCCAAGGCCTTTCCGGCATGGTCCTCCACCATGGGGTAGCGCTTGAGCCGGGACTTGAGAAAATTTGCCAGCGGTCTCTCGCTCAGAGAAGGCGCGTTGATCCGCACCAGGGTCTTGAATGTATCGGTCAATCGCGCCGGAGAGATCACGGAATGGACGTTAATAACGGGGAGGCAGCTTCAACAACAGGGAACGGAATGCCGCGGAACCCGGCATCTGCACAAAAGGAACAAGCAGAAGATAGACACTCAAAATTACCAAGACCACCGACACCGCCAGCAGGACGGTGCGGGACAGCCCCTTTCCCGCGCGTGCAGGCGCCAGACCATCATCCACCAGCCCCCCTGTCGTCCCGGCCTTTGCCGGAGGCGCCGCCGGATCGGCAGGCTTGATTTCGGCCTGGGGCCGGACTGTTTTTTCGGCAACCGGCGAAGGCATCGCCTTTTTTTCAGACACTACCTGCGAGGAGCGCGCACCCGTCCTGGAAAAAATCTCATCTTCGATCGCCTGAAATTTCTCCGGAAATTTCTGTTTCTTGATGTGCCCAAAGATATCGTTGAGTTCCTTGACCGTCAGTCCCTTGAGTTTCTGCTTGTACGCTTCCAACTCATTGTCAGCCATGACTACACCTTTCTCCGTTGTCCCGCCCTGCCCCGGCCAGATGCCACCATGGCCTTTTTGACCGCCGCCGAAATTTGGCGGCAGCTTTCGTCCAAAGCCTGCGGCAAAACCTTGGTGGCCGCCGTCACGGGCATGAAATTCATGTCGCCCTTCCAGCGGGGAACCAGGTGAATGTGTAAATGGCTGGCCACTCCCGCGCCCGCCGCTTTCCCGACATTGATCCCAACATTGTATCCATCCGGTTTGAGAACCGCGTCCAAGGCACACTTGCATACTTGTAAAACCTCGATCATGTCCATCCACTGTTCGGATGACATGTGGTCCATGTTTCCCGTGTGCGCCTTGGGGGCGATCATCAAGTGCCCGTTGTTGTACGGATAGATGTTGAGGAGAGCCAAAGTTTTTTTCGTCCGGCACACGACAAAATGGGCCTTGTCATCGGCGCTCTGTATCGCACCACAAATAAAACATCCCTTCGGCTTCTTCAGCTTTTGGATGAATGGCATCCGCCATGGGGCCCACATCAAATCCATGTCAGTGACATCCTTTGCATTCATGCGGCCGGCATGCCCCTCGGCTGCCGCTGCGCGTCGTCGAACAGGGTTTCAATCCCACGGACACCCCAAAGGCAGAAAAACGCTTGCGGACCCGGGCGGATTGACAATGGGGACATCGCGCCTTTTTCCCCTCCACGGCAGTGCCAGTCAAGATTTCAAACGGCCGCTTGCATTGTAGACAATCAAATTCGAACAACGGCATGGCAATCCTTCTTTATATCTTGATGCATAAATCCATTTCGTCATCAGTCGAATTCCGGCGCTCGGTATTCCCCAAGCCGATAGAGCGGCGATGTCATACCAACAACGAGATTGCCGCGCTCGCTTCGCTCACTCGCAATGACGGGGGAAGCAATAAAATTACTCCGCAGATTTACTCCTCGCAATGATTGCAAACATATCTCATTGTAAAAGAAACAGACCGCAAATGCAATGGCCTCGGTAACTACTTGACTGAAGTGCAACTTCACTGCGGAGCATTCTCCCACGTACCCGTGCCGACGCCCTTGAACGTGCCTGCAGCCATATCAGAGGTGTCCGGAGTATAGGTCCCTCCCGCTTGACCTCTAAATTGAACACTGCTTTCAGAGGTATTCTGCACGTTGGCAAGCCACTGGCCTTCGGACCACTGGACGCCGTTTAAAACGGCACCGACCGCGCCCGCGTTGCTGGGACCGTTCACCACCGCCTGCCAGGACTCCACGACCTGCGGCATGCCGCTGTATGAGCCGCTCAGAACACTGGCCCAAATCCCCTGATCGGGAATTTCCGCGCGGTAAAAACTTGTGTTCATCGCCCCCTGGATGGAACCCTGAGAGCCAAAATCTCCGTTCATATTCAACAGGGAGGAGTATTGTTCCGTGATGGGAATGGAAACAAAATTCTTCAAATCGTCCATGGTGTATCCCACCTGTACCGGATCCAGCGACGCGCACTGCACCCAGGTCGCCAGACCCACCGCCTGCCACGTCTGTGCCTGGGCGCTGAGATTCCCCAAAGACTCTCCTTCGACATAGCCCGCGATAAATCGAGACAGTTCCAGATCTGAAATCGAGACCCAGACCCCTTGGATGGTCCCCGAAAGAGTTTCTTCCATATACGGCGCGGCCCCTCCCATTCGTTGGCCATCGAACGTCAGCAGAGACACACGGTCTTCCCCATTCAGTGAATTCGCTCCCAAAGCCATACGGAATACGGCTTCCGAGCCGGAATATGTCCCGCCGAATTTTGCCCGCCATAGCCCCCATGTCTGATCCTGGATGTTGAAATACGCTCCTTCCAGCGAGGATGCCGTCATCACAGCACCGGTATCCAGCACTCCGTTTCCAAATCCTTCAAATGAATGCTCATCAATATGAATCCACTTGCCCGTCGTGAGATCTTTCTCCAGGAGTTCCTCCGGCGGCACCTGTGTCTTTCCGTAATATGGGCCAGCCGTCAAATATCCATCCACCCCCCAGAATCCCGTCGAGGGATTGACCGTGTCGCTCATATAGTCTCCCGTAGCATGTCCTTGCAAAATTCCCGCCTCATAATCGCCCGACAGATCCGGGTCCGGCGAAACATACAACAGCCGTGAAATTCCCTCCATGGAGTAATGCGACCAGGTGCCGCCAATCCATCCCATGAATGCCCCGCCGTCAAACGTCTCATCCCTGTTTTTCAGCGCGTCGTAGCTGGTGACATTCCATCCCCAGAGAAGAGGCTCGCTCCGTGTGAGGGAACTGAATGTTCCCATACAGGACATTTCCGACTGAACCCCTGGAGTCCAAAGATCTCCCGTCCCTCCCATGATGCCGGAACCGGATCCAATGAGGACCGCGTCATTGCCCGCCTGGTCAAAAACGATAAACTCACCTGTCGTTTTACCCGCAAAATCAAGAGGTTTGCCGTAATAGACGCTGTAGGCCACCGCCTGCCAACTGCCTGTGCTGAGTTCAAGATACCCGCCGCCGGATGCGCCGTGCCCAATATAATGAGATTGGTCCACGGAGTAGGAACCGGTCATGCTGCCCGCGATGGATCCCATTTGTGTGGAAGTAAGATACTGTCCTTCCAACTGCCCATTGAGAACATTTTCTCCCCGGATACCATTTTCCGCCCTGGCAAACCAGTATCCGCTGTCGAGCGCCTGATTCTCCATTCTGCCAAATACGCCCGGACCCGCAAACGACGTGGACCATGAAGCATCCCCCATAGGATTACAAAAACGGTTATCACTGCCGCCGATCCGGATTTCCATGACGCCCCACGGTTCGCTGGCCCCTTTGGTAAAATCTTCCTGAAGGAACCAGGTGCTTCCTCCGGTGATTGTTCCATACACATAGCCGCTGTCGGAACGGAACGTCCCGCTCACCAATCCACTGTCCAGCGAGCCCTGCCGCACAAAACCGGCGATGTCTTTTGGTTCAATGTCCGTGAGAGTGACTGGATAAAACAGCATCCTGCCGCCGCCCGAAAAATCCCCGGACGATTCCATGCCGCCTGCGCCGGAAATATCAGACAGAGCCACGCCCCCTACCCCCAGCGCATCGATCGCCAGCAAAGCCTGGGAACCATACCAATTTTGTTCTTGCTGAGTCCCTCCCATGCGCCCGTAAAAATACCCGCCGTCACTGCTGGATCCGCTTGCCTCGCCCCACCACAGTGTCGGGGCATTGATGTTGTGGCGATAGGAGCCCGAAACAACCAGCGGGGCCAAAGCCTCTCCATCCCAAAAATCCGTGTTGGTCACGCTGGTCACTGTGGCAGTCCACGTCCTATTGCCATGCTCTTTAAACGAGCCGTCCGATTCAAAATAACCCTGGCCGGTCATTCTCAACGAAATGGGCAGTGCCAGATTCTCTATAGAGGGGGACGAGGAGGAAGAGGACGATGATTCCCCGTGAGAAGAAGGATCATCGGAAGGTTCCTGCGGATTGTCTTCAAACAAATTTTCTTCGTTCAGATCCGAATAGGTTTCCTCATCGACCAGGGGCAGCTCATTGCCCCAATCCATCTCGCGGTGTACTTCCTCATTATTGGCAGGGGTATCCTTCTGCGGCTCGGCATCGCTAAAACCAAATGCTTCGACAACAGGATCCCATCCGCTCTCAAATTCCTGCCGCTGTTCCGGGGTTGTTTCAGCAGGGCTGGAAACATTGCCCTGGTTGTCCGCAGAGGCATTTTGCCCATGGCCCACTTCCTGCACCACGTTCCCAGACGTGTCTCCCAGATATCCTGTTCCGCCCTCAAAATACACCTGCATCCCCGCAGCACCGATATCCAGATACATTATCGTGCCCCGCACGCCGGCAATGGCTGTCGGTGATTTCACTTCAAATTTCGAATTTGCCTTGAGCTTTTCGACCGAGACACGGATTTTTCCATAGGTAGATTCAAAGAGGTCTTCGCGCGCGCCCGTCTTGGGATCGCAGCTGAGCTTTTTGACAATCAACTGGGAATTGGGGCGGAGCTGAACGACGCGGCCGCTCTCCAGCACCACTTCGACCTGCCCATCGGACATCGTCTGGATTTCGTTTCCAGATTTGACCGCTTCTTTGGGTTCCATGCGATGCCACCGTTCTTTGGCCCCCACGCGGCTCAAGACATTCCCGGTCACCTTGGTCACCAGAGCCTTGCCGGTGTCCGCGGGACCCGTGGGCGCCTTTGCCGGCTCAGGGACGTCGGTTTCACGCTGAAATTGCGCAATCTCAACAGGAATGACCACCCGGGGGGGTGTGGGCGGCTCTTCGGCCGGAACAAAGGCCGCCATGGACGGTCCCACATCCACCGATTTGCCGGAAAATTTCGGATTGCAGAGCGCCATGGTTCCCTCCAGCGCCAGCACAGAGGTCGCCGATTTCTGATGGGAGACAAACATGTCGGAGCCCTTGATCGAACCGCGGGCATTGGGCGTTTCAATGACAAACTCGGCCGGACCCGCGCCTTGGGATTTCGAAACAGTGGCGCGTATCTTGCCCCGCTCCAGGCACAGCGCGGCTTTTTGCCGGTTTCCAGACGGCTCCAAAACATAATCCTTGATCGTGACCTGGCTATTCTCCGCCAGCCGCACAACCGACTTATCGGCAAAGGTGATTTCGGCCTTGGAATAACTTTTTGTCCGAACAACGTCGCCCACCCACACGAATTCCTCTCGAACAACAGGCACATAGGACGGGGCACCGAAGTGCGAGCGGTCCACTCGGCGTTCCACGTACGTCACCCGCCCAATTCGTTGATCTTCCAGGGCATCGCTGGCCGCCGCCGACGCCAACACCATGAGGGCGGCCATAAAAAATATGCCGGCATTCCTATCCATCAAAAATCTCCTCACTCTCTGCGAGATTGCCGCGCCCGCCTTATTTGTCCCACAAAGACGGGATGGCGGCGGGCTCGCAATGACTTAAAATTGATACACCATCCCCATGCTGAACACGTCGCGGTTGTAGTTGTACAGCCGGATGTTCGCGTTGTCCTTGACATACGTGTAGCGCAGCTGCGCTTCCAGATTCTTTACGATCGTATAACCCAACAGGGTCGAAAACGTCCACACCACGTCGTCCCTCTTCTCGTCATACACCGAATGGGTATGATCAAACCCCTGGATGAAAAGATCCCCCACCTGCGTCACCTTCAAGCGGTCGAAAATGGGAATCACCACGCTGGCATTTAATCGATTGCCCAAATAATCCCAATTGTTTCCCCGGGCCATCGTGATGTCCATCTCATAGCGCAGGCTGACAAAGCCCTTGTTTTGGGCGTAAAAATAAAACCACGCCGCGCCCGGAACAACACGCGGCCCGGTGCGATTTTCGTCCGGCGTGGTACTGCGCAGATAGTCGAGCCCCTGAATCCGGCAAGAGGCCTGCGCCATTTGGCTGGAACTCAGCTGGGCGCTGAACATGGGCGTCGCATAAAATGTGGACAAAAACGCCTTGTGCGCCACCCATGTGTAATTGTACTGCATGGGGACGGACAAAACGACGCGCTCGTGATACCAGTTGGGAACGATCCCCCAGGTATGGCTGTGCATGTTGTAATCGCACAGGTCCTGTTCATTGGCCAGATAAAAGTTGTATTGAAACCGCAGATCAAACGTCTGCCCGTACCGCTTGATATATTCCAGCGAAGACGTTACGACCTCCCTCCAGTCCTTTTGATCAGAGAGAATTTCCACGGAAGGCAAATCGGCGGGCTCCAAAATGACATTGGTGTCGAATTCCGCAAAAACTCCGGCACTGCCTCGAAAATTCTTTTCGGCCTCCTGCCGGCGTGCGATGGCCTTCATGTACTCATCCGCATAGACGGCCAAATCGCTGTTGGGATCCACACTCAACACGTCCTGGAACGCCTTTTGGGCCGTGTCCATCCGCTTCTGCGCCAGGTGGATCATTCCGATCTGATAATCCGCCGCCTGCTTGAGTTTGGAGTCCAACTCCTCGGATTTTGCAAAAGCCGTCAGGGCCGTGTCGTTGTCCCCCGCCTTGGCCAAAACCATTCCTTTGAGAAATGTTGTCTGAGCGGGCTTATATGCCAGCGCTTCCGAAACCGCGATCCACTTCTTTGCCTCATTCAACCGGTTGAGCTGATATAAAACTTCTACCAGTTCAAGCAGGGCCTCTTTGATCTTGGGATCCCGGCTCATCGCGTCTTCCAGGTGTATCCTGGCCGATTTGTAGTCCTCCATCTTCTTGTAGGTGAGTCCCAAATAGAAGGCCGCCCGCGTAGAGGCGGGGTCTTCTTGGCGCGCCTTCTTCAACTGCAAGAGCGCTTCGTCGTAATTTTCCTTTTGATACAGGACGACGCCCTTTTCCAGAGACGATTGGGCATAAAGAAAAATAGGCGCTGTACCCATGAGGATGATAAGCGCACTCAACAGAATGATTATGCGGCGTCGATTGATCATAATTGTGAGCAAACCAGAGGTCAGATAGTATGCTGGATAATAAAGCGAAAGTCAATGAATTGGGATAGTCTGCTTAAGGAACAGGTTGAATTAATCGAGTAAGAAATCAGGAAATGTCTCCGCCAGATAATACCTGCCACCACCGTTCTGGGTTGGAAAGATTTGCTCCGTTGCTTCAACAAAAAAACGGTAGTAGTATAGCTCGTTCCTCCAGTCATCCGGCGTTGTTCTCATTCTCTCTTCCATAATTTTCCTTCATTTTTGCTGATTTTCGCTTTTTTTGTGGTATACCCATGCCATGACAGATCGCATATTCAGGTTTCGAGGACGCAATATCAACATTGAGCAACTTGCCGACATCCGCCAAGTCATAGAGGGTCATTGGCAGAAAGGCAGGCAATCGATCTCCCGGGAGCTGTGTCATGACCTGTCGGCGTTAATTTTTTCTCTTCTCGTCCAATTCAGATCCAAAACCGCACTCGGGAATTGCCACCTTCTTGCTTGGTTGTCTACGCCGTCTGAGGATGCCACTCACCGCGGGCAAGTTTCAAAAGATTGTGCGTCAGACAAACCAATAACCATTCGGCTTGTACTTTGATCAAACGTAAAAAAAATAAAAAAAAGGGGCCTCTGTGCGAGAATCCCAGGGACACGTGCGCCCTAAATTCGGAATTCGAAATCGGGGTCAATGGAATTACCAAGCACTATGCCGCCTCTTGTGCCAACTCCTCTGCAGCAATTTGCACATCCTTCTTTCCCCCGGGTCCTTGCATCCTGCGGCGGACATTCTTGCCGCCTTGGAGCGCAACAGATTGGTCATAGGCCTGCAACCGGACAGTGATCCCCTGTCCCACGAAAATATCCTGCAGGGCAGGGTTGTCCGCCAAAAACTTCCTCAATTTTTTAGCAAAGTATCTCTTGTCACTGTCGCTATAGTCCTGGGTATCAAAAATCGTATTTAAAAACGCCGTCATGAATTTTGGCGCCATTTCTTTTTGTCTTGCGTCAAGCTTTTTGGAGAATTCCTGACAGACATTTATATAAACACCGATTTGGTACGCCGGAATCTCTTGGTGTCTATCCTCGCTGAGCAGCAACACCGCAATGGGCAAGAAAAGGTCCTGCGGTGTATCGCTCCAAACACTAGCCAGTTCGGCCGAAAACATCGTCGTCACCATTTTTACCGTAGACGGCCCCACCCTTACCGCCAGAGGAACGGACCTGCTTCTTATTCTAAATGCAGCCTTCATGACAGAGTCCCCTTTCTGCACGTCTTTCCAAAATTGCCGGATAAATCCATTGGAGAACAAAATCATATCCGAACCGAGGTCAAAACAGTTCGCAAAGACAGACATGATTAAACTCGCCCCAAACAACACAAACAATGCGTCGTGACACCCCATGCAGTACGCTCCTGCGATGGAAGATACAGCCATAGGAACAATTCTGACCATCCAATCCTGCACAAAACTTCTTGGCCTCGCTTGGGCGGCCCCTCTGGAAAGCTGTCCTCCCCTTGAAGTGAACAATCTTGGAAACAACCACCCTGCAATGGACCCTCCGTAATAGCGATGAATCTTGATTGGTTTTACGGGCATTTTCATAAGAATGGCCGTAGCCAAATGAAGTACCTCGTGAATATATATTTCAGGGACCGTCATTAATATAAGCACACTCAACGCTGTCAAACCGTTCTCCCCCAATCCCATATTTGGAATCGGCGCGATGAAGGCAGTAAGGGCGTGACTGAGCAATAGCATGCCATTGACTGCCAGCGGAGTATAGGCTGCGGAAACTAGCCATGCCCCCAAAGGCAGGTCGGGGAAGGATTTGACGACGGATATATATCTAAAGAATAGATATGCTATCATTGCAATACAAACCAGCGGAAAGAAGTTCGTTCCACCGAAACCCAACATACTGACAATTGCCACGATCACCTTCGGGTAAAAAGCATAGATAGTCGAACCGATTGAGGCGGCCATGACAAACGGATAGACAATCGCCACCAGCCATTTTATCGGACTTATGGGAGCCACCGGTGCCTCCTTTTTTGCGGCAATCTTTACGGCTCTTTCCATATCCTTTTCCGACCTGGACACGATGATTCCGCTCGCCGCCATCCCAAAAATATTTTCTGAAACATTTCTGCGGATAAAGTGTTTCAAAAAATGGACCGGAAGATTGTTCACATCAAAGAACGCGATCTGCCGCAAAACTCTTTTCCCGTTTTTGCCGACGAATTGGATATCCACATAATAATAAAGGGTATAAAAATCCTTCTTATCCGTAGGATCGTGCGCCCTCTTTATTGCCCCTTTAAATTGGACAAATTTATCAAAATCCGGATTCCTTTCACCGGCGACTTCTTTTAGATATTCTATGGTAAGGAGGCGCCCCCCTCGAAAAAGTGCCTTCTGAATATTCACCAGTCCCGTGCGGACAATCTCACACTCCCTGGCAGAATATGCCAGACGCTCCTGGACATCCACTGGAATGAGCCCTGGATTTTTAAAGAGGGATTGGGGAGCCAGGCAATAAGCCGGCCGCGCGGGCAGGCACAGCGCGAGGGCCAGGAGAAAAACAATAATAGTGTGTCCCATTTTGGTTTTCATGCCGCCGCCTCGCAGCGCGCACCGCCGGCCAGGATTCCATCCAGTCCCCCGCACTTTACGCGCCGATCGCTTTCCTCCATTCGTTTCTCACGGTCCGTGAGACCTGCGTCCTGCGATGTACTCAACCGCTTCCACCGTTCGTAGGCATCGGCAAGGTGCATTGTCCGATACTGCCATTGCGCCCCGACCCTGTGTGTACCGCTAACGTCCAGATAATTTGCCGCAATGAGAAGGGGAATAATTCTCTTGGGATCCAGCTTTATCCTTGAAACAAACTCTCCGAATTTGTCAGGGTCAACCGGTGCACCCGTAAATTCATAGACTTCCTGGTGAAGCCTTACAACCTCCATCAGCTCATCTTTGAGCGGATACCCCGCGGCAAGACGGCTGTCTTTAGCCAACATCTCGTGAGATGCCACCTCGTGTTTCGGGTAGTAACAAAAAATATTTCCTTCTTCATTTATTTTTATGCTTTTGACCTTCCCTTTGCCGATATCATGGAAAAGGATAAAGAGCTCGAAAAATTCCTGATTTTCCATCAGCAGACGGCGGTATGGTTCAGGCAGGGCACTGTCAGCTTCTATTTCTCGAAGAACCTTCCACATCGCACCGAGATGATCTCTCAATAGGGGCCCCTCCTGGTGCGCCTGCGGCGGCATATTGGCAACGTCAAAACATTTTCTTAGTTCTTCCGGGACATGTCTGGCGATCAGATCATCGATGTCACCAGCCGTGCCGGCTGTTGCAGTCCCTGTCGTTTCGGCCAAATCTATCTTTCGCTCGGTCTCCCAGCCGTCTGACAGAAATTCTCTTGTGGGACGCGAGTAAGAAACGACACCCAGATTCATCTCTATTGGATGGGCCTGAAGTTCAACGTTTATCCGCGACACCTCCTGATTCAGGGCATCCAGTTCGGGTTCGCTTATCAATATCCCGTCATGTTCCTTGTTTGGCACAACCCTTCCCAGCGTGACAATACCGCCCGGGTTGGGAACGTCGAACTCAAGACGGTTGATTCTCACCTCTTCCATATCCCAGAGCGCCTCAACCAGCGCATAGTTCACGGTCCCGCGGAGCCGCCCGAGCATTGGATTGTCCTCAACATCCATTACAATGGTCCCGTTTTTCGTAATCCGCATGCCTTTGAACCTGATCGTGACAGGGCCGATCCCGGACTTCCGGATATTTCTTTTGACACTGTCATATGCCCGCTCAATAAGTTCATCGCTGAGAGGCGGCAGTGTCTCCGGATAACGGCCCCCAAGCGCAACGTGAAGACTGTCGATGGATGGAATAAACACCTCGTGTTCCTTATCAACCATTCTTCTCAAACCATTCTGAATTGTCTCCAGCCGAGTGAGCGCGTTTTCTATCCCAGGGCTCGTCTTGATCCTGAACTCAAATGGATACTCATATCCCCGCGGAGATTGCCCCGGCAGTCTTTCCGTGGAGTCCGCCCCAAGTTTTCCCGGCCTGCCCCCGGTCACCTCTCCATCCGCGTCAAGTGTGTAGGCAAACTGCTGCCATGTACCCTTGAGTGCAGTAAAATCAATAATTTTTTGTACCCCCTTAAGCAGGGCGTCTGCGGCAGATGCCGATGGGCCCCTGCTGAGCACAATCTTCCTCAGGCTTTCTTTCAACGCAGCGCCGCACAAACCGTCTTCGCCCAATATTATCGCAAGGGCCGAGAGCGCGTTCTCTGCCGGTTTTCCGGTCGCAGCCAGATGCTCAAAAACAGACGGAAAGGCTCCCGATGACCCCGGACTCTTGAAGAATCTTTCAAATGTTTTTTTAATAATGTCAGGCTGTTGATCTAATATTTTGTCTATCTCTTGGATAAAATCTGCAGCAAGTTTTGCCTCGTCAGTATGGCGAAAAAAAATAAATGGGGACGGTTCTGTTTAATTTTGCTAAGCCATGGAGCAAAATCAAGGGTGCGGCAGCACAAATTCAAAAAGCGAGCTCTGGATCACATCAGGACACAGATCGTGAAACAGTATTCCGGGGACGAATCAGGAATAGTGGAACTCTCAACAGGAGATCACGCCTCAATATTCCAGGGATTCCCCAGCCCGCTTGAGAGTCGGCCCCTTGGCTGCGCCGGTGCCCACACCCGTATCCGTTCCGCCCTCGCTTGCGGAGAGCCATTGCGCCACGAGGGGATAAATTTCCTGCCCCGCCGCGGGACTGATGAAGGCGTCGTTGTGGCCATAATCCACACCAAAACCCTCCGCACGGCCGTAAATCCGGGAATCCTTGATTTTTGAAGAGACATTCTTCATGAGGAAATCCAATTCTTCGGGACTCACAAAGTTGTCCTTCTTTCCCGCGGAAAAAAAGAAGGGCGCTGAAATATTCCCTGTCGCTCCGGTGTAATCCACCTTCTTGTCTGCAGAACTGTATCTGCCCGTATCCGAAAGCGTCATATATTGATCCAGGACACCCATCGCCGGCGTGTCCAGCCCAATCGTATTGAGCCGCTCCACGATATGGGGATCGCCGTTGTCCAGGTTGAAAAACATCTTGTTGTTTGTCTCCTTGGTCATCTCGCCGGCGGTCGCAAGGTCACCCGCGTTGCCCCTCATTTCCAGCAACCGCAATGCCTGGAGGTTTTCAAGCTGTCTGCGCATCACGGTGCCTTTGGCCATCGTCAGCTGTGATCCAGCTGTAAAGATGGAGGAAATTTCTTTGTTGGCTTGAGGTTTTTGCGTCAGGTAGCACAAAAGGATATTGCCGCCCATGCTGTGCCCTACCCAGTGTACCTTGTCCTTGCGGGTCTTTTCTTTCACGAACCGGATGATCGCCGGCACATCCTTCAACGCATAATCGTCGAATGTCCAATTCATGTACTTGGGGTCCGGGCTCGCGTTGTTCATCTCAGCCTGACCGATTCCCCGGACGACTTTCGCCGCACCGAAGAGAAATCCAACCGGATCATCCGCCGGATTGGAACCTAGAGCCAGTCCCGCCGCCTGCCCTCCCACTTCCATCAGCTTGAACATCCATTTGCTGCTCTTGCCGGAGCCACGCAGTGAGGGTACCCAGACATCGTAACCAAGATTTGCCAGATAGACGGGAAGGTTTGCGCGATCGTCCAGCATCCTAAAATTGGCATTGTAGCGAAATCCGTGGCAGAGAACAACTGGGTAAGGATGCGCCTGGACACCGGACGCCGGTTTTAAATGGGTCAGGGCAATCTTCCATCCATCGGACGTGGGGGTAGAAAAGGTTTCCTGCTCCGCCGCTATGGCCAAACCGCCCGCAGACAGCAGAAAAATAAGAGCAACCGTCGGCAACAACATGTGCATTGTTCGCAGGGACATAAAACTTCCTCCGTATCGTTGGGCCCGTCGTCTAGCGCAATATCACGCCTTCGGGCCGCATTAAAATTGTCACACGTGGGTATCGGGTTGGCTCCAGTGACCCCAACATATTGTGCAAAGATTTCCTCCCCCCTTGTGGGGGAGGTTAGGTGGGGGGTGCTTACACATCAGGGAATCCCCCCCATCCCAGCCTTCCCCCACAAGGGGGGAAGGAGCCACTGCTTTACGGCGACTACAATATAGAGTGGCAACTAGAAACAATCCGATACCCATGTTGTCACATTCTGTTTCTATTTGTCTGATTCCTTCTTCCCTCCGAAGAGCGACTGGAGGGACGAGACGGCGTCTTTCGCGGAAGAATTTTCGGTCGAGTCGGCGGTATCGGCATTGGTGCCGGTGCCGCCGGTACCTTCCGTTGGACCTGCCGCCTTCTTGCTCAGCCAGTTGTTCAAGGCTTTGATCCCCTCCTTCTTGACGATCTTCTCCACTGTTTTGGCATTCGGCTTGACCAATCCCATGAGGGACTCCATGAAACCGCCTGCGATTTGCGCAGGGGAGACATCGAGTTCTAGAATGGCTAGAATTTTTGCCGGTATATTGACGAAAGAGAACATGTTTTTTCCAATGCATACAAGCGGGCGACCGGGATCGAACCGGCGACGTCAAGCTTGGGAAGCTTGCATTCTACCGCTGAATTACGCCCGCATAAAACGGATCACCAAACTCACTTCACCGACCTCGGTGTGCGCCAATCCTCTTCGGAGGCAGTCGTCTCCAATCTCATCATGGCACAAAATTCGTTGAAGCGGCCCGCGATGGCCTTTTCCGTGAGGCTGCTCAAATTCTCCAATCCAAAACTCTCGATGGCAAACGACGCCATCACGCTTCCATAAATCATGGCCTTACGCAAAGTCATTGTATCGATTTTTTCCCGTTTTGCAAGAAAGCCCATCATCCCTCCGGCAAAGCTGTCGCCGGCGCCGGTTGGATCACAGACCTTCTCCACCGGATAGGCCGGAGCCACAAAAAACTCGTTCTTGGCAACCAGGAGCGCCCCGTGCTCCCCCTTCTTGATCACGACATTTCTGGGACCCCGGGCCAGGAGGTCCTTGGCGGCGCGGATCAAATTGGCCTGGGAGGTAAGCATCTTTGCCTCCTTCTCATTGAGGACAAACAGATCGGCCTTTTTGAGAAGCTGTAAAATGACATCCTTCTTGAGCTGGATCCAGAGGTTCATCGTGTCCATCATCACAAATTTGGGAGACTTGACCTGACTCAAGACATCGCTCTGAAGCAGAGGGTCGATGTTGGCCAAGAAGACATACTTATCGTTGTGATATTCCTTGGGAATTTTCGGGCGAAAATTTTCGAAAACGTTGAGCTGTGTGTCCAGCGTCTTCGCATTGTTGATATCTTCCACATAGGAACCGGACCAGCGGAATGTCTTTCCGGAGGACACCTGTATCCCCGTCGTGTCCACACCGGCCTTCTTGAGCAAATCAAAATGCTCCTGCGGAAAATCCTCTCCGACAACCGCCACCATGTGAACCTTGGTAAAATAGCTTGCGGCCAGCGAAAAATACGTCGCGGAACCGCCGAGGATTTCCTCTCTCTCCCCTTCCGGGGTTTTCAGCGTGTCTAACGCCACCGAACCCACCACCAGGACGCTCATCCCTTCACCCATCCTTTCCCATATCCATTATTCCTGCCCCTGAGCCTGTCGCTGAATAATGCGAACCAACTGCCTCGCCGAGCGCGCAGGACGATTAGACCCTAGTATATCATGAACCACGGCCACTGCTCCGGCCCCGGCACGAATGGTCTGTCCCGCGTTGTCACGGGTAATCCCGCCGATGGCTACCAACGGCAGGGCAAGCCGCTTGCCTGCTTGTCGCACGCCCCTGGTCCCCAGCAGGCGGCGCCTCGTGCATTTTGTCTTGCTGCGGTAGACCGGTCCCAGGCCAACATACCCCCTGGAATGACGCAAACAGGACCTGTCCCCCTTCATCAGAATCGCCTCGTTTTTGAGCGCCTCTTTCACCGAGTGACTGGACACCCCAATGATCCTGCCGGGCCCCACGATCTTTCGCGCCGCTTGCACGGGCAAGTCTTCATGTCCCAAATGAACGCCGTGGGCCCCCGCGGACACGGCAATGTCACAGCGGTCGTTGACGATCACAGGAATGTGATTCCTGGCACACAGAACCGCCAACCTCCGGCAGACTTGATAGAATTTCCCATCCGGTACGTTTTTTGCCCTGTATTGAATGGCGCGCGCCCCGCCCTGGATGACCGCGCGGGCCGCTTCAAGCGGATTTCTCTTGCCCAGCGTCCGGGCATCCAGAATCGCGTAAAGTCCCCTCACACCATTTCCCTCGCGGCTTTTTCCACGTCGTAAAAATCGTAACGCAGATCCTTGAATTTGCGGGCCGCGCGCACATCAAAGAGTTTAAAAAATTCCTCCAGTACCCGGAGGGCTTCCCCCACCCGGTGCAGGTTGGCGTTCAAAATATCGCCCAAAGACGTCCTGGAAAACTCGCGCCCGCCATGTATCCGGCGGCCCGGATCCTGCTGGGAATTCCGCGAGGCCTCCAACAGACGGCCGTCCACGGCCGATTCGGCCACAATGACTTCCACGCGGTGGCGCATCTTCTTCATTGTCTGTGTCATGCCTGGCTCTTTTTTAACAAACCGGAATATCTCTTCCACCACCCGCAGCCCTTCCCGGGCGCGGTTCACATTGGCATCCAAAATCTGATACACCGCTTTTGTCTGGCGCACCGTGATCATCCTTCGCACCCTTTTCGTCCAACCGATTTTAATTTGGAGAGCAAGCCCGTCGTGGACAAACCTTTCACCAGGCCAATCCGTCTCACTTTGCCTCCCGACGCAAGGACAAAATGCGCGCCCGCAATTTGACCCACCCGGTAATCCGCCCCCTTCACCAAGATGTCCGGTTGGATCGCCCGAATCAACCGCTCGGGCGTATCCTCGTCAAACGAAACCACATAGCTGACACACTCCAGGGCCGCCAGCACTTCCTGCCGGTGCTCCAGACGCACCAAAGGCCGGCTGGGTCCCTTGATCCTCCGGATGGAGGCGTCGGAATTGACTCCGACGATCAGCACATCCCCCAGCGCGCGGGCCTTTTTTAAATAGCGGACGTGGCCCGCATGGACCAAATCGAAACACCCGTTTGTAAAGACAACGTTTTTCCTGTCCTTTTTTAGGGAGCGGGCGATCGGAAGAAGGCCTGAAAGACGGACGATCTTAGGATTTTTCACAAGGGGTGTGAGCAGAGACCTTGGCACTGGGAAAAAGGGCGCCCTCGATGAGCGAACACAAAATATGCCCGATCGCAATGTGGCATTCCTGGATACGCGGCGTTCTGGAAGACGGCACCACGCAGGCGATATCGACAACACCGGCCACTTTGCCGCCGCCTTTTCCACTCAACGCAACGGTTTTCATACCCTTTGCGCCAGCCGCTTCCACGGCAGCCAGTAGATTGGCCGAATTCCCGCTGGTGGTGATCACCACCAAAACATCGCCGGCCTGCCCCAGGGCTTCGACCTGCCGCTTAAAGACCTGGTCGTAACCGTAATCATTGCCCAAACACGTCAGGATCTAACTGTCCGTCGTCAGGGCCACCGCCGGCAGAGCCTGCCGCTCCTGGCAAAACCGCCCCACCAGTTCGGCCGCCAGATGCTGGCAGTCCGCCGCGCTGCCCCCATTGCCGCAAAAAAGGACCTTGTGATGCGACTTCAACGCGTGCGCGAGCATTTGTCCGATTTTTTCGATCGAGGCAACACAGTCCGCAAGGACCTTTTCTGCGGTAAGGATATTTTCCCTGAGTTCGTTGGCGATGATTTTTTTCATGCGGCCTTTTTCAACAGTCTGCGAAATATATTCCATCTGCAGACTGTTAAAAAAGAGGCATTTTCAAGGCGCATGCAAGCGACCGCGGAGGCGTACATTTTTGGTACGCCGCACAAGGAAGCGCAGCATGCAACAAAGAAAATGACCTTTTTCAACAGTCTGCTACCCGAAGAATACTTTGGCCATGTCATAGAGCCGCTTATCCACCAGCCGATGCTTGGCAACGGCCTCCTCCAAAGGAATGGCAACAATGTCATTGCCCCGCTTGCTGACCATCTTGCCAAAATCCTTCGCGATCACAAGTTCCGCGGCCTTGATTCCGAATTCCACACCCAAAAAACGGTCAAACGCCGTGGGATTCCCGCCGCGCTGTATGTGTCCCAGCACCGTCACGCGCGTCTCATATCCCGTGCGCGTTTCAATTTCTTTGGCAAGGTTGTTCCCAATGCCTCCCAATTTGACATGCCCCAAGGCATCCAAATCATTCGACTGCGTCACCGCTCTGCCGATCAAGGTACTACCCTCTGCCACGGCCACGATGCTGAAACTCTTGCCCTCCTTGTGGCGGTTGGTGATGTAGGTGCAGATTTCTTCAATCCCCATTGGAAATTCCGGAATCAATATCAAATCGGCGCCGCCCGCCACACCGGCCTGCAGGGTGATCCAGCCGGCCTCGCGGCCCATGACCTCCACCACCATGACGCGGTTGTGCGACTCCGCCGTGGTGTGCAGGCGGTCGATGGCCTCCATGGCGATGTTGGACGCCGTATCAAACCCAAAGGTGCAGTCCGTCCCGGACAAATCATTGTCGATCGTCTTGGGGACCCCCACGACCGGCAGACCCTTTTGGTGCAATTTATAGGCGACACCCAGCGTGTCGTCTCCACCAACGGCGATCAGGGCATCCAGGCCCATTCTTCCAAAATTATCGATACAGAGTTTCGCGTCGGCCTCTTTTTTCATGGGATTCGTGCGGGAGGTCTTGAGAATGGTCCCGCCGCGATAGACGATTCCGGATACCGCCTTCCGGTCCAACTTCATCGTGTCACACTCCAGCATTCCGGCCCATCCGCGCATGATTCCCACCACATCCAATCCCTCATGGATGGATTTCCGAACCACCGCCGCAATCACAGCGTTCAACCCTGGACAATCCCCGCCACCCGTTAAGATACCAACCTTCGTCATGGATGCTTTCTCCTCTTTTTCTTGATCCCTAACCCCGGATTACGTTGTACGGATTACGGATTATTAAAAATGCGTGCATCTCTTACGTAATCCTTAACCCCGGATTACGTTGTACAGATTACGGATTATTAAAAATGCGTGCATCTCTTACGTAATCCTTAACCCCGGATTACGTTGTACGGATTACGGATTATTAAAAACATGTGCATCTTTTACGTAATCCCCAATCCGTACTACGTAATCCTGTTCTTCTACCCCTGATACGGAATGTTCGGCACATCCGACGATATCTCCCGATTTCCCTCTTGCCCCTGGCCCTGGCCTGCAAAAATATCCGGCTGAGAGGGCATCTGATACTCCCTGTCGCGGGCAATGATCTTGGAGACACTCATCGTGACGGCCTGCACATTTTCAATTCCTAAAATATTTTGCACCTGGCTCTTGATGACGTTTTGGATGCGTTCGGTCAGCTTTGGGATGTTTGTCCCCGACCACAGCTCCGTCTTGAGTACGATATAAACCCCCTCCCGGCGAGCCACGATGGAGGGCTCCAAACTTTTTACCTCCGCAAAGTCCCGGCCGATCCTGCCCACAAAATCCTCGATGGCGCGGACAGAGATGCTGACTTCACCGTCCGGATTGTCAAAGGCAATGGACGGCTCCTGGCGGGCCATGCGCGCGCGGGTATAAAGAAAAAAAAAAAAGACAACCCCCAGCAAAAGCGCCAAAACTCCCATCGCCAGCCGGCCAGAGGGATCCGACACCCACTGCGTCATCTTCAGGCTGATGTCCTGCCGGTTGAAAGGAAGTTGAAACACCAGGGAGGAAAACACTAAAACCACAAACAGCATGCACATCCCTGCCAAGGCATGATACAGCCAAGCCACCACCGCCACCGCGAGTCTCATGACACCCCCTCCTTCGCTTTAACGAGGCTCCTGGGAGCCTATTCCCATCAAATTTTTTTCCTTGTTCAACATTTCGTCGACGTAATCGGTTGCGTACTTGCCCTTTTGGAAATTGGGATCGTTCAACACAAACCGGTCAAAGGGTATCGTCGTCTTGATCCCTTCCACCAGAAACTCATCCAGACACCTCTGCATCCTTCGAATAACGTCGGCGCGATTGGCCCCGTGGCAGATGAGTTTTGCCAGCATGGAGTCGTAATGGGGCGGGATGTCATAGCCGCTGTAGACGGCGGTGTCGACCCGGACTCCCGGCCCTCCCGGCAACTGGAAAAGGGTGACCCTGCCGGGGCATGGCATGAAATTTTTTTCCGCATCCTCGGCGTTGATCCGGCATTCAATCGCCCAGCCGTTGAGCACCACGTCTTTCTGCTCGATCCCCAATTTTTCGCCCATGGCAATGCGAATTTGCTCCTTGATGATGTCGATCCCCGTGACCATCTCCGTCACGGGATGCTCCACCTGCACGCGGGTATTCATCTCGATAAAATAATAATTGCCGTGCCGGTCCAGCAAAAATTCCACGGTGCCGGCGTTGACGTATTTCACCGACTCCGCAATCCTCCGCGCCATCTTCCCCATTCGGGCGCGAAGTTTTGGACTCACAACGGGACTGGGAGACTCCTCGATCAATTTTTGATGCCGCCGCTGAATGGTGCAATCCCTTTCGCCGAGGAACACCACCTGCCCGTGTGAATCGGCCAAAAGCTGAATCTCGATGTGCCGCGGTTTCTCAATGAGTTTTTCCAGATAGACACCGCCGTCATTGAATGCCTTTTCCGCTTCGGACTTGGCGGTAAAAAAGGCGTTTGCCAGGCTGATGTCGTTGTGGGCAATGCGCATTCCCCTGCCACCGCCGCCCGCCGTTGCCTTGACCAGCACGGGGTACCCCAAATGGCGCGCCAGATCGAGCGCCTTCTCTCGGCTGTCAATCAGATCTTCACTGCCTGGGACAATCGGAACTCCGGCCTTTTTCGCGATTTTCCGGGCCCTGTTTTTGTCGCCCATCATCCGCATGGACTCCGAGGATGGCCCGATAAAATGGATGTTGCAGCCCTTGCACACATCGGCAAAATGGGCATTTTCCGCCAAAAAACCGTAGCCCGGATGGATGGCGTCCACATCCCCGATTTCAGCGGCGCTGATGATGGCGGGGATGTTCAAATAACTCTGTAAACTGGACGCGGGACCGATGCAAACCGCTTCGTCCGCATACCGCACATGAAGGGAATTCTTGTCCGCCTCCGAATAGACGGCCAGGGTTCCAATCCCCAATTCCCTGCACGCGCGAATGATGCGCACGGCAATCTCGCCGCGGTTGGCAATCAGAATTTTTTCAAACATGCGTCAGCCCTTTTCGACCTTGAACAACGGCTGGCCAAATTCGACGGGTTCGCCGTTCTCCACCAAAATATCCAATATCTTGCCCTTCACCTCGGCCTTGATCTCGTTCATCACCTTCATGGCCTCGATGATGCACACCGTGTCTTCCGGGCCGACATCACGGCCGCGGTTGACAAAGGGATCGGCTTCGGGTGACGCCGCTCGATAGAAGGTTCCGACCATGGGAGACTTGATAAAAACGATATTCTCCGGCGGAGCCGCCGGTACGGGCGGTGCCGCTGGCGCGAGGGGTTGAGCCGCCGGGACATGCCTGGCCGGTGAGGTTTCCACAATGACCTCCCTGGCAGTTCCCCTGCCGCCGCGCTTGAGGACCACTTTTGTCCCATCCTTGTCCAGTTCAAACTCAGATATCTCATTTTCTTTCATCAACTCAATCATCTCCTTGATTTCTTTCAGATTCATGACCGGGTCCTCCTTGCCTTTTTTGCCTCCATGGCGGCCTTGGCCGCATCCAGCGCCAGCAGGTAGCTGTTTGCGCCAAACCCTGAAATCTGTCCCAGGGCAACCGGCGCAATCATGGAATGATGACGAAAATCCTCTCGACTGTAAATATTGGACAAATGCACTTCGATGGCGGGAATTCCACACGCACTGATGGCGTCGCGGATGGCGATGCTCGTGTGCGTGTAGGCGGCAGGATTGATGATCAAGACATCGTAGTCTGCAGGGGCGGATCCAATGCGGTCCACGATCTCGCCCTCATGGTTGGACTGAAACACATCCAAAGCAAGCCCCAGATCCTTGGCCTTTGCGAGCATGTCCCGGTTGATTTGATCCAACGAAAAATGACCGTAGACATCCGGTTCGCGCCGGCCCAAAAGGTTCAAATTAGGCCCGTGAATAAGGAGTATTTTTTTCATCTCAATCGTTTGCGGACAGCCGACTTAGCACTAGCCGTGCTTCCCGCAAGACTCAACACTTTATCAAAGCCTATCCTTGTTGTCCACAAAAGATATATGGGACAGGTTCATATTTTGATGAGAATTGCAGGTCAAGAAGCTGTTCAAATTCGTTTTGGCCGAATTTTTTTGCACACATCCCGGGAAAGAAAAAAGAAAAAAATGAACCCGTCCCATTTATCTTTCATCTCTTCTCCAGCTCCTTCAATTCCATGGCATAGGACGCGTTGGTCGGATAATTTTTACAGGCATCGTTCATGTATTGGAGGGCCATCACTCGATTGGAGGGTGCCACAACACGGGCCATTCGATGATAATACTGGGACACGGTCGGCGCCAGCCGCGACGCGGCGCGGTAGGAATTCAACGCCTCGCCGATATCTCCTTCTCTTTCCATCGCGAGCCCACGATAAAAGTGATACACGGGAACGCGGGGCTGCACAAAGGTGGCCTGGTCAAAAGCCTGACGCGCCTTTTGCCAATCTCCCACTCCCATCCATGAAACCCCTTTATAAAAATATCCCTGCCCAAGTGCCACCCGGTAAAAATGATGATACGAGAAAAAAACCAACACGATCATCAGAACAAACAACAGCAGACTGCGAATCAATGCGGGCAGTCGAACGGAAACGTCCTGGATCCCGCATCGAGAATCCCAAACCACGGCGCACAAAAAGAGGGCCTGCACCGTGATCCCCGGCACAAAGAAATCAAAATCGATCAATCCGTGCAGAAGAAATCCTGCAAGACCGGCAACCACGCCCCACCACAGAATCCGGTCCAGACGGATTTCTCGCGGCTTAAACAGCACCCAGCCGACCCACCACAAAAGCCAGCCGGCCAGCCCCACAAAACCAAGTTCCGCAAATACCTGTAAGAAATGGTTGTGCGCCAGCTGCGTCTCCCCTCCCCAGGCAAGTTTGAACCGGGGAAATACGGCACCAAAACTGCCGGCCCCCCAGCCGAGCCACCACTTTGCCATCGCCATTTTCCACGCCGCCACCCAATAACTCCAACGCATGAGAAGCGTATTCCACTTGATGAAACCGGCCCGCTCCAGAAAAAAGAAACCCAAGGCCAACGCCAGCACAATGAAGGCAATCGCGCCCAGCAGGGAAAAACGGTTGCCCTGCCTGCCCGCCCACTTTTTCCATAGAAGCACCCCCACGGCGGCAACACCCAGGAGAAAAACCGCCATCGCTCCCTGCGACGCGGAAAATTCAAGGGCCAACAAACAGGACAACGGTGCGCCAACCGCTCCCAAAAGAAATCCCGAAACCCACGACAGCCCCCGCAAACTCAGCGGGTGTTCCAGGGAACACCAGAGATAACCCACGCCGCACACGGCGATGACCCACACGGGGACAAGCCAATCGCGGGACTCCCGTTTCCGTATGATAGCGAGTACCCACCAGGCAAACACAAGCGGCAGGGTCATCACACAATACCCCCCCAGGCTGTTGGGATAGACCAGAGTGGAAAATGCCCGCCCGCTCTGCAATTTTGTCTGAATCGTATCGATCCAGGGATGGGTTCCCAAATACTGCCCGGCCCACTGTGAGGTCTGGGCAAATCCTTCCCATCTCTGAAAGACAGCGATCAAGGCCACCACACCGGCGGAACTCACCACCGCGCAGGCCAGAAAAGGAAAGAGGTCATTGCGCCACAACAACAGGAAAAACAAAAGCGCACAGG
>CAZGMX010000017.1:0-3488 GCA_964526865.1 uncultured Actinomycetota bacterium | reverse complement strand
CGCAATAGACAAGCGTGTAGACGAGACTCAAGCTGGGGTTTGCCGAAATAAAAACGCTGGCGACAGCACCCAGCACCATCAGACCGGGACCGCCCACGGAAAGTTCCAGGGTGTTCTGCTTCATGGTCCCCGCAATCAATGTGCGCCCGCAGTATAGAAAAAACAAAAAATACGAGGCAAAGCAAAAGATCTCGATGGGCCAGGATCCCACCAGCCAGTCCGTGCTATAGACGGGAAGAGGAACCTTGTCTGGATCAAAAACCGGAAGTCCCCACTTGAGCGGCGCGAGAAACAAAAGAACCCACAGCCCCCACGCCACCGCCCGATCCAAAATCCTGATAACAGCCGCGCGGATCAACGAGTTTTCCATTCCCATACCCCCAACCCTAGAAGAAGACAAATACTGACCGCCACAATAACAACCGCCCTGCACGCAGAGACAAACGGCAAGAACAACGACCCCGCGCCCACCGCCAAGGTGATGGCATAGATGATACACACCATTTGATGGCTGGACAATCCTCTTCGGACCAGACGATGCGTCAAGTGGTTGGTGTCCCCTTTCCACACGGGGAGACGGCGAGACAGGCGCACCAGGATCACCGAGACCGTGTCATAGGCGGGAACCGCAAGCAAAAGAACCGGCATCATCACGGCAAGGTAAGACGGCGCGCCCCTGCGGTAAAACGTCTCCAGGATGGTCAGGGCGCTGATGGTGTATCCCACAAAGGAACTGCCTGCGTTGCCCATAAAAATTTTTGCGGGGGGAAAATTGAACACCAAAAATCCGCCCAGCGCGCCCAAAAATGCGCCCAGCGCCATCGCGATGAAATACTGTTTGAGCCAGGCAGCAACGCACAGAAACAGAGCGCACGCGATCATTGCCACACCGGCGCATGCCCCATCGGCATTGTCCAATAGATTGAAGGAATTCATAACGCATAGTACCCAGACGACCGTGAACAATGCGTGAAATACCTGCGAACCGAACAGCGTGATCCGGATTCCCAGACCATACAGAAAGAGAGCCAGTCCGATTTGAATCAGAATTTTCCAGGCAGGATTCAACCTCTTCGCGTCGTCCACCCACCCCGCGGCGATGCTCAGCAAACCGCCCGCCGTGACCCCGGCCATCAGAGGCATTTTCCGGATCATCCCCGCCGCATAGGGATTGTCCGGTGACCACAGGAATTTCCACGCCAGCGTGACAGCTCCGACCACGGCCAGAGACGCGAAAAAACCGCCCAGCATTCCCACCCACCCCAAATTCGGTGTCTTGACGAGATGAATCTTCCGGGGCCCCGGCAATTCAAATGCCTCGTGACGCAGGGACAGAACGATGGCCCAGCGGGTCAGCATAATGGAGACGGCAAACGCGATTGCGATGATGAACGCATAGGCCAGAACGATCAAGACCCGCCCCCTTGGTAGATGGCATCCAACTGTCCGATCATGCGATCCAGCGAAAATCTCTGGCCAGCCGATCGATGACCATTTTCCCCCATGCGTTGGCGCTCTCCCGGCTTTTCCACCAGACAGGACATCGCCCGCAACAGTCCTTCCCTGTCATGGGTCCTGACAAGAAAACCTGTCTGGCCGTCTTTCACCAGATCTGGTGCGCCGTCGATATCATAGGACACAACACTCAGCGAGCAGGCAAACGCCTGCGCGATGACCCGGGCCAGTCCCTCGCGCAGAGAGGTGTGCACCAAAAAATCCGAGGCCCCCAGCAAATCCGCCACACGCGAGGGCTTGACCAGCCCCGTGAACAAGACCCTTCCCGCCCATCCCCATTGTTGGGCCAATTCCTCAAACTGCCGCCGCAAAGGACCGTCCCCCACCAATAAAAATTTGCACCGGGGATACTTATCCAACAGCTCCCCCACCACCTCAAAAAGCTGATCGTGGCCTTTGAGGGGAAAAAAGCGGGCCACTTTTGCAATCACGATATCGTCCGAATCGAACCCCAATTCTTGCCGCACCGTCTGGCGCCGCTCTCGCGCCTGCTCAAACCTGTGCCAGTCAAAGGCACTGGTCACCACCATTGTCTTTATTCTGGGCTTCAGCCCCAGCCGCACCGCTTCCCCCACGAGCGAATCCGACACGCAGATCAAGACGTCCGTCCATCGCGCAGCCCAACATTCCAGAGCACTGAACATCGCATTGCGAATCCGGGATTGATACGGTCCGACCGCAAATCCATGGACGCTATGCACCACCAGCCTGGTTCCCGCCCAATGGGCAGCCAGCCTCCCCAGAATCCCTGCCTTGGAACTGTGGGTGTGCACCACATCAAATTTCTCTTTGCGAAAGATCCGATAGAGGGCAATCACGGCGGCCAGATCATGAAATGGATGCACATTGCGCCGCAGGGAGGGAACATTCAGGACCCTCAGTCCCTCCACCGGCTTCATCGACAGCAAATCACCCTCCGGCCCCAATTCGGGGCCTGTGATAAGTGTCACGTCGTATTTTCCCAGCGCCCTGAGCCCCCGAACGGTGGCAAGCGTATTTTCCTGGGCTCCCCCCAGGATCATGCGCGTGATGACATGGGCAATTTTCACGCTGTCACCACCGGCTTTCCGGGAACGCAGGAATCATCCCCTCCAAACCGGTCCGGGCCGGTCCGTTTCAGATATTCTTCATACATTGTCTGAGTCTGCGCCACCATAGCCTCCATGGAATTTTCCCGCGCGAACCGCCCTCGCGCGGCTGCCCCCAGGCGCCGGCCGAGAGCCGAGTTCTCCAGCACATCCGATATGGCCCGGTCCAGGGCGTCCGCATTGCCCGGCAATACCAGGGTTGCATCCACATGATCCGTGAGAATCTCGCCCACTCCTCCCACGGCCGTTGCGACGATGGGAAGCCCCGCGCTCATCGCTTCCAACAGGGCCTGGGGAACTCCCTCCCACAGGGACGGCAATACCAACACATCGAAGATGCCATAATATCCCGATAGCGCTGCGTCCCCTTGAAATCCCGCCATCCGGATATGATGTTCCAGCCCTTCCTTGAGAATTTGCGCACGCAGGCTTTCGCGCAGAGAACCGTCCCCGACCCAGACAAAGTATGTTTCGGGACATCGCGCCAGAATTTTTTTTGCCGCGCGGATCAGGACCGCATGCCCCTTGGCCTCACGAAAATTGGCCACCGTGCCAACAATGCGCGCGCCCGCAGGAATTCCAAGCGACTGCCGCAGTTCTCGTGTAGCAGCCGGACCGGGCGGACGGACAGGCTCAACGGCAGAGCGAATCATGCGGATTTTTCCCTGGGAAATGCCTTCGACACCACTCAGCCTGCGAGAAGCCGCCTGGCAGTTTGCAACATAACAACTCACCATTCTCTGCGTCCATCGATCCACCCGTACGTGCAGACTGCCGCGCCAGTCGTCTGTACTGCGCTGGGAACAAAAGATCACGCGCACGCCGCACAACCAGCCCACGACCCTCCCCAAAATGCCTGTGTGGTAAATGGCCGTATGGAGAATC
>CAZGMX010000016.1:23172-28199 GCA_964526865.1 uncultured Actinomycetota bacterium | reverse complement strand
CATGCACTCATGGATGGCTTTGTTGACGGCGCCGATGCGCGCCTGCTCGTTGGCTTCCGGCCGGGTCATCTCGTGGATGGCTTTCAACAACGCGCTGATCCGGGCCTGTTCGTTTGCCTCCGGCCTCGCTTGTTCATGAATTATTTTTTGAATGGCGCTGATCCGCGCTTGTTCATTCGACTCCGTCCTGATCACCTCATAGATTTGCTTTTGAATCGCGCCGATTCGTGATTGTTCGTTCATTTCGACGCGGGACACTTCATAAATCGCTTTTTGGATGGCGCTGATCCGGGCCTGTTCATTCGATTCGGGCCTCGTCAGCTCATGGAGCACCTTCTGGATTGAGCCGATCCGCGCCTGCTCGTTTGATTCAAGCCTTGTTATCTCATGGACGGCCTTTTCAAGTGCGCTCACACGGGCCTGCTCGTTGGATTCCGGTCTCGTCAATTCGTAAAGCGCACGCTGAACAGCGCTGATCCGGCCCTGTTCATTGGTCTGGGGCAAAACAGCCTGTGAAAGAGACAACGCAAACGCGCTGACGCGTGCTTGTTCGTTGGACATTGGGCGGAACACATCAAAGAGCGCCTTATTCAAGGCACTGATACGGCCCTGTTCATTCGCCATGGGCATAATGATCCTCGACAATGCCGTCTCCAACGCACTGATCCGCGCCTGCTCATTTGAAATCCCGATGACAGACATGTGGATGGCCTTTGCAATCGCGCTGACACGGGCCTGCTCGTTGGCAATGTGCCGGGTTGCCTCAAGAATTGCCTTGCCCAGAGCATTGATACGGCCCTGTTCATTTGACAAATTGAGATTGCAGTCCGCGATGGCCTTGCCGATTGCGCTGATGCGCGCCTGTTCATTGCTCTGGAACCGTATGCTCTCATAGATAACCTTGCCTATCGCGCCAATGCGCGCTTGTTCGTTGCCTTTCTGCCGCATCATTTCATAGATTGCTTTTAACAATGAGCCGATCCTCGCTTGTTCATTGGCCTCAGGCCGAACCTGTTCATAAATCATTTTCTGGATAGCACTGATGCGGGCTTGTTCATTCGATTCTGCCCGTATCACTTCATAAATTTGCTTCTGAATCGCGCCGATCCTCGATTGCTCGTTCATTTCGACACGGGACACCTCATAAATTGCCTTTTGGACGGCACTGATCCGCGACTGCTCATTGGCTTCCGGTCTCGTCAACTCATGGATCGCCTTTTGGATCGAACCAATCCGGGCTTGCTCATTGGACTCGAGCCTTGTTATCTCGTGGATCGCTTTTTCCAGTGCGCTCAAACGGGACTGTTCATTCGCTTCCGGCCGCGTCAGTTCATAGAGCGCACGCTGAACAGCGCTGATGCGGGACTGTTCATTGGTCTGGGGCAGGACGGCTTGTGAAAGAGATAATGCCAACGCGCTGATGCGTCCCTGCTCATTGCCCCACGCCTCAATCATCCTGTAAATGGCCTCCCCCAGCGCGCTGGCACGGGCGTCTTCATTGTCTATGCCTGCAACCGATTCAAACAAAGCGCTCATCAGCGCCGTGGTGCGGGAAAATTCATTTTCCGCCGGCGCGGCCGCTTCGGACCACGCCTTGGTGAATGCCGACGTGCGGTTTTGATCGTTGCTGATGGGCGCCAGCCCCAAACGCTGTGCCGCCGTCGCGTCACCGCCCTGCAACACGCTGTTGATAATCACCTGCGTCAGTGCTGCTCTTGCGGCAAGCACTGCCCTGCCCTCCGCACCCAACTGCGCCAAATTCAGTGCCTTCATGCGGTTCTTGATGTCGTCCGAACGTCCCTGGCTGATATCCGTCCAATGCTTGAATATATTCAGGCCGTTATCGATCATCTGCTGGCGCATTGCAGAGTTGTACCCAGACCAAATCCCCATGGCATTAAAAAATGCGATCAAATCGTTTTCCTTCTTCTCGTCGATCTGCCCCGAAGCCTGCGCACCGTAATAGATCGACGCGGCGCCGCTGAACGAATATTTTCCGCCGCGTGTTTCCCGCACTGCCTGCCGGAATTTCTTGCTGAGGGCCTGCCAGATGAAACGCCGCGCATCAATTGTGCCGGTGGCTGTGAATTCCGGGCCCCCGGCCAGATTGACCATACCGAGGTCCAGACGCGCCGTATCATCCGCATAGCCAAGCTGAACACCCGCCTGTCCAAGCTTGGGCAGGAACAGCCGGTACGCGTGTTCCCCCTTCTGGAGTGAAAGCAGGAGATTTCCTTCTCCCAGCGCGTCGGGCTGGCCTGAATATTGGAACACCTTGCTGGATCCATCCTTGCCCTGAAAATCCACCAGGGCCGTGAACATGCCGGGTTGAACGTCCAGCAGGGCAAAACTGCCGTCTTCGCCAAAGGGCGTCTGATACCGCGCGGACGGGCCTCTGCGCTCGGCGCCCACGGCCAGCCGGCCCGCCCCTACAACCGTTTGATAGTCGGCAAACGGTGTGGCTTGTTCACCCTCGCGCTGTCTAAGACCAATCGTAATAGAATCCAGATGATTATCGCTCATGTATTTGGAAAGCGCGACCTGCCCCGCCACGTCGCCCAACTGACCGGTAGATTCCAGATGTGTAACCACATCCGCGCTCAACTCCAAGCTTGTGCGCGCATTGTGACGCCCACGCGCTTCCGCAGCGCCCGCGAGTGTCCGCGCTTGTTGCCTCAAGTTCGTTCCTACTTCAAGATAACCCCACGTCGCTTCAAATGTCTTCTGGGCATGCAGTATATACTCGGGCTTTCCATCCTTGCCGATGCGCACCTCAATCACCACCCGCAAATCCGGCTGTTCGAAGCTGACACCGGCGCGCGCCTGAACTCCCTCCGTGCTTTTGATAACTCCGACATGCCCCACCAGCCTTTCCGTCGGCTGGTTGATGAGAGAGAGATTCCATCCCGCCTCAACGGCCTCCCGTGAAGTAACTTGCTGCGTCGTCTGATTAACCATCCGTTCCCGCCTCCACCCCAAAATGAATGTGGGAATACCGTTACTACCTGTGGCCAACCGGACAGAATCCAGTGTATATCCCCGTGTGGGATCTTCCGTGTGCCGGCCCGTCGCGGTAAATCCTTGTTGTCTCAACGCCGCCGTGACATCGATCGGACCGTGCCCCGTGGCATCGGTGTATGCGTCAAAATTGAATTGCCTGTTGCCGTTCCAATAGCTGACAACATTGCACCGCATCGAAGGTGAGAGCACTCCTCCCGCGCCGCCTACGGCAATCCCAGGCAAAAGACACTGGGCAGGATCCGCGGCCATCGCCGCCGAGTAGGCGTCCAGCAGGCCGTGCTGCATGAAAAACACTTCCAGAGGATTCAGTTCCTGGCCCCTTACAACGCGGCCGTCTTCCCCGCGTTTTTTGCCGTATAGCTCCCAGTGTAGATGCTTATCATCTTTCCGCAGATCCCGCGCGTTTCCGGAATCTCCGACCTCCGCAATTTTTTCTCCGGCATCAACATCGGCGCCTTCCCTAATCAAGAAAGCTCCCTCCCTGTCATTCAAATGCATGAATTCGGAAACAAACTTGTAGCGTTTGATCTGCAGAATGCCTTTCTTTTTATCAACTCCAACAACTTTGAGAGCTTCATTGGGCGCGAGTTGGAACAGTGTCCTGCCCTTCTTGTCTGCAAACGATCTGCCGGATGTTCCTCCATAAATTGACATCCCAGCCTTTAATCCCGAGACATCCGCATTGTTATAAACCTCGCGCTCATCCTCCAATTCATGCGCCATGATCAGCATGCGACCCGCAATTCCATGGCCGTCAGATGCCATAAAGACATGACCGGCTCCCGGCGCCCGCACAGGGGTCCCTATCGGGGCCAAACTGTCATAACCTGTGTGATGTCCATGTTCTCGCCACGCGTTGTACCATCCACCCGTGCGGATAGATCCTGGCTGTACTCCCCTGGGATTGAGCTCCAACAATGGAGAGACAATATTTGCCTCATACGCGGCCTCTTCCGACTCCGACAATGACCGCTCCTTCCCCTGCAAAACCGCCAGGCGATGCCGCGCCAGCGCCAATTTTGCCGCTACATCCTGAGTTTCCTTCTCCATCTCAGCAATTTGCCGCAGCAGCCTGTCTCTTTCACCGGCGGGCGCCTTCTCCGCCGCGAGTTGTACCGCCTGTGCCGGCGGGACCTTCGTTTCCAGAGTCAATGCGGATCCTTTCACCGCATCCGAAATATTGAGCCTGTCCAGTATCGCCGCGACGCGGTCCCGTTGATTCATGAACTGGTAATTCAGCGACACGACATTGCCGAGCGCCTTTTGATAATCCCGATGGACTTCCCCGCATTCTTTGGCCGTCACGGCTTCTCCGCGCGCCATTTTTTCGCGCATTCGCATCCATTTGCGTCCCATGATTTCCAATACGCCATAAGCATCCCCCAGTCTGCCGGGCAATATTTTTAGCTGTTCCAATCGCTCATAAAATTCCCTCGCCAGCCGCTGGGCCTTCAGCCTGGCTTCCTGCGTCCTCTGCTCGCCCTCCACTCTTTGCATTTTTTCCATGATTTCCGTCTCATCGCCCAGGAACTTCCAATGGAACTTGCCGCCCAAATATTCCCTCCCGGCGCTTCCGGCGATGGACGCAAAGAAATTGAAGCTGACCTGCGGCAAGGCCGTGAGGCCGATTCGGTCTTCTTCAATCCTGGCTTTTCGGGAGAGATCCCTAAGAGCCTGGATCCCGGGGTGGTTCTCCACAATCGCCGCAACGATTCTGTCAACGCCTTCCGCCTGATTCTCACCCAATTCACGCAAATCAAACTTTTGTCTCTGATGTGTCGCCGGATCCTCTTTCACGACACCCATGCCGGCGATCCCCAGCTTTGCCTCATCCAGGGCCGCCCGCGCGATCCTCATTTCGGCCAGGTCTTCGCTCAACGCGATCAGGATACTCCGCACGAGATCCTTTTTGGAGGGTGCAACATCGGCCCGGACGGCCAGCGACGCCAAAAACTCCTGAATTTTTGCCGCGAATTTTGTCCACGAATCCTTCTGGTTTTTGGCAA
>CAZGMX010000016.1:0-23162 GCA_964526865.1 uncultured Actinomycetota bacterium | reverse complement strand
TCCATCTGTTGGACATCCTCATTTTTCATCCCAAGGACCCTCAGATCGTTCATCCGCTGTTTTGCAAATTCCACCAATCCGAGGAACCGGTCTTCTTTTTCTTTCAGGTTGAGGTATCCCTCAATAATCTTTCGGTTCAAATCGACCACCAGATCCGCCAAGCGCTTTTTGGCAATCTCCTCGCTCAGCCTGCCCAACTCCTCCTGGTTTTCTCCCAAAAGATACTCGATGGGATCAACCTCCACATTGGCCCCGGCGGCAAATCCATTGATGGTGGAATACTTAAACACCAGGAAGGGCTTGAGCGCTTCATACAGGCGGTACTGCCCCATCAATGTTTCGGCAGCGGCCTTTTGCTTTTCAGCCAGAAACGGTTTCACCGCATTCGCAACAGCGCGCGATACCGTCGTGACCTGTGCCTCAGGCACCTTTTTCACCGCCAACCCTTCCAGCAAGAGGGTTTTTTGCAGCAGATCTTGAAATGCGGTGTCGCGTTGAATTTGGGCTTCTAACACAGCGTCCTTCATCTTTTGCGCGCGTGCGTCCCCCTTGGGCAGGGCCTTCAGTTGACTCTGCCTGTCGGCCAGCACCGTTTGCCAATGCCTGAACAGGAGTTCGGCCGCTTCATAGGCGCCGGTTATTTCTCTATGTCTTCTTAAAATTTCCTGAGACAACGTGTCTGTTTGCGCTTTTGCTCGTGCCGCATGCGCCGCCCTTTTGGTCGTGTCGGAATCAAACAAATAATCCACATCATATCTTTGCCCTGTGGCAACCCCCAACAGCCATGCCCTGTGTCCAGGGATGGATTCCCCTCCCAGATCGGGATCATAATGGACGCCTTGGAGTCTTTTGCCGCCGCGCGGACTGGCAATCCGGAGCAGCTCCGTGAGCATTTTTCCTGAGCTTTCCAACTCCATCTGCTCCGCAGAAACGACTTCGCCTTTCTCGTCCGTGTAACGTTCAAAATAGCGCGCCACAACGGCCTTCATTGCTTTTACATTCTGCTCAACCGCACCCGCAAAGATCAGCCCTTCATTCACCAGGAAGTTATTGCCTGCCGCAATATCTTTTTCGAATCGCTCAAGATTTTTTAGATTTTCACTGTCTTGAGGCAGTTTCATTTTCTGTTGGACAACCGCCTGTGCTATGGCGTTCCGCCCTTTTGGCGCCGCGTTCAATATCACGTTCAACGACTCACCGTCCAGACCATAGTCGGAAAGATACAATATGGACTGCCCCACCGGCAGGCCCACAGCCTTTTTAAAGACCAGTTCCAAGTCGTTTTGCGCCTTCAGCGCCGCTTGATATCCCGCCTCGTCGGTTTTGCGCGCCCTTTCTCGCAGACGCAGTGCGGTATGCTCAGCGGCCATTTTTAGATACAGCCGCGCAACTTCTTCATACAGCGCATTCATCTCCCGTGCGCGCCGGCTGTCCAATTGAAGCCCCTGATACATTCTGTACTTAAAACTCGGCTCACGCGCCGGCGGATGCGGATTCTCTCGCACTGGATTCATGTCCGCGAGGTTCAACACCTGCTCAAACAAACGCCGTTCGTTGATAAACGCATTGCGCCGCGCCATATTCACGGCGGCATCCAACCCCAGACACAGACGGCTGGGATCTGCCTGCAATGCCTCCCGTGTGGCGCGTATTTTTTTCAAACGCGTCTGATTGGCCTTCAATTCCGCAACCCAGTCACGCCACTTTCCATGTTCGCGTGCTGGGATAGCCTTCTCAATTTCTCTGATTTGGTTGTCGTCCAGTCCAAGCAGTAAATCACACAGGGACTTGCCGTCCACCGGCGTAACCGACGCTATTTTACCGTCTTTTCTGGCAATCGTTACCAACTTCTTGGGCACTAAATATTTTGAGAGGAGCGGATTAGCTTCCTTGCGCAGGTAATTCACCATGATGGCGTCCAACCGCTTGTCCAATCCGGCGATTGTGAGATTTTGATTGAGCATGCGGGCCGCGCGGTTGTCCGTCCGCAGGGCCAAATAGTTCTGGATGAGTCCGAAATATTCCATCCAGAATTTCTTCAGGGCGTCGTTATCCCCCGCCTTTTTCGCCGCAAAACTGGCAAATTCTGACGCAAAGTCCTTGCCTTGCAGTATCTCCACCAAATTTTTGCCCTGAACCGGCTTGATCGTCAGCCGTCCCGCAGCATCCGTTCCACAAACCGCCAGTTTTTTCTCTGCCAGATAATCCAGGAGGAGGTCCGGCGTTCCCTTCTTGACACTCATCTGCCCCTCTCCACCCTTCATTGCCTCCGCCCGTCTCAACATCAAAAGAAAGTCTTGTACGATCAAATCCCTCGCCAGGGTGTTTGCCTCTTCCTGAAGAACGGCATCTCTCTGGTCCGGACTGGCCTCTTGGATTGTTCGAATATGAATCTCTGGATTTGAAACCCCCAGTCTGGCCAATGCCGAAGACAGCATCAACCGGGTGTTTTCATCCGTGATTTCCGAAATTTGCTTTAACAAAGCCGCGATTTCGTGTTCGCGGTTCCAATCGGACTCACTGACACCCACCAGCGCTCTTTCTTTTTGCAGTTGAACTGTCCCCGCATCCTTCGGCCGGAACTTCTTTTCCATGACCACAGGGACGACAAAGGCCCCCATCAATGCCTCGACCGACAAGGAGTACGCTGAATCCCGCACACTGTCTCGAATCCCTTCTCCAATCCGGGCATACAATTCCCCAATGCTCGTGCCGACTTCGGTGTAAGGGTCCTGCAAACCCCATGTCTTAAGCAGGGCGGATATATCCTCCATCGTCCACAGTTTCTCACCCAGATCCAGGCCGGCCTCGGCATCCAGCCCCAGAATTTCTTTGATTTCGTTCTCCATCTTTAAGCGCCGGTCCATCGCCTGCTGGGCGGAATCCTTTACCGCCTGCGCTTTGCGCCACACGTCCACCAGCCTGTCCCGGTCGTCTTCCGTCTTGGCACTGCGGTCATAGGCAGCTTTCGCTGTGCGGAGGGCTTCCAGTCTTTCTTTCAGCAGATCCCTCGATTCCCGCTCCTCTACGCGGCAGCGCACGCAGTCGTTGCGAAGGGCGATCAACGCGTAAGCGGCCTCCTGACGTTCCCTCTGCGCCGCATAGGCATCTTTTGCCTGCGCCGCGGCCGCCTGTTGAACCATGGCGCCGACCTTCGGATTTCTTTCAAATATTGTGGCCCGCAGATGAACATAACTTTCGCCGCCGCTCAACAGCGCCAGCAGAAAATCCTCCGCCCTGAGCGCGCCCGTGCCTGCGGCGCCGACCATTCCCAGCCAGCCTCCCGTCGCGGCGCTGATTTCTGCCGTCGGCGCGTATTTTTCCCGCGCCAGCCTTCTTTCCAGCCGGTTCTTCTGCAATTGCAATATTCGCAATCTCTCTTGGGGGTTTTCCAGCAGGCCCGGCTTTTTGCACTCGATCACGAAAGTTCCTTTTTCAGGGCCCGCCATAACGCTCAGGGCATAGATCATGACGCTTCCCGACATCGTGGCGCGCCCCAGCGTTATGCCTTTTGACTTTAGTCTGTTTCTTAGATTTCTCGGCCACTGCACGTTCTCACCGCGGTCAGCACCAATTTTTTCTGTTGAACCAACCGGGCAATAGATCGCCGCTGAATAATCAATGAAATCGCCTGGGCATCCATCTTTTTTCCAACGGCTGTAATAACCCTCTAGTGTTTCTATGCACGTTCTCCGGTACCATTCCATCGTTCTTTCTTCTTTATTCTTAGGCACTTTACTCACAATTCCATAGGGTGGTGAGAGCTTGTTATCTTTGTTAGGCGCAATTTCACCGTTAGACCCAAGCTTTCCCTCGCCCTCAATGAAATAGATGGCATCAGCCATATTCTCAAAGTCAACACTGGTCAAGACACGCCCAGGCGCGGTAACCGACAATCTTCCATCCTCACTCACGGCAATCTTGTTGTTAGATTGAACGATGATGACCTCTTTGCCGTCTTCTCCAGCGGTTCTAGACAGGATGCGGACACCCATCTTATTCAACTCTTTGACTTGCGCCTCTGATAGCGCGAGGCCCTTTCCGTGAATGATTCCATCCAGATCAGTCTTCGCACCGGCCGCAGCAGCGCCTGGCAGCGCTTCTTTCAAGAAGGCATCAATCGCCTGCTCATCCAGGCCAATGATTTCATCCACGTTTGCGGCCGTTCTCGCGCGATATGCGCCTTTTAAGGCCGGTTCCAGTGCCGCGCCCTTCTTCTCCAGCTCCGCAATCTCAGCCATGAGTTTCTTTTCCTCCGGCGTCACCGGTTTCTTTACTTCCGCGGCTGGCTTTGCCGCGGTCAACGGCGCGGGTGGCCGTCCTTCGGGTGCTGCAGGCGGCCGCTCTGCAGGCGGCGCAGCGGGTTCCTTGACCTTGCCTTTTCCTGCCAAAATATTTCTGAGCAGTTTAATATTCGCTTTGACATCACCCAAACGCGTCGCGACATCTTTGCCTAATTTTGCAATTTCTCTCTTTTGTGGTGCAGAGAGGGCCTTTGTTATCTTTCGCTGCTGGGACTCTCTCTGCCATGTAACCAATTCTCTTCCGACGTTTTTCGCCCGCGTGTCCAAATCATTGATTTTCGCCGCATCGACTTCATCGGGTTTTACCGCAAGGGCGGCGGATTCTTCTTGCAGTGTTTTCAACTGCTCCATGATATTTCTGCCGTGTTCCAAAACTTTGTCCGCGGCGGTCAATTTTGCGGCTGGGGCTTCAGCGGCCGGCGCTTCGGCGGCAGGAGGTGCAGGAGGTTGTGCTGCCTCACTTGGCGCGGGCGGTGTAGGAGGTGCGGGTGGCCTTGCGGCTTCCGCCGGAGGTGCTACGGGTGCGAGCGGTCGTGCTTCGGTAGCCTGTTCAGGGAGCTGCTGTCCTGCCGTACCGGTCGTGGGCTCGGTTGCCCCCCAGGCAAGTTCCGTTAACCGGTTGTTTTCTTTTTCTACCTCAGCAAGGCGGGTTTCAGCCTCTTTTTTTGCATCGATGAGATGTTTTGCATCCGGTGGAGACAATCCATTGCACTCTTGTAACCACGCGCGAGCCTTACCAATTGTCGTTGCCATGGGACCAAGAACCACATTCTCCGCAGTAACAACTTGTTTTGCCGCCCCAATCTCAGTGTCTAATGCCCCCCTAACCATCGGATACTCCCCTAGCAGTTTTTCAACCTGCTCCGATTTCACCTCCGCCTTCGCCACCTTCGATGGCTGTGGCTGAACTTGCACCGCCCCTGCCAAAGCCGCCTGCCCTGCCACTGGTGTCCCCAGACCACTTGCTGTTCCTGTCGCCTGTGCTCCCGCTGGAGCTGCCGGCCCTGCCGCAGGCACTCCTAGACCACTCGCTTGTGCCGCCCCTGCCGCAGACGCTCCCGCCGGAGCCGCCTGCCCTGCTGCTATTGGCTGTCCTGTGGGCGCAGGAGGCATAGGTGGCATTTCGGGCTGCTCTGCGGACGCCCCCGCCCTAGCGGGCCCTTTTGCCGCCAGTTGCGTTTCCCATTTTCTGACAACAGTTGCAAGCGCGGCTTCCGATTCCCCCTTCAATGCAACTAGCCTGCTCCTATAATCTGCGCCTTGCGGAACTCGATCTTTTTCTTCCTGCGTCAGCTTATCAAACGCACTGACCCAATCATTCAATTGACCGATGGATTTTTTGAGTGCAGCTATCCATCCCTCACTCACTACCAATTCATCCGCAAAGCCCTTCTCAAATTGCAATGCTCTTATGATCCGGACCGCCTCAGAGGCAAATTCTTTCGACGCACTCTGCTGCTGCCATATTTCACCCATTTTTATAATTGCCTTCTCCAATATTCCATCTTTATTACTTAGATCATCAAGATCGTCTCTCATCGTTTGCCCACCCGGAATCTGTTGTCTTACTTCCGGCTTCAGTTTATCGTATGCGGCTACCCAATCTCTCGCTTGATTGATGTGCCCTCTAAAAACGGCCAAATACCACTCTCGAACCGGTTCTTTTGCTTGTTTCGATTCTTCATCGGGAACGCAGTTACGCGCAATTTTTAAATCTGATTCTAAATTGCGCACGATTTGGCCGCCCTCAAGCGCGATTTTGTCCGGCTCAATTTGCTCAGCCTGCACCGGTGGCGTAACAACCGTCGGTCCTGCCGCGGGTTCTCCCAGCAATTCCGCTACCCTCGCCGCCTCCCCCTGGGCAGGAGGCCTGATCTGCTCTTGCACCGCCCGCTCTATCCGTTGATATTGTTCCTTTGCGGCCAAGAGGAGCCCCCCGAGTTCAAGTTTTTTCGCGTCAAGTCCCCGCGCCTCAGCCGCATCGGTCCTTGCCAAATCATCGCAGGACCTAAGCCACGATTCGGCGCGATCAATATCTATTTTCAGCGGACCACGCATCTCAGATTTTGCGAGTTGTTCGTCGGGGATAGGTTCCATCAGTGCCGTATCGGCGCTCAGCGCCTCCTCAATCGGTCCGAGCTTTTTCAGTAAGGACTCTGCTTTCCCAGGAGCAGCTTCCGCGCCGGGCACAGGCGCCTCGGCGCCAACCCGCGGCGTTGCCTCACCGTGCGTTTCTTCCAGAGGCGCTCCCAGATGGGCCTGGGCCTGAGCCAGCGCCTCCGCCCCTGCCTTCGCAAAAACCAGCGAGGGCATGCCTTCCGCCAGCACCCTCAACTTTTCAATGGCGGCCAAACCATCTTGTTCCGCCGCTTTATTGGCGGCCGCCATAGAGTGGATCCGGCGCAGAACATCTCCAATGTTCCGTAAAAACTGCATGTCCCGCATCTGTGCTATGCCCGTTTTTTTCTCACAGGTCTGCCTCAATTCAGTGATCATCGCTTCCACAGCCGGACTTGCCGCATTCACTGCCATGGCCTTCACAACCTCTCGCACCTTTCGATTGAATTTTTCTTCGTACTCCGCGCGGGTATGGCTATCAAAATCAGGATTCACAATGGCTTCATTTGCGAGCATGTCTTTAAACCGGCTCGACGCATCCTCAATCTTCGTCAGTACACTACAAATCTGATTCCAGGAAACTCCCTCTTTGGCCAACTTGTCCATCTGAGCTCCAGCAGAGTCCAGTTTTCCGAACACATCATTGTTCACGCCGGCAAGACGGTTGACCACGTTTCTCGACCTCGACGCCGCCAGCCGGGCCAGTTCGGCCTGGTTCAACGCCAGTTCTGGAGCTGTCTCTGCGGCTGTGGCCCTGGTGCCGGCTCGCGATAACATCTCTGTCGGCCCCATGGCAACCAAGGGCATTGCTTCTTCTTCCGGCGCCGGATAAAATTGCTTTTCAATATCTCTGCATGCCGCCTCAAATTGTTCTTGATCTATCTGCTTTGTATCCAAGAGGAAGTGATAGCTTTCCTTGGCAAAATTAAGGCTTTCCTCCATGAAGGCATCTTCAGATTCCTGCAGCATCGCTGTTACTTGCTCATCCCATTCTCTTTGGAGGGCCGCTGCCTCAGCCGCCACCCTGTTTTTGATGGCCTCTGCCTTGCGGGCGACAGAAGACTTCTGGAAATTATCAACAAACTCTCTCATCTGCTGTTGCTGCACAGCAGCCGGCGCTGAGGCAAATGCGGATCCAGTCATTCCGATATTCGCCGCCGCGCCGATTCCTGCCCACCATTTTCCGGGATTTCGCAGGGCTTCTTTCACCCGTGCCCAGGGTGTACGAATGAGATCAAACTCATTAAACAGACTGATGAGACCGCGAACAATCGATTCTCTCTGTGCGTCCGTCATGTCTGGCCGCATTTCCCTGATTTCCGGGTCATAGGTCAATATTGTTTTTGCATCTTCGGACAAGACCTCCTTATCCCACCTTCCTTCCATGGGAGGCAAACTGCTCAGCCTCTGAGCCAACCGGCTTAGTATGGATGTTGCTTTCCCCCCCGCTCGAAGGGGCCTTTCTTGCGCGCTGGTCTGTATAATTTCCAATGCCAGCTGGAAGGGATTCTCGCTTTGCCATCGTTCGGCCTTGTATTTGGCAAGTCCTTCTTTCATCTTTGAAACCGACTGCAAAAGCGCCTGCGGTTCCGCTCTTTCTCGCGAGATAAAAGCGCCCACCGCCGATCTCATCACCCAATCCTGCGGCATTCTCTGTCCGAGCCGCTTCATCAAAGGCACTCCCGCGTACTTGCCGGCAAAATAAGAGACGGCAACCCATTGAAGGACAATCAAGGGGCCGAATCCCGGTATAAAGCCGGCCATGTAAGCCCACAGTAAACCGCCCAGTCCAAACAGGGCCATCAGCGCGGGCGCCAACTGCCGCACATTGATGAATCCCTGAGCAAAAAGAAATTCCGCCATGCTTCTCAGCCGCGACACACCCCTGTTCTGTTGTTCGATGGCGGCGATGCGAGATGCCGCAAATGCCAGCGCGAATAATATTCCGACACCGCTAAACGCCAAAGGAACCCACGACACAAAACCGGCAACGGCCATGATCTGCATCTGTGTCGCACCGTAACTGCTGATCAAAAGATAAAGCGGGTAATAGGCCGCCATCCCTCCCGCAACGCCTTTCAGAACCGTGCGCCAATGCACGACGTATGTCCCCGCTTTCTTTGAAATGAAATGTTTGGCCAGCGGGACAAGCGCGGCAACCACAACGGCTCCGATCATGCCGCCGTTCACGGCAAGCGCCAGCTGCATCAGCAATGAGGCGCCAGAAATGATGGTGACCGTATCCCATCCCGCAGTGAACCCCTTCTGCAGCGGCTTGACGGCCCGGTAAGGCGCCGCCGCGATTTCTTTTTTGTTCATCCAGATGGTCGCCAGAACCGCCAACAGCGCGACACCACTCAAAGCCGCGCCGGCCCACAGGAACACCGGTATGAATGTCTTCGCGCCCATCAGCCCCAGCATTCCGGGCGCCGTTTGGCTCAATTGGATCGTCACCGATGCCACGAGCAGATACACGCTGGCCAGATTGGGCAAAAATTGCGCGCCCAATGGGATCAACTGTTGGATCAGGAACACCCCCGCAGTTTTGAGCGGCCTGGGCACGTCCATCTCGTGGATCATGCGTATCGCGTCCCGCATACTTTCCTGCCCCGGTTGGATTCGAGAAATGTAGGCCCTCTTGAGCATGGTCGCAACCGCCAGCGAGACGATTCCAATTGCCGCAACAACCAGTGCAGTCCCCACTTCGTTGGATGCCGCCGCATTCTGAAGCGTATCGACAACCCCGCTCGGAATTTGAGCCGCCAAAAAGGATCCCACCCACGAGATGGCAGAATAGATTCCGCCGGACAGGTCCACCGTCGTCGTGGCTTTGAAGAGCCCGCTGATGGCGGCCCATCCCCCCACCGCCGTAAATCCGCCAAGTCCCGTCATCGGCCGGACCGCCAGCGTGACCAACAGCACTCCCAGGACAACGACACCGGCCCACGGCGCGATTCCCAGCGCGGCTCCAATCCCTGCTGCCATTTTTGTGAAGATCAGAGAATTCCCCATCCAGGCGATGGCGGCAACAGCGGCCACACTGCACACTGCATAAAATGACAATATCCTCTGCGGCACAGTGGTGCGCAGAAATTTCTCTCTCTCGGGTTCCTTGCCAAATTCCGCTTCAAATGCCTCTTTGACCATTTTTTCCTTGCTCGTCAGGGCATCAACAAAAGCCACCTGTCTGCGCCAGCTATAATGCCGCATAAAGTGGTCAAAATCCTTCTGGACGTTGTCCACCTTTGCCAGGAACCTTTTCCAGCTGGTATCCGCGGCGATGATTGTCGCTTCGACCTTGGCCGCTTCTGCGCTGATCCGCGCCATTTCACTGCGCATCTCCTCTCGCTTTTTGAGGATTTGATCAAGCTGGACGGCGGATTCTTCGCCCTTCCCGGCCCGCTCCCTGATCTGCGCAAGCAATTCCGGTTTCTCCTCGCATTGCTGCTCAATCATGCGGATGATGTCCTTTGGCTCCATCGCACTCACGTTGATTTGTCTCCCCGCCAGCACCAGCCCGAGGAATTCCACCCCCTTCTTCTTCAACAAGGGATCATTGCCCAACGCCCCATATTCCGACTTGGCCTGCTCCAGCTGGATGACAATATCCCCATATTCCTTCACCCGCGCGTCCCGCTGGGTAAAGAATTTTCCCTTGAATTTCTCCACATAGTCGGAAAACATCTGCTGTTGGCGGTTGTTCTCCAGGTGGATGCCTTTGATGATTTCCCTGAATTCCGTCACAATCTTTTCCACATCCGGCGCTTCGGTGCTCACAAACGGAGCGATTTTTCTGTCTTGCGCATGCAACTTTTTCTGCGCCGCGATTTTATCCCGCAGAACCGCAATACCGTCCGGATGGGCATCCTGGTATTTTTTAAAGACGGGGTCCTGCAAAGACCAATATCCCCACCACGACCCCGGATCGCCATGGCGCGCCACACGGCCTTTAAACTGGATATCCGACGCTTCCAATTCATCCATGGCCGTTGAAACGGCAATCAATCCGCCGATTTCATTGGCCAGGTTGCTCAACTTGAAGTCCATGCCTCTGCCGCCGAGGTTGGTGACGATCGTGTAAGCCCCCGGCTGACCAGCCTCTTCCCTGATGGTGTCGATATCGCTGTAATTTCTCGCGCACATCGTATTGATGACGGCGTCCTTGCCCAACATCTCCCGCAATGTTTTCTCAAGTTTTCTGACCTCCACTTCGTTGGCCACCCTGATCAGCAGGGGGCGTTTATCCCCTTCTTCCTCTTTTTTCTTGATGTCCGCCAACATACCGCTCATTCTTTCCGCATCGGTCTCATAAATTTGAGGTTTTTTGGCCTCCAGTCTGCTCTCCAATCCCGCCGTAAATTTCTCCGTATCGAGATCGTGCAGTCTCTTCATCGCGACTGTATCACAGGTTGCACTGACACCGCCGAAGGACAATATAAAGTTTTGTTTTAAGAAATCCGTCAGCGTGGACCACTCGCTTGTCACTCCCTGCGGCTGAATATCCAAGCCGCGAGCCGCTTCGATCGCGGCGTGCAGACCATGCGACAGCCGCCGTCCGGGCATGGGCTTGCCTGTGCCGGCATCCAGCAGCTGCACTTCGCTCTTACCGTCTTTTTCCACAACCATATACTCCACACCCTCATGGTAAAAGCGCTGTGCCAGCAGGGCCGTCTCCGCCATCTGCACCAGCTTGAGTCCATACTGCGCAAGCTTTTCGTCGCTGAATCCGTTTTGCTTCAGCGCCTGGTTCAACACACTGATCCCGCGGGGCCGCAGCAAGATGCTTCGCTGCTTTTCATCGATGTCGCAGAGGGTGGGATTTCCCATGATGTTGTTCTTGACGATTGCACCGATCAACCGCACAACTTGGGCATTCTGTTCCAAATCCACGGGGACATTTTCCTTGGCCTCCAGGGCGGTGCGCAGGGCATATGACAGGCCGCCCGTGGTGCCGGAAAGCAAGGCAATCTCTGTTCTGCCATTGACGTCGCCCAACGAATAGTCCACGCCTTTTTCATAGAAACAATGCGCCGCCAGCGCGGCCTGTGTCATCGTTGCGCATTCGTTGAACCTGGCCGCTAGTTTGTCTTTGTCCACCACATGCATTTCAACCAAGAGTTTTTGCAGTGCCATCAATCCCCGGACATTGAGCGTCACGATCCGCGCCGCCGCATCCGTTTCGAAATATTCCGTCCGGTTCAGAAGATTTTCGGACACGAGGGCATTGATTTTGTCTGCCAGCCTGCGGTCCGCCAAGGGGCTGGAAGAAATATAGGGCGTTGACAAGTCGTACAACAGGGGGCAGTCCACTTCGTCCATTCTCAGCCGCCACGCGCGGCCTATAAAGATGCGATCCGTGGCGTCAACCTGCATGCGTTCGTGCTGGGACCGGTGCACAAACTTGTCCACCGTGCCATAAATCACCGTCGCCTCCGCATAGACGCGGGAATCTTCCACCGGTTTGAAATCGTGGATGTCCATGCTGTAGAGATAGCCCTGCGGATGACCATCGGGGGTCGTGCCGATATATCCCACTTGAATGCCGAGTACGGACAGGATATCCGCCGCCTCCTTGGCATCACTGCGCGCCTTGGATTCTTCTGGCGAGGTGACCAGAATGCCCTCTTTGAGTTTTTTCCCCTCATCGGTCAGGGCGTTCAAGGCCATGATGTACGCCGCTGTATAAAGCGCCATGGTCTTGCCCGCGGAGGTCGGCATGAGACCGATCTTGCTCTTGCCCTTGACATGTTCCCCGTTGCTCTCATAGGTCAGCACCGTCTTGACGACATTGGCCTGCTCGATGCTCAGGCTTTCAAACAACTGATAGTCTCTTTCCTTCCGCAAGGCTTTCTTGGCGGCTTTGACAGCTTTTTTGAGATCATCCGGGTTCACTTGGATTCCCGCCGCACATTGATCCAAATGTTCTTCCGCCACGATCATGATCTTATCGATTTCTTTCTCCCGCTTTTCTAATTGCGCTTTTCGCTCGTCGGCAGGCAGTTCCTTGGGCACAGGGGGCACAGCCCGGACCTTACCCAATGTCTCCTCGATGATCGGCTTAAACAGGACGGCCACCGCTTCTCGCGTGATGGCCTTCATGAACTGTGTCTTTAATTCGCTTGCCACACTCGCGTCCAAATTATCCAACTCAGGACACCGATCGATTCGATGCTCCGCCTTTCTGACAATGGCGTTCATCCTCTTTTCATAGCCCGCGGGTCCTTCCCGCAGATACACGTCGGGGTCTGGCGTCTCCATGTTGATATCCCAAATTGTTTCAAAAGCGATGGGCGTCAACCGGTTCAATGCGATCTCCTGCCTCATTGCCTTTCTAAATAGGTTTCTCACACGAATTGCCGTGCGCCTTTCCACCCCTGCTGTTTTGAGATATCTATTCAGTTTCCGTTCTGTCCTCATGACGATGTCATTGACCCTGGCATGGCGCTGCTCCGGCTTGCCCGACACATATTCCTTCGCAATTTCGCGCATAGCCTCATGCACAAATATCCAGACCGGCGCAGACACTCTCCATCCCAATTCGCGTCGCACAGCATCTTCGAATTTATTAAAGATACCCTGCCTGACGGAATCGACACATTCGTCATGCGCAGTATCTGCTTTCGGCGCAACCGCCTTCAGGGCCGCATCCGCATTTTTTCTCCAGGTCTTTTTGATTTCGCCATTGACAGCCGCAATGGCCTTGTCGCTCACCTCAGCCATCGTGGCGCCCTTCTTCAAGGCCTCAATCAGTTCACTCGCATTCGCTGAGAGCGCAGGCGCCTGGATATCTTTTACTTCCTCCTGCTTTTTGCCCACTTCCCACTGAAGCGCCATCGCACACATCCGCGCCACGGATTGGGGATCCAACAGCTTGAGTACCTGCGCCTGCATGAGAAGATTGATATAGTTCTCGACATCGGCGCGCCTCTTCGCTTCCAGCGCCTGCTGTTTCATCCACTGCATAAATCCAAGCTTGTTGAACTCTACCGCCGCACCCTTGGGCGGCACGCGGTCCAGCGGCATCGCCTTTTTCAGGGCCCCTGGATTTTCTATCAGCATCTTGAACATCTCCATTTTGGACAGCCGCTTCACTAATGTCCCATCCAGAGACATCATACGGAAATAGCCCTTCTCTGCGGTGACCATCACCTGGCGGGTATCGTCGGAACCACGCAGGACATCGCCCTCCTGAATGTCATTCACAACGGCATCGGCATAGGCACAGTCACTGCGGTACTCCATATCCTCAATGCTTTGCTGCAGAGAAAGGACACTTTGCTCATGGCGCTGCCGCAGATTTTCATCGCTTGGTTTTTGGGCGAGGACCTTGTGAGCCAGCATGACTTCAGCGGCTTTGGCCCTGATACCGGAAAAGAGTTCTTCAAGAGGGACAGAAACCACAGCGGGGACAGGCTGTGGCGCTCCTTCGGCCGGCGATGGCGGCGGCCGTGCCGCCTCCGCAGCCATTTCTTCCTTTTCGGGCTTGAGGAATTTACACAACAAGGTGAACAATATCCAGGGCACGGCAAAAGTACCCACAATAATAACGACACCCAATGGGCCGAGACCACCGATAAGCAAGAGACCAAAACCATTTTGAATGCTATTCCACCATAATATATTCAGCTCAATGGCGGCAAGCGCCCCCGCGACATACGGCAATTTTTTCCCGAGTTCTCGAAGCAATTTGCCCACAAAGAGGCGCGCAGTCCTCAGGGGACTCCTCGTTCCAACACCGGGCATGGCGGCACCTGGAACCTCCGGCGCAGCAACCTCCCGGGCCGGAACAACGGCTGGAGCAGGAACAGCAGGTTCGGACGGCACGGCAGGAAGCCCTAGTTTGGCCCTTTCCGCAGCCAGCGTTGCCCGGTCACGAATTCTTTCACGCGCCTTCACCAGATCCTGCATGAATCCCTCCTTTTGCGCCATGTTCGCAAAAATGCAGGCATCACCCGGGGCAAAAGCCAGCGTATTCAAAGCCGCTATTTCTTTTTCAAAGGCTATTCTCACATCTTCATCCGTCATGGTTTGGGCTTGTTGCTCCAACGCGATCATTCTTGCTTTGAATGTCTTCACAAAATCACGGTATTTTTGGACCCGGTTCATGATGCCAAGGCGGATTTTTGCCAGTCCGACTTCTTTGTATTGACGCATCAGTTCAGGCGACACGGCCCCCATTCCGTATTTCTCCTTCAAAGATACAGACAACAGCGTGAGACCCATATCGAACGCGAAGGTCCATTTTTCCTGATAGTATTCCATGATGCCGGTTATTTGCCTGGCGTCGATCATCTTCTTTAAATCCGCATCCGGGGTCTCCACCGCCGTGGCAGGAAGATCGAAATTCCGCACAAACTCATCGAAGTCCTTCTGGATTGCCGCCTCCCCCATGACAGCGGCGATCTTCCCGCAGGACGCAACGCGCGCCTTGTGCGCATTGCCCTGCTCTTCAGATGAAAAACCGACATTGGTTTCATAGGCGTCCAGCATTGCCTTCATCGCACTCAAATGCTTTTGCACATCCTGATATGCCTCGGCACCTTGCCGCAGACAACCCAGTATCTTCCGTTGAGGCAGTGAAAGGACCAGGCCAATTTTATTCACGAGAGCATTTTGAATCACTGCCACCTTCCCGGCAATCTGCGGGAACTTGTCGATGGGAATCTTCTTCATCTGCGCGAACAGATCGGCAAGTCTCTGAGCATCCATCTCCTTCTCGACTTTGGCCATCCAATCTCTGATTTCACGCAGTACCAGCAGGGGAGACAACGGCTCGGAAACTGCCTCCTGACATATCGCTTGTCCGGCCGCCTCCTGTGCAGGCGCCTCCATGCCCCGGATATTTCCGATTTCATCAACATACGCTTTCTCGTCATACACCCCCGGCAGCATCACCACCTGGAGCATTTCTGCGGCGATCGCGTCTATGGCTTTCAACTTTTCCATGTCTTTATATTTCTCTGCCTGTGTCTTGAGTTCGTCGCGTGTTTTTAGTAAAGCCCCTTGATTTTTTACGTCCAGCCGTCCCTTATCTTCCAGCAGGGCCAAATACTCATTTTGCACGGCAGGACCATCGGCCCTCAATCCTAACGCGGCAAATACCAAATTCAGCATTTGCTGGCGTCCTTCAACCTCGGCCTCCGCCCGGCGCAGACTTTCCAACAGATTGAATATCTGCTCTTTGGAATACCAGTCGATCACGTCGTTGATCCCCAGCATGTTCACCGCCACTTCCTGCATCAGATAGTCCTTCTTTCTTTGGCCGTTGGGATCGATAGCCGGATGGTACAAAATTTCATGTTCCAGGGCATGCACGATGAGCTGGACAAAACACTCGTCTTCGGCCAAATGGCCGACGGCCCGCACATTGAGAGCAACCGTCTTGACGTCGTTGTCTCCATGAATCAGGCTGGCCGCAGGGCCATGGGAAACCAGTTTCCACTGAAACTTGCCCACGTCGACTTTGTGATGTTCCAAAAATTGAGTGATCGCTTTCTGCAGGCGCGTTTGAATATTCAAAACATCCTTCTCCTCGGACACGTTTTCCCATATCTCTCTCGCCCAACCATCTTTAAATAACAGTTCGTTGTCCGTCCCCTCTTTAAATTCCAGCGGCATCTCCGGCATCTCAAAAAGGTTCATCAGCTCTTTCACCTTCAACCGGCCTTCTCTCAGCAACGTCGAATACCCCAGCCTTGCGGAAGCGGGAAGGCCAATAGCAATTTGACCGGCCACAATTCCTTGGGCCCCCTTTGCCTCGTCTGAAAGCTGGACATACCCTTGGGCGGCGGCTACTTGTGCCACGTCATCGCGCAGGCCGGGCAATCCCATTCTTTCCAACAGTTTTTCCACCGGCGACTGTTCTTCAAACAATTTATTCACAACCTGCGCCGACACATCCGAATGTGACGACAATATCCTGCGATAATTCGCCAATATGGCACTCCGAACAGAACCAACTCTATCCCCAAGCGACGCCTTGTCAAAAGTGGCATTGTTACCGGTTTCAACAATCCACTGTAGAATTTCACTAATCTGGATCATGCGATCTGCAGCAAAATATATTCTTGGCCATTGCACCTGGTGTGGCTTCTCGACAATATCACTGCCGCTCAATTGTTCCTCCACATTGTCTAATTCCACATTCAGGTTAATGCCCCACATTCGGAGTTGAGCTGAATACGTTCCGGCATACGGCGTCTTTTCCAGCCGTGTCCACAAACTGCGCATCTGCTCAAGAACTTGATGCGTTGCAGTCACATCCACTCTTCCCTTCTCCATTTGATCTTCGAGCAGATCTTGTATCCTCGTTAATTGTTGGCCAAATGATGCCTTGGCCCTTTGATCATCCACAAGTGATTGATTTTCAAGAGCCGTTTCTGCCGATGCCCTCGTGTCCGCAATGAACCCCTCCCTAATCATCACAACCCCTTGCTCATTGTGGTTCAATCGATCCATCAGATCTGCTAGATCAGTGAGAATAGCATGGTGGGCCGCGGGATTATCCAATAGCTGGCCCACAATTCCATGTTCCAACTCGTCTGTCACGCCTTCTCGCAAGTTGTCTGACACTGGAACAAGTTGATCGTGAGGCGTTCTGAACTTGACAAACTCCCTGGGGACATCTTTTAGACTATTGTCGACACCGCTCAGAACGGCTTGTTTTGCCCGTGCCCTTGTCTCTTCATCCGGAGAGAGAAGCTCAGCCAATTGCGATGGCGACACACGGCATCTTTGAAGGGCCTCGATCGCCTGATCCCGCAAACTCACGGCCCGCAATAAAATACTTTGCACCGACTCCCTCTGGGGATTTGTGCCCTCAAAGAGCGTTTTCAATTGCTCGAGTTTACGCGCCGCAGGCCCTCTCTCCATCATTTTATCCAGACTGACGAATTCCCCAAGAACCTCACCTTCGAGGTGTCTAATTCCAACAGCAATGTCTCCGCGTTGAGTACAGCCCTTGAACCGCTGCCATACAGTGCTGGGAACCAGCAAACCGCGAATCTGCTCTTCCAATGCCCCCAGTTCTTCCCGCTGTCTATCGGGCACACCGTCATATGTCAAAGGTGCTGCTAATAGCGCTCGAAGCTCCTCTGTGTCGCGGGATGCCTGGCGTTGTACATCTCTTGTCCGCAATCCTGCCGCCAGCCTTTGCGCATTGGCATCATTTGCGGCCGTTTCTTTTTTGGCTGAACCACGAGCCCATGCAAGAACGCCGGTCCGCACGTTCGGCACCAAATCATTCGCGCGCACTCTCCATCCCTCAACCATTTCCTCCGTGATATCCTCACCATGTCTCTCGGCTGGCGTGGCAAGCATAGCTTCCAAAGACTCCAACTGTTTTGCTTGAATACGCTGAAAAATATCGTTCATATCCACTTTTCTTTTTGTTCCGGCTTTGGCAAAGGCAAGATACATGCCGTTTTCCACTCCATCTTCTCGCTTAAGCCGTTCATATATTTGGGCCGCCGCATCTATTTCTGCCAGGGGGATCACACCGTCTCTGCCCACCGAATCCATCAAGCCAGACAATTCCTCCTCCCACTTCCCCACCGCTCCTGTCTTCATCTGTTTGATATGTGCGCTTTTTTGCCGCAGATATCTGCTGAGTTCTTCACTCCGCTCCCTTCCAATTATAGAGTCATACTGCTGCATCCTGATTTCGTCCGCATACGCCGCGATCTTATCCTGCCATGCTCTCTCGGACACTGCCGCCAAATCCCGCTGTGGCGGGAACGCCGCATCAATTTCAGCTTTGAGGACTGCCAGGACAGCATTATCCAAATACTCCAAGATCGACCGGCGGACCTCCGTGGCTACGGCGTCCCCAACTACTGCATTAGGCAACCGCATTCCTTTATCCAAAAGCTCCTCAAAAGCGCCCCTTTCCCCGATCCACCGATTCATGTCTTCCTGCGTAGTTTCATCCATGCGTTTTCTCTGCACCGCACCTGCCGAAAACTCTGCATCAACGAGCGCCTTACAAACCGCTATAATCCGATCGTGCAGATGTTGAAGCACCGGCTGTATCACAGTCGCCGGCAGTCCAGATTGCTGCATCTCGGTCTCCAACCTTCCGTAGTATTCTGCATACGCCTCAAGCCAGGCGTTGATATCCTTCTCCCCTTCCCTCGCCCTCGCCGGATCAAATTCTGCGTCGATTTGGCCGATAAGTTCCGCACGCCGCTGTTCCGCGGTTGGCCCTCTCTCTGCCGGCGCGCCTACCGCCGGCGCCGCTTCTCTCCTTGCCCTTCCCGGCAGTCGCACTTCTCCAGCCGGAGCTTCTGCCGCAGACCGCTGGGACATCGCATTCCGCGCAAGAGTCCAAGCAGCAACCATTCTGCCGCGCGCGGCTATCAATCCTGAATCCCCCTCCAATTCGCGAGCTCTGATTTCACTATCAAGCAGTCTAAGGTTTTCTTTTTCCGTTTGTGTGATTGACACTTTTATTACACCCATCCGTTCCGCTATGACTTCACCCCCACCCAATTCCGCTGCGAGTTCTTCAAGCAACGTCGTCCGGCTGTTACACCATCGAATAAGCGCTTGGGCAAATGCGTTCTTCCTCCTCTCTTCGATCGCCGCCTTTTCATCGACCGTCAACATTAACGCCTCTTCATGCTGGTGATTCGCAAACAATTCGTGTTTTATTAGATCAATTTTCTTGTTTGTTTGCCCAATCTCAAGAATCCTCTGTGGCACAAATCCATCCGAGTTCAACGTTGCAATGACCGCGTCGATCTCATCCAACGATATCTGTTTGGGCGTCTTTTCTACGGGCAGCGCTTCAATTCTTGCTCGCGCCACTTCGATCGCGGTCCGCAATTCGGCGATGGCTGTCGTGCCGGCTTCTTCATTCTTCATCCCCTTATTTTCTGGGGCGCCGGCGATTTCGCCTTCAAGGATGCCCACATCCCGGCTATAGATACCAAGCAGGTCCAGCGATCCCGCGCCTTCGATATTTGTCTTCAGCACACCCGCACGCAGAAAGAACAGATCCCACTCCTCTTTCAGTTCTGTCTTTTTCGCCCTGATCGCGGCGACAGCGCCCTGCAATTGCGCAACGTTTGGGGTTAATTCCGCTGTTTGTTCACTGTCCAATCCTGTCTGCCAGCCCGCCAGAGCGGCGTCCACGCCGTCCAGTTCCTCCATGGTGAACTGTGCGGCGCCCGCCTCGGGAGAAACAGCAGTGAATTGAGCGTTGTTGCTCACAAGATTCTCCACGCGATCCACAGCCGCCAATTTTGCCGCTGTGATTGCACTCATGGCCGCCTGAAGGATTTCGTCCACCTCATTTATGGCGGGGGCCAAATAGGGTTTCCCCTCTGTCCTCTGACGCACGTCTTCCATATATGCTGTACTCTCAGAGGTCCATACTGCTCCTGTCTTCTCTGCCGACCTTGACACGGCAAATTGACTGGCAATATCAGTCCGGCATCCCTCAACAAGCGCCATCCGCTCTCCTTGCTGATCACGTTCCTGATTTTCTTGCTCAATTTGTGCTATTGCACCCAACAACAGGGTATAAGCCTGCATGGTCTTAAATTCTTCGTCTAAAATACCCCACGCAGTTGCCTGACTTTCTAATGCTTGCAGATCTCTCTTCGTTTGATCCAATGGCGTAACCTGTATTGCGCTTAAAATTGCATTGCACTGTGCCCTCAGATACTCTCTCCGCGCCACATCGCTGGCCGCGTCAAATCTCTGCTGCGGCGTCTGGCCAGCCTCATTCAATGCCTCCTCCAGCAATATTCCGATATTCGCCGCGTTGTGGTCGCGCACAATGCCGTCCAATTGACTCTGCATGCTTGGGATATTGTCCACATTGAATACCTCCTTCGAGAACTGCGACAGCAGGGCATTAACTACTCCCAGCGCATCCGCCTGCCGTGTTTCTTTCACTTCCCGGACTCGCCCCGCCCGCGCGTCGAGCTGAACCTCAAATTCTGCCTTGCCAATAAATCCTGCAACAAACATTCTTAAGCCAGACACGATGCTCTCAATCGCCGTGTAATTCACCCCCAGCGCTCCGGCTTCGTCCGCCGGCAATAGGCGATCCAATTCTCGCTCGAAACTTTGCCTTTCTGCCTCTGCCTTCTTTGCCGCTTTGATCGCATGGACGGCGGCATTCAATATTTCCAGCACAGGATCAACGGCGCCGCCCAAGACGCGATCTTCTCGTTTGGCTTCTATCGGCCGGGCATATTCGTCTCTTGCCGTCTCCCATTCTTCGACGGTTTTTAAGTTCGCATCTGCCACGGCAAACTGTAGCGCAATCTCAGTTTTGCATCGTTCAACAAATGCCGAGCGCTGAAGGTCATCACTCCTCTGTTCATGCTCTTTAAGCCGGGCGGCGAGAGCAATGTGCGATGGCATGGCAGTGACATCAACGCCCCAATCACTCGCCTGCCGTTCAACCTGGCCCAATTCGCTTTGGACCTGCGTCACAATTTCTGCAGGCACCGATTCCGGCACCAACCGGCCCAACAATTCCGTAAATCTGTTTTCCAAACATTTTTCCCTGGCCGATCTGATCAAGCCTTCTACTTTCTGAACTTCATCCCCAATTATTTGAGGCATTTCGCCAAGATCTCTCTGCACATTTGTTCGAAAAAGATCGAGTGTGGTGACAGCCCTATCGATGGAGTCAGTTGATGGTATTCTTGATTCAGCGATCGAAGATGCTGTGAACAATAATTGCTGTATTCTTTTCGTGTAATAAGCCGTCGATGCCGTTCTTCCCGCCGCCTCAAAGCGCTCCTGCGGCGTTTGTCCATCCACATCCAGCGACATCCCCACGTTCACCGCATGGCCATTCACAATGCCTTCCAGTTCGGGCCGCAGGTCGGCTATACTCGCCGGCAAGAATGTCTCTTCAGAAATCCTGGTCAGAAGTTGATCGATCTTGGCGAGCGCAGCCGCCTGCCGAGTTTCTTTCACTGTCCGGACGTGCCCCGCCCGCTCGGCGATCTGAGCCTCAAATTCCGCTCTGCCAGCAGATTCGGCGACAAATTTTGTTAACTCAGCCGCTATGTCATCAACGCCCGCGAAATCCACCCCCAGCGCTCCGGCTTCGTCCGCCGGCAGAAGCTGATTTAATTTTTGTTCAAAATTCAGCCTTTCAGCCTCCGCGCCGAGCTCTCTTGACTTGGCTGACAATTGATCTTCATATGGCCCGCGATCTCCTTCCCTCAACCCTGCCAGCAAATCCCTCAATTCATGAATCACCCGTTCTTGTTCCTGCGGATCTATCGCGGGCACAAACAGCTTCATCTTCTCTGCCCAATCTAGTTTAAACCGCTCCAAGAGTGCTTGATATTCCCGCTCCAACTGCTCGGCAGTTTTTGTTTCGCTGTCTAACACGCCCTTGAGCCGCGCAATGTCCCGTCGCAGCGCCTCGTTGTCGCTAAACACATCCCTCAGATCATCCAGCATATCTTGAAATTGTTCGGCCAATCGACTGTTGCTCTCTTGTTCTGGTTCAAGCACCCGCTGTGCTTCCTCGATCTGTCTTTCCAACTCTGCATTGTGCCCCTGCCAAATTCTGATATTTGCCTTTGCCTCGCCCAAAGCATCTATTCTTCGATTGACACTATCCAACAGCGCCTTCTGAAGCCTTACAAGACGTCCCATCCTCCGATCCAAGATAGACAGCATTCCGTGTTGGCGGGCAACTCTTTCTTCTTCCGCTTGGGCACGTGCATTCTGCTTCCCTAGTTTTTCTGCATTCGCCTGTTGTCCTGCCCTGATTCGAGCAAGATTTTCAGCCGTAGCCTGTCTTGCCTGGTCTTCCAAACTATGCCTCTCTGTTTGCAGACTGCCATGTTCTGTTTGAAGTTCTCCCAACCGTGCTTGAGCCTGATCTCTCAATCGTTTCTCATTATTTCGCGCCTCCCCCGCTTCTCTGATTTTTATCTCTATTTGCTCTCGTTCACGTGCATACTGTTGCCCCGCTCCTTGCGCATTTTGCACTTCTTGCAGGCAGGTCTGTTGCAGCAGCGTTAATGCCTCTTGGCGTTCTTTCTGTCTTGCCAATGCCCTCGCAATTGCCTTCTGCAGTCTATCTAGCGCCTTTTCATCTTTCTTTTTTCCGCGAGCCAAAATCCTCTGCGTCGAGCGCATTTGGCTCAACCCATATTCCACTTCTCTCCCCTCATCAAGCGCCAGCATCAAATCATCGCGCAATTTTCCCAATTCCTCTCTCGTGGCAGTCAAGTCCCTATTGGCCTCTGAGAGCTGTCTTTCAATATCAGAGGCAGTCCGTTCTGCCTCGTTCAATTGTGCAGTCTTTTGGTCAATTTCTGCCAACAGCTGCCGCGTATCACCTTCTTTGCGATCCAGGAGAGACCGCCTGTTTTCCACATCTTTTGCCAACGCCTCTGCCGCATCTTCCTTCGCCCACAGTTCCCTAAACAATCTTGCCTGTACTTCCTCCAGCCCATTGACCCGGGTCTGTACCGCGTCGATCTGATTCGGAAGACCAGATATCGTTTGTTCTGCTTTACCTTGCCGCTTCTCCAAATCGTCCAAATCGGCTTGCGCGTACGCCGCTTCTTTTTCCCTGGCTTTAACCGTCCCGGCCAACCCCTGATAAATTGGCGCTATCCTGTCTAATTCTGCCCGCACAACCGCCCAGCGCCGTTCAAGCTGCCTTTGTCTGTTGTTCAAATCATCGATCCTCGTCTGAATTGCGCTATATTCTTCTGCGTCCCGATTGAATTTCCTCTGAAGTTCTTTCAG
>CAZGMX010000015.1:27461-28401 GCA_964526865.1 uncultured Actinomycetota bacterium | reverse complement strand
GGGGATACCGCGCGCGTTTTGTCCCGCTATGTCGATGCGATGGTCATCCGAACTTTTGAGCACAAGGAACTGGAGGACTTCGCGCGCTATGCCACGATTCCCATCATCAACGGCCTGAGCGACTGGTCGCATCCCTGCCAGGTCCTGAGCGACCTGTTCACCATCCTGGAGCGGCGCAAATCTCTGAAGGGGTTGAAACTGGCCTACATCGGAGATGCCTCCAACAACATTGCGACGTCCTGGCTGTTTGCGGCGGCAAAGATGGGAACGCACCTGGCGGTGGCCACGCCGGACGGATATCCGCCGGCTGCCCGGGCGATGAAATTTGTGAAAGAGATGCCGCAGGCGGAGGGGAAAATTGAGGTGTTCCACGATCCGGTGCGGGCGGTGGACGGGGCCGATGTCTTGTACACGGACGTGTGGGTCAGCATGGGACAGGAAAAGGACACGGCCGTGCGGCTGGAGCGGTTTGCGCACCATCAGATCAACCGGAAGATGATGGAAAAGGCCAGGCCGGGATGTCTGGTCATGCACTGCCTTCCCGCGCACCGCGGACAGGAGATCACCAACGAGGTTTTGGAAAGCAGGCAGTCCATCGTGTTCGATCAGGCGGAAAACCGTCTGCATGTTCAAAAGGCGATTCTCAAATTGCTGATGGGAAGGAAGCGATCATGAAAAAAATTGTGCTGGCCTATTCCGGGGGATTGGATACCTCCGTCATCATGCGGTGGCTCAAAGAGACCTATCAGGCGGATGTCATTGCCTTTGCTGCTGGTCTGGGACAGGGCGGGGAGCTGGAAGGTCTCAAGGAAAAGGCTCTGTCCACTGGTGCCAGCAAGGTGATCATCGAGGACTTGCGGGAGGAGTTTGTCCGCGATTACGTGTTTGAAATTGTCAAGGCCAACGCAGTCTACGAGGGGAGTTATCTCTTGGGAACCTC
>CAZGMX010000015.1:24511-27451 GCA_964526865.1 uncultured Actinomycetota bacterium | reverse complement strand
GCGAAGAAACAGGTGGAGATCGCCCACAAAGAAAAGGCCGACGCCGTGGCGCACGGCGCCACGGGCAAGGGAAACGATCAGGTGCGCTTTGAATTGACGTACGCGGCGTTGGATCCAAAATTAAAAATCATCGCGCCCTGGCGTATTTGGGATTTTGATTCCCGGGAGTCCCTGATTGCCTACGCGCGCAAACACAACATTCCCGTTCCGGTGAGCAAGGCAAAGCCCTATAGTTCGGACCGCAACCTGTTCCATATCAGTTTTGAGGGAGGAATTTTGGAGGATCCATGGAGTGCGCCCCCGGCCGACATGTTCGTCTTGAGTGTGTCCCCCCAGCAGGCCCCCGACAAACCGACGCAGGTCGAGATCGAATTTGAAAAAGGCATTGCCGTGTCGGTGGACGGCAAGCGCCTGCGCGCACACGACCTGCTGGCCCGGTTGAATGACTTGGGCGGAAAAAACGGCGTCGGGCGAGTGGACATCGTCGAGAACCGTTTTGTGGGGATGAAGTCGCGGGGTGTCTATGAGACGCCGGGAGGAACGATCCTCCATGCGGCGCACCGGGCGGTGGAGTCCATCACCATGGACCGGGAGGTGATGCGGTTGAGAGATTCGCTGATCCCGTATTACGCCGAGCTGGTCTATTACGGTTTTTGGTTCTCGCCGGAAATGGAATTGATGCGGACGATGGTGAACGAGACGCAAAAAAACGTATCGGGCACAGCCCGGATCGAACTGTACAAGGGCAATTGCACTGTGCTGGGCCGAAAATCCAAGCAGTCCCTCTACGACCCGCGGTTTGCCACGTTCGAAAAGGACAGCGTCTATTCCCAGAAGGACGCGGAGGGTTTCATCCGGCTCAATGCCCTGCGGCTGAAAATACGCCGTCTGCTGATGTCTCCTTTGTGAGAAGCGGCAGGGGTCCCACGGGGGGATGGGTGACGCGCGAGGACAGATGGGTTGCCCCGAGACAGGACCCGCCGCAATCTGAGTTGCATGATTGCGGATGGCCGAAAAGGATGGGGGTGTTATGACCAAACCAAAGACCGCCCAGGAAAAGCTGTGGCAGGGACGATATCACAAACAGACCGACAAGCTCCTGGAGCAATTCAGCGAGTCCATTTCGTTTGACCAGGCATTGTATCCTTATGACATCGAGGGCAGCAAGGCGCACGCGCGCATGCTCTGTGACTGCAAGTTGATCAGTTCCGCCGAACGCGACGCCATATTGCACGGCCTGGACACCATTCGAAAAGAACTGGACAGCGGCGCCTTTGTCTTCGACCCTGCGCTGGAAGACATCCACATGCACATTGAATCCCGGCTGATCGCGCTGGCGGGTCCTGCCGGAGAAAAACTCCATACGGGCAGAAGCCGCAACGATCAAGTGGCGCTGGATCTGCGGCTGTATCTGAGAGACCAGATACAGGATCTGCAGAAAAAAATCCGGGTCCTGCAGAAAACCCTGGTGGAGTTTTCCAAGAAAAATTTTCACGTGATCATTCCAGGATACACGCATTTGCAGCATGCCCAGCCGGTTTTGCTGGCGCACCACATCCTGGCCTACGTGGAGATGTTCCAGCGGGATTGGGAGCGCCTGGCGGACGCGGCCAAACGGACCAGCGTGCTGGTGCTGGGTTCCGGCGCTCTGGCCGGAACCTCTTTGCCGCTGGACCGCGACAAGGCGGCCCGGTATCTGGGATTTGAGAAGGTAGGTGCCAACAGCATGGACGGCGTTTCGGACCGGGACTTCGCCGTGGAGTTTCTGGCGGCAGCGGCCCTTTGCGGCGTGCATTGTTCGCGGATGGGAGAGGACCTGGTGCTGTGGTGCAGCCACGAATTTAATTTTATCGATATCGACGAAGCCTTCTGCACGGGCAGTTCCATGATGCCTCAGAAGAAAAATCCCGACGTCGCCGAGCTGGTGCGCGGCAAGGCGGGCCGGTTCATCGGAAATCTGGTGCGGCTCCTGACGGTCCTGAAAGGTCTTCCGCGGACGTACAACCGGGACCTGCAGGAGGACAAGGAAGCCGTGTTTGATTCTGTTCGGCACCTGGGGCGTGTCCTGGCGATTCTGGCCGGTCTTTTTCAGGCCGTCAAAGTGCGGAATGTGACGGAGACCGGAGTTTTTGAAGGGGATTTTTCCTACGCGACGGATGTCGCGGAATACCTGGTGCGCAAGGGGGTTCCATTTCGAAAGGCGCATCAAATCACCGGCAGTCTGGTCTCTTATTGTCTGGAAAACCACACCGACGTGCCGCACGTCGATCTGGACACGCTGAAGAAGTTTGCCCCTCAGTTTGACAAGGACATCTATCTGGCCATTTCGATTCCCAGCGTGGTGGAGTCCAAGAAATCCTATGGAGGGACCTCTCCGGCCAACGTGCGCAGGCAGCTGAACGAATGGGAAAAGAAGTGGAAGGGCGCAGGACACGATGCATGATTTTCTGTACCGGGGCGGCCGGCTGTTTTGTGAAGGGGTTCCGGTGTCGCAGATCGCGCGGGACGTGGGGACGCCGGTCTACATTTACTCTCACAAGACCCTTGTGGACCACTTCCGCAAGCTGGACGCCGCGTTTTCCTCCATCGATCATCTGATCTGTTATTCCGTCAAGGCCAATTCCAATCTGGCGGTGCTGACATCCCTGCTGGCGCAGGGGGCTGGGCTGGACATTGTCTCGGGCGGGGAACTTGTCCGGGCACGGCGCGCCGGGGCCGATCCCGGGAAAATTGTTTTTGCCGGCGTGGGCAAGAGCGCCCGGGAGATCGAAGAAGCCCTGTGCCTTGGGATTCTCGCCTTCACGGTGGAGTCGCCGGAGGAGTTGACGCGCATCGAGGTCCTCGCCCGCAAAAATAAAACGGTTGCGCCGGTCTGTGTGCGGGTGAACCCGGACGTGGATCCCCATACGCACCGCTACATCACCACGGCGGTCAAACACA
>CAZGMX010000015.1:19497-24501 GCA_964526865.1 uncultured Actinomycetota bacterium | reverse complement strand
ATGTACCGGGCGGCAAAAAAGAGCCGTTTTTTGAAACCAGTCGGCGTTCAAATGCACATCGGTTCCCAAATCGTGCAGACCAAGCCGTATCTCGAGGCCATCCGCAAGATGTCCTTGTTCATCGACGTGCTGCGCGGCCGGGATATCCCCGTCGAATTTTTTGACATTGGAGGGGGATTGGGAATCATCTACGACACCGAAAAACCTTCTACCGCCGCGCAATTTGCCCAGGCTGTCCTGCCCCATTTAAAAAAAATCGGTTTACGGGTGCTCCTGGAACCGGGTCGGTTCATCGCTGGAAACGCGGGAATTTTGGTCTGCCGGGTGGAATATCTGAAAAGGGTAAGGGGAAAGACCTTTGTCATTGTGGACGCCGGCATGAACGATCTCATCCGTCCCAGCCTGTATGGGGCCTATCATCAGATCCTGCCTGTCATCCAAAGGCAAACGGGGACCATCAAGGCGGACGTGGTCGGACCGATCTGCGAGTCAGGGGATTTTATTGCGAAGGATCGCACGATCGCCCGGGTAACAGACGGTGATCTGCTGGCCGTGATGGGAGCGGGCGCCTACGGCTTCACCATGTCTTCCAATTATAACTCCCGTCCCCGCTGTCCCGAGGTTCTTGTTCATCGAAATGGCTACGAGGTGGTTCGCGAGAGAGAGACGATGAAATGGCTTTTGGAGGGGGAAAAGATACCATTGTTTCTCAAAAACGGATAAAATGGACGGAATCCATTCAGCCCGGCTTGCAACCGGCGTGTGAAAGGGAAAGAAGAGGTGTTGTTATGTCTGGAGCAACGAAGGCAGTGCCAAAACCCGTGAATCGGACCATCGTGCGGGCGGTGGACAAGTCGGACACAAATCCCCGTGTCCCGTTTGCCAAAATGGTGGCGGCAGGGAACGATTTTGTCGTGATCGACAACCGGTCGCATCTGTTGACGGAGGTTCTGGGCCAGTTTGCCGTCATGGCGTGTGACCGGCGCAATGGTATTGGGGCAGACGGATTGATTTTGATTGAGGCGTCGAACAAGGCCGATTTGAAGATGCGCATCATCAACCCGGACGGCCGCGAGGCCGAGATGTGCGGCAACGGGGCGCGATGCCTCGCGCTCTATGCCCAGACCAACCATTTGGCTGGCAAGACCGTAACCATTGAGACCATGGCGGGTCTGATTGAAGCGCACATCGGAACGAAAGGCGTCATCCTCCACATGAGCAAGCCCAAGGATCTGTTGTTGGGACTCAAGATCAAGTTCAAAGAGACGGTGCTGGAGGTCCACAGCATCAACACGGGGGTTCCCCATGCCGTACTCTTTGTGAACAGCATCGAGAAAGCCCCGGTGTTGGAAATTGGGAGATTTTTGCGGCACCATTCCAAGTTTTCGCCCAATGGAACCAATGTGGATTTTGTGGCGCTGGCGGACAAGGAATCCATCTATGTCCGCACCTACGAGCGGGGGGTGGAAAATGAGACGCCGGCCTGCGGAACGGGGATCACGGCCAGTGCCCTTGTTGCGGGGGCTGTGCGGGGATACAGGTCCCCTCTATACGTGAAGACCCACGGCGGAGATGTGTTGACCGTGACGTTTGAAAAAGCCAATCCGTTTGATCACGTCCGCCTGGAAGGGCCTGCCCGCCTTGTTTATACGGGGAGCCTGACGCGGCCGGCATAGGGAGAGGGAATATTCCATGAACGTAAGAGCGATGCTCAAAGGGGCGATGACGGCCCTCGTCACGCCATTCAAAAACGGCAGAGTGGATGAGGCGAAACTGGAAGAGTTGGTTTCCTTTCAGATTCACAACGGCATCGATGCCATTGTGCCGTGCGGCACCACGGGAGAGTCGCCCACCCTGAATTACGAGGAACACAAACGGACCATCGCGCGGGTGGTCAAAGCGGCGCATGGCAGGATTCCCGTGATTGCCGGGACGGGATCCAATTGTACCGACGAGGCGATCATGCTGACCCAACACGCCGAAAAGGTGGGGGCGGATGCGGCACTGGTCGTTGTTCCTTATTACAACAAGCCCACGCAGGAGGGCATGGTCGCGCATTTCAAGGTGGTGGCGGCCTCGGTGTCGTTTCCCATTGTTATTTATAACATTCCGGGCCGCACGGGCGTCAACATGGCGCCCGAGACCGTCGCGGAACTGGCAAAAGTGAAAAATATCGCGGGCATCAAGGAATCGACGGGCAGTCTGGATCAGACCTCCCAGATATTGAGTCTGTGCGATATCGTGGTCCTCTCGGGGGACGATTCCCTGACGATTCCCCTGATGGCCGTCGGGGCTGCGGGCGTGATTTCCGTCGCGTCGAACGTGGCGCCCAAACAGGTTGCCGGCATGGTGCACGACGCATTGAAAGGCGATTATGCATCGGCGCGCGCGGGCCATTACAGGCTGATGCCGTTGTTCAAAGTCCTTTTTGTGCAGACCAACCCCATCCCCGTCAAAGCGGCAATGGCCATGATGGGGTTGATCCCGGAAGATGTGAGGCTGCCCCTGGTTCCGATGGCGGCGGCCCACCGGCCGAAGCTGGAGGCTGTGCTGAAAAACCTGGGCTGCCTCAACAAATCCAAACACGTGACGGGGGCGAAAAAGTCATGATCAAGATCGGCATCGCAGGGGCCTGCGGCCGGATGGGGCAGCGGATCGGTGTTCTGGCCGCGGCGGACAAGGAATTAAAAATTGCCGGTGCGCTGGAGCGGGGTGATCATCCCGCCTGCGGACGCGACTATGGAGAACTGCTGGGGCTGGGGTCCTTGGGAGTCAAGGTGCAGAAGGATCCCAAGGCGGTGCTGGCCCAGGTGGATGTCCTGGTGGATTTCGCCGTGGGCAGTGCGGTGTTGAACCATGTGGAAGCGGCCAGGACGGCCGGCAAACCCGTGGTGATCGGCACGACGGGACTGAGCGAAACGGACTTCCAATTCATCCGGGAGGCGGCCAAATCGATTGCCTGTGTCCAGAGTCCCAACATGAGTCCGGGGGTCAATGTCCTCCTGGAACTGATTGGGGCCGTGGCAAAATCTCTGGGCGGCGGCTACGACATCGAGATCGTCGAGGCCCACCACCGGATGAAAAAAGACGCTCCGAGTGGAACGGCGATCGCGCTGGCCCATGCCATTTCGAAGGCCGTACACCGCGAAATATCCAAGGATGGGCGCGCGCGAACCTCCAACGAAATCGTGGTCCATGCCCTGCGCGGCGGAGACATCGTGGGGGATCATACGATCACGTATGCAGGCGGCGGGGAGATGGTTTCAATATCGCACCGCGCGACGAGCCGTGACACGTTTGCCGTCGGGGCTCTAAGGGCGGCAAAATTTGTCGTGCACGCCAAGCCGGGGTTGTATTCGATGCTGGACGTCATGAAAGGAGAATGCCATGGCCGTTGAATTTGAACTGGCAAATCGACTCAAGAGGCTTCCCCCGTACCTGTTTGCCGAAATCGACAAAACCAAGCGGGAGCTCCTGCGCAAGGGCAAGAGCCTGATCGATCTGGGGGTGGGAGATCCGGACCACGCCACACCACAGCACATCATCGACAAACTCGCCGCGGCGGCCAAGGATCCCCGTCATCACCGCTATGCGCTGGATGCCGGAATGCCGGAGCTGCGCCAGGCCATTGCCCGGTGGTATTTCGAGAGGTTCGATGTCCGGCTGGATCCCGCGACGGAGGTCCTGCCGCTGCTCGGCTCCAAGGAGGGGATCGGGCATGTCCCTCTGGCTTTTGTGAACAACCATGACGTGGTGTTTGTGCCCGACCCGGCCTATCCCGTCTATCAATCTGGAGCCATCTTCGCGGGGGCCGAGATCTATTATATGCCGCTGTTTGAGAAGAACGGCTATTTGCCGTGTTTCGACGACATCGATCCCCAGATCGCCCATCGCGCCAAAATGATGTTCATCAACTATCCCAATAATCCGACGGCGGCCGTAGGCGATCTGGAATTTTTTAAACGGGCCGTGGAGTTTGCCTCGGATTATGGTCTCATTGTCTGTCACGACGGGGCATACACGGAAGTCGCGTTCGATGGGTATCAGCCGCCCAGTTTTCTACAAGTCCCGGGGGCCAAAGAGGTGGGGATTGAGTTTCACTCCTTGTCCAAGACCTACAACATGACAGGGTGGCGCATCGGATTTGCCGTCGGCAATGCCAGGGTTATTGCGGGGCTGGCCCGAGTCAAGGCCAATTTGGATTCCGGAATATTTCAGGCAATCCAGGTGTCCGGAATCGAGGCCCTGACAGGTCCCCAGGACTTTCGCAAAGACCTGACGGCCGTGTATCAAGAGCGGCGGGATATTTTGATCGATGGATTGACCGAACTGGGGTGGAAGGTCAAGAAGCCCAAGGCAACTTTCTACGTGTGGGTGAACGTGCCGCCGGGATTTACCTCGTCGGAATTGACCAGGATTTTGCTGGAACGAGCAGGGATTGTGGTTACTCCAGGCAACGGTTTTGGGAAGATGGGAGAGGGGTACGTGCGGATGACACTGACGACCCCCAAGGAAAATCTCCAGGAGGCCTTGCACCGCATCCGCAAAATGCACGACGAGTGGAGGTAAAGGGCGGGTGGGTCATGAAAAGTGTCTACATCGGGTTGGGTAGCAATCTGGGCAACCGGCGGGGAAATCTGCGAAAGGCGCTGGCCTTGCTGGGGCAGAATCCGCGCATCAAACTGGAGAACGTTTCTCCCCTGTATTGGACGGCACCCATCGGTGTGAAGAAACACCCGGATTTCTTGAACGGGGTGGCAAAGATACGAACCACGTTGAATCCCCCCGAACTGTTGCGATGTCTCCAGCGCGTGGAAGTCACGTTGGGCCGGTCCCGCAGTCTCAAAGGGAGAAATCGTCCGCGCCCCATCGACCTGGATATTTTGGAATATGGCCGGCACCGGATTCGCAAACAGGGACTGATCATTCCGCATCCACGCATGCATGTGCGGAAGTTTGTGTTGGCGCCCTTGGCCGGACTGCATCCGTGCCGCGTGTTGACGG
>CAZGMX010000015.1:18942-19487 GCA_964526865.1 uncultured Actinomycetota bacterium | reverse complement strand
ACTGTGTATCCCGGGGGCCTTGCATGCAAAAAAATCGGGCTAAAATCACGCCTTCCATTCTGAGTGCTAAAAAACGGCGGGGCGAAAAAATTGTGGCCCTGACGGCCTACGACTATTTTTCCGCAAAGATCATCGACAGTCTGGGGCTGGACATTATTTTGGTCGGGGATTCGCTGGGCATGGTTTTTTTGGGGCATGAAAACACCCTGAAAGTGACGATGGAGGAAATGCTCCATCATACGCGGGCCGTGGCGCGGGCAAATCCATCGGCCCTGCTGGTCGGCGACATGCCCTTTTTGTCTTATCAGCCGTCCGAGCGGGATGCAGTCTATAACGCGGGCAGGTTCATCCGTGAGGGCTCAGCACGGGCGGTGAAGATGGAGGGCGGCAGGGAAATGGCCGGAAAGATCAAAGCCGTTCTGGATGCCGGCATCCCCGTCATGGGGCATCTGGGAATGAGGCCCCAACAGACACTGCGCGTGGAGGGATACCGGGTTCAAGGCAGGGATTCGGACAGTGCGCGGGCGATTGTGCAGGATGCCAAA
>CAZGMX010000015.1:8559-18932 GCA_964526865.1 uncultured Actinomycetota bacterium | reverse complement strand
ATCCACAAGCCATTCGACCGGGACGTCCTGGCCGATGCCAAACTTCTGGAAAAACTTGGGGTGTTTGCCATCGTTCTGGAGTGCGTGCCGCCGGACCTTGCGAAAAAAATCACCCGGTCCCTGGCCATTCCGACTATCGGCATCGGGGCGGGAGCGGCCTGTGACGGGCAGATCCTGGTTCTTCACGATCTGATCGGTTTCACGGATTTTCCCAAACCCAAATACGTCAAGCGGTATCTGGACATGGCCACGCTGGTAAAGAAGGCCGTGGACCGGTACAGGCGGGAGGTGTTGGGAGGGCTGTATCCTTCCGCGGAGTATGTGTACAACGGGGGGGTGAAAAAAAACGCCCCGGCCGGAAAGCCATGAAGATCATCCGCGGGATTTCGTCGATGGCGCGGCAAAGCAGGCGGTGGCAGCGGCAGGGGGAGCGAATTGCGCTGGTGACGACCATGGGGGCTTTGCACGAGGGCCATGTGAGTTTGGTGCGCGCGGCGCGGCGGCGCGGCGATAAAGTGGTGGTGAGTATCTTTGTCAACCCAATCCAGTTCGGACCGGGGGAGGATTTCAAGCGGTACCCCAGGCCGTTTGGGCAGGACGCGCGACTTTTATCCCGCGAGGGGGTGGATGTCCTGTTTTATCCGGAAGTCCGCGCGATGTTTCCTGAGGGATTTCAGACCCGGGTGTCCGTTGCGGGCTTGTCAAAAGGGCTGTGCGGGGATTTTCGCCCCGGGCATTTTGACGGGGTGGCCACCGTGGTCGCCAAGCTGTTCTGCATCGTTCGTCCGGACTGCGCCTTTTTCGGGCGCAAGGATTTACAGCAATGCCGGGTGGTGGAGCAAATGGCGCGCGACTTGAATCTGGATGTGGATATCACGACGTGCCCCACGGTGCGCGAGAAGGACGGTCTGGCGATGAGTTCCCGCAACCGGTATTTGAGTGCGGCCGAGAGACGGATGGCGGCGGCAATTCCGGCGGCGCTCGGCGAGGCGCGCCGGGCCGTGCGATCGGGAGTGCGGCGCACGGGCGCCCTGAGGACGCTTGTCATGCGGGCACTGCGGCGCGCAGGCATCTCGAAAATTGACTATGTTCAGATCGTGGACGGCCGGACGCTGGATCCTCTGGCTGAAATACGGAAGGGGGCGGTTCTGGCATTGACCGTCCGCGTCGGGACAACGCGGTTGATCGACAACATGGAGCTGACAACATGACGAAGAACGTTTTGAAATTTGGGTTGGTGGGTTGCGGGGCGATGGGCACGGTCATTGTGAAATACCTGGCGGCGCGCTGGAATACAGAGGCGCGGTGGGCGGGATTGAACGATCTGGATCAGGACAAGGCGGAAAAACTGGCGGAGGTGTTGGGAAGCCATGTCGCCTGCTCCGATTTGAGCGCGCTGGTGAAAAATGCGGATTGGGTTGTCGAGGCGGCGAGTCCGGCGGCGGTTCCCTCGGTCCTGAAGGAATGCCTGAGAAACAGGGCCAATTGCCTGGTGATGAGTTCCGGCGGTCTGCTGAAGTGTGAATCCTTGATGAGGGAGGCTGCGCAAAATGGAGTCCGTGTTTTGGTGCCGTCCGGGGCCATCGCCGGACTGGACGCGATCAAGGCATCGGCGCTGGGCAGGGTGGAATCGGTGGAAGTCACGACCACCGAACCGCCCAAGGGGTTGACGGGCGCTCCATATCTGATGAAGAACAATATCGATGTGCTCGCGATCCGCGAGGCCACCGTGATTTTTGAGGGTTCTGTCCTGGAGGCGATCGAGGGTTTTCCCACCAACGTCAATGTCTCCGCGACACTGGCGATGGCCAGCGGGATCGGGCCGGCTGCGGTCAGGGTCCGTGTGGTGGCGGATCCCGCCGCGACGCGCAACACGCACAGCATCTGTGTGCGCGGTTCCAGCGGCACGATCACCACGCGCGTGGACAATGTCCCCAGCGTCTCCAATCCCAAGACCAGCGAATTGGCCGTGTTGGCCGCCTGCACGGCGATCGACGATATTTTTAACCCGGTTCGGATCGGGACATGACGGCGATGGCGGCAACAAAGACACCGCGAAAGGGCACAGTTCTGGTCACGGGCGGTGCGGGTTTCATCGGCTCGCATGTCGTGGACCGGCTGCTGGAAAAAAAGCGGCGCGTGCGGCGGGTTGTCTGTGTCGATAATTTTGATCCCTTCTATGACCCGGCCATCAAGGAGGGAAACATCCGGCAGGCGAAAAAAGACCGGCGATTTCACTGCGTTGAGACGGACATCTGCGACCGCCGCGCCCTGGAGGATGTCTTTCGCAAGGTTCGCCCGCAGGTTGTGATCCACCTGGCCGCTCGGGCGGGGGTCCGTCCGTCCCTGGCCAATCCCGATGCCTATTATCAAACCAATGTCGAGGGCACCCTCAACGTGTTGGAGTGTGCCCGTGATGTTGGAACCCAAAGAGTCGTGTTTGGATCCTCTTCTTCCGTCTATGGGGTGTCCAGCCGCCTGCCGTTTTCCGAGCAGGACCCGCTGTCGTGTCCCATTTCGCCCTACGCCGTGAGCAAGATGGCGGCGGAATCCATCTGTCGCATCTTCCACAATCTTTACGGCCTTTCCATTGTGTGTCTGCGGTTTTTTACGGTGTACGGGCCGCGTCAGCGCCCCGAAATGGCCATTGCGAAATTTGCGCGTCACATCCTTGCGGGCAAGACCATCGATCTGTACGGCGACGGATCCAGCCGGAGGGATTACACCTACGTGGACGACATCGTGGACGGCGTGCTTGCCTCCATAAAAAAGCCAAAGAAGTTTGACATCATCAATTTGGGGGATGCCAGGGCGGTGACGCTCATGGATCTGATCCATGTGCTGGAGTCCTGGACCAAGAAGAAGGCGGCGATCCACTGGATGGAGTCTCAGCCGGGGGATGTCCCTGTGACCTATGCCAGTGTTGCCAAGGCGCGGCGCCTGCTGGGGTATCGGCCGAAGGTGTCGATTCGGGAAGGCATCCGAAGATATTTGGAATGGCTGCAGTCGGCCGCCCAATAGACCACGGTCATGTCAGACGGAAAAATCATCATCCGCGGGGCGCGGGAACACAATCTCAAAAACATCTCGCTGGAACTGCCGCGCAACAGGTTGATCGTCATCACCGGACTCTCCGGCTCCGGAAAGTCCTCCCTGGCCTTCGACACCCTGTTTGCGGAGGGCCAGCGGCGCTACGTGGAGAGCCTGTCCGCCTACGCGCGCCAGTTTCTCCAGCAGATGCAGAAACCGGACGTCGAGTCCATCGAGGGGCTGTCTCCCTCCATTTCCATCGAACAGCGTGTGGCCGGTTCCAATCCCCGGTCCACCGTCGGGACCACCACGGAAATTTACGATTATCTGCGGCTTCTCTTCGCGCGCATCGGCACGCCGCACTGTCCCAAGTGCGGCAAGGTGATCAGCCGGCAGACCGCGCAGAGCATCGTGGAAAAGATCATGGAGTTTGCCGAAGGCACGCGGATCGATATTCTGGCGCCTCTGGTGCGCGGGAGAAAAGGGGAGTTCCAGCAGGTGTTTGACTACGTGCGCAAGGAAGGATTTGTTCGCGTGCGCGTCGATGGCGAGATCTACGATCTGGAGGATAAAATTCCCCTGCACAAGAACTCCAAGCATGACATCGAAGTCGTGGTGGACCGCCTGGCCCTGCGGCCGCAAGTCGCCAGCCGGCTCACGGATTCTGTGGAAATGGCCCTCAAGCTGGGACAGGGATTGTTGATGGTTTTGGTCCGGGGCAAAGGGGAGAAGGAACACTTTTTTAGCGAGCAGAACGCGTGCGTGCAGTGCGGCATTAGTTTTGGAGAATTGGCCCCCCGGATGTTTTCCTTCAACAGCCCCTACGGCGCGTGTCCCGCGTGCCACGGCTTGGGGACGAGGATGAACATCGACAAGGACCTGATCATTCCGGACGATTCCCTGTCGCTGGAGGATGGGGCCGTCTATCCCTGGGAGTTTGTCGACAAGCCGTTCGCGTTTTACAACCGGCGGCTCCTGCGCGGGCTGGCCGAGCACTGCGGCTTCTCGATGAGTACGCCGTACCGGGACCTGCCGGATTCCGTCAAACAGACGATTCTCTGCGGGCTGAAGGGGGAGCGGATCAAGGCGGAATTCTGGCGGGGGGGCTATCCGCAATACGAGGGCGTGATTTCAAATCTGGAGAGGCGGTTTCATGAGACCGACAGTCCCTATATTAAAAAGCGCCTGCTGGAGTTCATGAACGAAATGCAGTGTCCGGACTGCAAGGGGTCCCGTCTGCGGCCGGAAAGCCTGGGCGTCAAGATTCAGGGATATTCCATTGTGGACGTGTGTGCCTTTTCGATCGAAGAGGCGGGAGTGTATTTCGCGGCGTTGGGAGGGAACCGGGCCGGGGGTGGGTCGATGGGGCGTTTTCGGGGGAAAGACGTCGGCCTGACGCCCCAGCAGATGGTGATCGCGCACGAGGTCATCAAGGAAATCCGCACGCGCCTCCAGTTTATGCTGGATGTGGGGATCGGCTATCTGACGCTGGATCGCACCAGCGGAACGCTCTCCGGGGGCGAAGCGCAAAGGATTCGACTGGCGACCCAGGTGGGGTCGGGTCTGGTGGGGGTGCTCTATATTCTGGATGAGCCCAGCATCGGCCTCCATCAGAAAGACAATGAGAAACTGCTCAACACCTTGAAGAAGATGCGGGATCTGGGCAACACGGTCGTGGTGGTGGAACACGACGAGGCCACCATCCGGACGGCGGACCATATCGTGGATTTGGGGCCGGGGGCCGGGGCACTGGGGGGACACGTGGTTGCGCAGGGGACCATCGACGACATCCTGGCCCACGGCGATTCCCTGACCGGCCGGTATCTGCGCGGGGACCTGCGCATCCCGATGCCGCCGCGCCGTCGAGCGCCCCAGCCGGAAAAAATGCTCACCATCCGCGGCGCCAAAGAGAACAATTTAAAAAAAATCAACGTGTCCATTCCCCTGGGACTTTTTGTGTGTATCACCGGCGTGTCGGGGTCGGGCAAGAGCACGCTGGTGGACGACATCCTGTGCCGGGCACTGCAGAGGAAACTTTACGGCTCCAGGCCCACGCCGGGCGCCCACGAGGCCCTGGTGGGCGCGGATTTACTGGACAAGGTGGTGGTGATCGATCAATCTCCCATCGGCCGCACGCCGCGGTCCAATGCGGCCACTTACACGGGGGCGTTTGATTTTATCCGGGATCTCTTCGCCAAACTGCCCGATTCCAAGATGCGCGGCTATCTGCCGGGGCGCTACAGCTTCAATGTCAAGGGTGGCCGCTGTGAAGTCTGCCGTGGGGATGGCATCCTCAAAATCGAAATGCATTTTCTGCCGGATGTCTATGTCGAATGCGAGGCCTGCAAGGGGGCGCGCTACAACCGGGAGACACTCGAAGTCAAGTTCAAGGGAAAGACCATTTCTGACGTGTTGAACAGCACGGTCGCACAGGCCCTGGAGGATTTTAAGAATTTCCCCCTGATCAACCCCAAGCTGAAAACGCTGGACGATGTGGGGTTGGGCTACATCAAACTGGGACAGTCCGCGACGACGCTTTCAGGCGGCGAGGCCCAGCGCGTCAAACTGGCAGCGGAACTGTCGAAACGGGCCACGGGGCGAACGCTTTATATCCTGGATGAGCCGACCACGGGACTGCACTTTGCCGACATCCACCGCCTGCTGGAAGTCCTTCAGAGGCTGGTCTCGATGGGCAATACCGTGCTGGTGATCGAACACAATCTGGACGTGATCAAGACCTCGGACCACATCATCGATTTGGGGCCGGAAGGGGGGAGCCGGGGAGGGGAATTGGTTGCCCAGGGCACGCCCGAACAATTGATGAAGAATCCGCGCTCCTACACGGGAGAGTTCCTCAAACGCGCGCTTTGTCCTGCCTGAGTGTGATGTTGTCATTGCGAGGAGTCCGCCAACGTTTCAGTGGCGGACGACGCGGCAATCTCGAAGGAGAAACCGTCATCACGAGCCCGAAGGGCGTGGCGATCCCGTTGCTTTCCCGTCGAGATTGCTTCGCCCCGCCTCCGGCGGGACTCGCAATGACGTACATCCGGCGAGACTACCTCGTCCTCCGGCATGAAGCACGCCGGGCCCGCGATGACAAACTTGGTTTGTGCGGAAAACCCCGGACTTCCCGTTATTTTTCGGTTCCTGCGGGTGTTTGGTCCTCCGGAAAAATGAACTGCCCGTTGGGTTTGGGCGGGCTCGAATGCAGGGGAGACACCATCGCCGATCCATCGTGTACGGGCTTTGGATTGTCGGCAGGATAGACGTCTTTTGTTGTCTTTTTCTTTAGGTCCGGGTAGTCGATATCGTTCTTGTCTTTCCACATCATTTCTTCACTTGCCTTCATGATCTCCAGCGAATGGCGCGATGTGGAGAGATAGTCCGAGTCGCCGGTCACCACCGTCGGCGTGAGGAAAAAGACCAGCTCCGATTTGGTGACTTTGTTGTAGTCTTTGCGGAAGAACTGGCCGAACATCGGCATGTTGCCCAGTACGGGGACGCGGCTTGAGGAATTCACGGTCTTGTCCTGAATCAATCCTCCCAGAATTAGGGTGATGCCGTCCTTCACCATCACGATGGTTTCCAGTTCCTGGCTTGAGACGATGGGGATCGTGTTCCCGCGGGATGTGGTGATTGTCTCAGATACGGCGCTGATTTCCGGCTTGATCTTCAGCGTGATGTAGTGGTCCGGATTGATGACGGGGGTGATCTTCAGATTGACGCCGACGTCGATGAATGTGACGTTTTCCGCCGTGGTTGCGGCCGCGGGATTTTGCACGACCGTGTCCGTGACAAAGGCCTGCCGCGTGATCACCTTAAAAATGGCTTCTTGCCCGCTGATGGCAGTTACTCTTGGGTTGGAGAGGATTTTTGCGTCGCCGATTTTTTTCAGCGCGTCCAGGACCGCATCGAATGTCGGCACACTGCTCGATATTTTTCCCGTTCCCATGACGCGCATACCGGGGGTCGCCGTGGCGCGGCGGAAAAAGAGGGTGTTGGTGTTGGCCTGCTGGGTGATCTGCTCAAAGGCACTGCCCATGTTGAGTTTAAAGTCCTTGCCCTGAAACAAGAGCTCTTGAAAAATGACATCCCAGTCTATGCCGAAGCGGTATTCATCGCTGAGAGCAACATCCAGTATTTTTGCCTCGATCAAGACCTCCCGGCTCTTTTCGTCGTAGGCCGCGATCAACTGCTCGATCTTGCGTATCTTTTCCGGAACGTCTGTCACGACAATCTTGTTGGTCCTCTGGTCGCTGCGGATCATGCCGATGTCCTTGCTGACGATCTCTTTCAGTTTTCCCTCTACGTCGTCGTATTTGGCGTAGTGCAGGTCGAAGACCTTGGTTTGAACGGACGGGGTGGAATCCAGCTCCGCGATCAACTGCGAGATTTTCTGGATGTTGTATGCGTAGTCGGACACGATCACCTTGCCGGAGACCGAGTCCGTGTTGATGGTGCCTTTCTTTGTCAGGAGTTTTTTGACGGCATCTTCCACGGTCTTGGGCGCCGAGAATTGCAGCGTAAAGGATTTTGTCGCGATGGCGACGTCCAGTTTTGCCACGGCCTCCTCCACGCGCGGCATTTGATCCGCCAACTCCAGGACCACCAGCGAATTGGTCCTCTCATCGACCGTGATGGCCGCGCCGATATTCTTTGTCTGTTTGATGGTGTTGGCGATGTCATTGGCGTCGGCGTGCTGGATGGGGATCACCTTGAGTACCCGCTTGTCGTCAAATTTTCTACCGTAGATTTGCTCAAATTCCTTGCCGGTGATCACCTTGAGGATGTTCTCGTCTTTGATGTAGGCCAGGTCGTTTGTCTCAAAGATGATCCGCAGGGCATCCCACACCCCCACGTTTTCCAAAAACAGGGTGACGCGGCCGCGCACGTTGGGTCCGGCCACGATGTTGATGTTGCCTTTGCGGGAGAGGAGTTTGAGGACTTGGATGATGTCCACGTTTTTCAGCTCCAGCGTGATCTTCCCGGGGGCGGCCGATTTGGCGGCCATCTCGGCTGCCGCTGGGGCCGCTTGTGCCGCAGGCTCCAACGTTGCGGCTGCGGCCGGTTCCTCCGGAGTTCTGGACGGCGCCGGCATGGGCTCAGCCCAAACTTCCGGCGCCAGTGCGACGGCAATACTCAGGCACATCATCAAACGGATTCTATTCATGACGGACTCCTCTTTGATATTCAACCGTTATCGCTAGGCCGCGGGGATTTGCCGCCGGGCCGTTAAGTGTCATTGCGGGTCCGCCAAAGGCGGACGAAGCAATCTCGCTGGTTCCATTCAAACATCAGGATTGCTTGGTCCCCCGGCATAATGCAGGCCGGGGTCCTCGCAATGACGTATTAAATTCACAAATTAAGTTCCGCACGTTCTTCTCCGATCGCCACAACCACCTTTCCTTCTTCGATCGACACGATGCGCAATTCTCCCAGCGATTCTCCCACGCTCACGGTGAACGTCTTGCCCTGCCGCTTGTCTTCGATGATCGCCTGAGGCTGGTCCCCGCCGATGATTCCCGCCAGGGAATAGTTGGACAGGATGCTCTCCAGGCTTACCACGCGCGCGGGATTGTCCGGCGCGGCTGCAACGGGCTGATCGAGATACTTAAAAATGTCCTTGTCCGGAAGGGGTTCGCCCATGGGTTTGGGGGCCAGTGCGGCACAACCGGTGGCCGCGGCGAGGGCGGGACGCGATGCAGCAGACACAAACATCTGCAATTTCGCCCGGGATTCAAACCGGTCGTGGAATGCATTGAAGCATATCCATGCGGCCAGCGTCACGCAAATCGCCAGCAGGAGCCGGGGGACGATCTCTAGAGTGCCAAACCATGAACGGGTCCAGGATTCCATGTGACGGCCCATGTCTCCCCATCGTCCCACGCCTGTTATCCCCCCGTTGCGGACAGGATGGTCCAAAGACACGGGGCGCGCGGATTCCTGAACCGCTGCTGCGGAAAGATTATCGTCTGGCATAGTGTTGGGCTGCCCCGGGGTCTTTATCGTTGAATTGTTCAGGGCAGCAGGGGCCGGGTACTGTGGCTGCGGATGGGAAGGAAATTCCGCCGCCGGTTTGGGTGTGCCGCCGTTCTTGGATTTTCCCTCCTTGATGAGCCGCAGGAGTATCTCTTCTGGGGACGGGTCCGGGGCCATGGTTACCTTTGCAAAATCAAGTTTTCGATGTCGTTGACGTGCACCATGGAGCGTCCTTCTCCGATGATCTTTTCCAGGGCGTCGTGGCAGAGCAGGGAGATCTTGCGCGGATAACCTTGCGTGTGTTCATAAATCAGCGCGACCGCTTCTTCCGTGAAGAGTTTCCTGCCAGAATTGAAGCCGCAATGCGCCAGGCGGTAATCGATCAATTTTTTTGTCTCCTCCAGGTCCAGCGGGTTGAGGATATATTTGAGGGATACCCGGTCCATCAGGTTCTTGATTTTTGTCAGCTTGGGCAGGAATTCCAGCTGCCCAAAGACGACCAGCTGCAACAGTTTGTATTCGTTGGTTTCAAAATTCAACAGGACGCGCAAAACTTCCAAAAAGGGGCGGGTCAGTTTCTGTCCCTCATCGATGATGAGGACCACTGTCTTGTTCTCGTGAACGCCCTTCTGGAACAGGAATTTTTCAATGGATTCCTTGAAGTCCATAGCGGACCGGAAGGGGATTTCGATTTTGAAGAGCCGCACCAGCGTGTAGAGAAATTGATATTCCGATTGATAACTCGGATCAAAAATCATGTAGACCAAAAATTCCTCGTCCATGGAGAGTTCCTGTACCAGGGCGCGCGCCAGGGTTGTCTTTCCCGTGCCCACGTCGCCCATGACCACGCTCAATCCCCGCCGCAGACGGATGGCAATTTCCAACCGTGCCAGCACGGTCTTGTGTGTGGAGGATAGATAGAGGAGCGACGGATCCGGACTGATGGAAAACGGTTCTTTGTCCAGGCCAAGGACGCGATAGTAACTCACGACGTCTTCCCGTTTTTTAATATTTCGCCGATTTGTTTGAGCGACACATTTTGTGTCCGCAGGTGGCGGATTTTTTGGAGGGCCCTCGCGGCCGACTCGCCAAAATATCGAAAGTTCGTGCCGGGACTGCGGCCCTCTTCCTTGATCAGGCCGAGTTTGTAGTAATACTTGATCGAATCGATGGATATTCCCGTGACCTGCGCAAGATCTTTAATGAGATAGATACCGCAGTGTGTGGAGGCTGAGGTATTTTCCTGTTCCATCGCGAACTCCCGGGATTTTGCTGATCGCTCCCTACCCAGGGAGCATGGAGTCAATTTTACAGATAACTATTTGAGCGTCAACTGCTTTCTGAAGATTGATTGCCGCCCCTTT
>CAZGMX010000015.1:2822-8549 GCA_964526865.1 uncultured Actinomycetota bacterium | reverse complement strand
TTTCTTAACTGCCTGAGGCCGTGGCGATTCGGGAGAGTACCACAAGGAGCGGCTGACCAGGATGTAGGCTTTCAAATTCTTGGAGTCGCGGCTCTTTGGGGCCAGGTTGATTTTTAGCACGCTATAAAGTTCCGGGGAGGCTTCCATTTCCTGCATGAAGCGGAAGAGGGAATTCATGGGGGCCTCGGTATCCATCTCGATTAAATATTTTTTGAACGTGGCTGCTTCCTGATCCGGCCGGGGTTTGATGTCCGTGATCGTCACATTGGAACTGCGGGCGAGGGATTCGATACTGCGCAGGATGGAAGAGATGACCTCCTCGTCCGTGCCCTTGAATTGATGGATGGCGGACAGTTTGTTGTACTGTTGGTTGATCTGTTCCTCCTGGCCAATGATTTTGATCGATTTGATCAGCCTGGTCTGGGCGACCTCGATTTCCTGATTCAGCCGGGACAAGGAACCGGCCAGGGGGGAATAGACAAAATGGTACACGCCGGTCGCCAGGGCACAGGCAAGTACTGCGATGGCCAGATTCCGTTCCCTCTTGGAGAGATGTTGGATCATGAGCGGCCCTCCGGCGTGCGCATCTGAGAATTTTCGTCATTGCGAGGAGTCCCCCGCCCATTTGTTCCGCCGGTTTGTGGCGGGATGGCGGGGGACGACGAAACAATTTCGCCGGTGTCTTGCTCTCGCGGCTTTGATGCGGCCGGCGTCCCCGGCTTGCTGATCGAGCACTGAATCTGAAAGTCCGTGTATTCTTTTTCAAAAACTTTCCGTTTGCTGGCGTATTGGGAGACGACATTCTCAAAGAGAGGGGATTTCTCGAGCGTGGGAATCATCTGAAACACGTCGGACAATTCCTTGGCCGTACCCTTGATGACGATGGCGCGCGCGCGTTCGTAGGACAGGGCCGAAAGAGCGATGGTGTCTGGTATCAGTTGATAGAGTTCCCGGATGGCGCTGGTGACCTCTCCCTGGTTTTGGGCGATGGCGTTGACCAGGCCGATACGGTCATTGCGTGTCTCCAATTGAGACGCCTTGTCGTGAATGGTTGCGAGTTTCTTGTTTAGCGAATGGAGATAAAGTTTTTTGTCGGCCATCTTCTCCAGAACAAAGGCAAGACACAGGCCCAACAGGATGGCCGCACAAACGACGATCTGAATAATATTTCGCCGGCGTTTTTCCTGACGCAGGCGCTGCTTGGTCTGGGCCGGCAGAAGGTTCAATGTCAAATGCGGGGGATTGAGAATGGCTCCCAAAAGGTCTCCCACAGAGGTGCCGGAGAGCGTTTCACTTTCGATGCTTCTGGGCGGGGGCTGCTCCCAAAGTCCCAGGGGGTTGAGGTGCCGCGGTTTTCCGTATCCCTCTTTTTGCAGATAGTCGCACAAAACCATCCACCCGCTGACGTCGTTTTCAAACCACACCTCCTGAATCGATGAGCCGGGATTTTCTTTGCGGTATGCGCTAAAAGAGATCGCCAGTTCGCCGGCCAGGGATTGCGGCAGGGACGGGACAGACTGGTCTTTCTGGATTCCAAATCCCGCGGGAATGCTGCGGGAGTAGACGCATTTGCCTGCGGACATGACCATCACATGCGTTCTGGCCTGGTCGATACTGACGAATGCCGCCGCCTTGTTTGCCGAACCCGCCAGCATGGGCCGGGACATGGCGGCTAAAAAGAGCGCCTCGTATGCCTGGGTGGAGAGCCGGATGGCGGTGGCGGTCAGGCCGGCCTTTTGCGCGATATTCAACAGCCTCTCGGCCAGTTCTCTCTGAACGACGACCAGCGACACAATGGAGGAGTCTTCCTTCCTTTCCAAAATCTCGATGTCCAAAACCATTTCATCCATGGAGTACGGCGTCTGTTTGACGGCCTGAAATGTTGCCAATTCTCTCAGCTCTGCGTCGAGGATGGAGGGAAGCTGGGCCGTGCGCAAAATCGCGAAATGCCGGGGCAGGAGAAACTCCACCGCGCGGGGTTTCTTGGGCAGAACCTCTACGGCGGCCTGCAGGGTTTTTGCGATGTCGTCGTCGGACATGCCGCGAATGGATTTGACGTGCAGGGCCGTACAGACCGGTCCCGGTCGCGTCCGGTGTCCCTGCGCGACTTTGAGGATGTCGTTATCCAACACCACAAACGTCCATTCGGCAAAATGTCTCATGTGAGTCTCAGCCCTCGCTCCAAAAAACGACTCTGGGCAACATGCGTTGTCCCGATGGAAAACGTTCGAGGACGGCGGTCACTCGGGTCGCGACCCCGCCGCTTTGCCGGGATTCTCCCCGCACGTGAATTCTAAAGAAGCGCGACCCCACAGTCAACAACGCCATGCAATTGTTGATGGCAAAGCGGTCGGTGTTGGAGAGAGATTCTGTGATCTCCAGGCTCGCGAGGATGCTCTCCAGATTTCGGAAGACCCCGTCGTCTCCGGTTCCTTCCTTGCCATCCAGGCCGCGCCTGTAGCGCGCGATCTTGAAAACCAACTCCGGGGGAATCCCCAGGATTTCCAGCACAGCCGGGCTGGCGGTGTTGATGTTGACTTTTCCGTCCCCATAGACCGTCAGATACGGAGCCAGCTTTTCATAGACGTCCGGCGTGATGTCCTTGACCAGAGTGAGTTCTTCCAGCATGAGCATCCTGCCGTTGCGCGGGCGGTAAGGGTGTGTCCTTATCGCGTAATCGGATGCCTCCGCGCCGTGAAAGCGCGCGCTGTTGTCCGTATCGACCCAATCCAAAATCGCGTCTTTGATGTCGGGGGACAGTTCGACGATTTTTAGGAGCCGATCCCACATCTCGCTGGTGGCGGTGCTCACATTGATTTTGCTCTCCTCGTCCATGGCGCCATAAAATATGGTGCCCTTGGAGTCATCGGTGAATCCCATGCGTTCGCAGGCAATCGTATAGGAACCCGTCTCGAGGCGGTATTTGTCAAAGAGTTCTCTGCTGTTGCAGACGGCATCGGACAGCGTGTCAAATCCCTTGCGGTCCTTTTCCAGCTCGTAAATCATGCGCTGGATTCCCGCCTGGCAGGCCGCCAGGGAACGGACCTTATCGTTGAGCGCGCCCGTGCGCTTTATTTCCAGCCCCGTCCGGTAGGACAGGCCCAGGGCGATGGCCGAGAGCATGGCCAGCACCCAGAGGGTGATGACCAGAACGGCCCCACACGAGGATCGAACGGATCGTTTCATGGGCGCGATGAAATCACCTTTATCTCGGAGGAAACACCGGTCCCCGTGGCAGCGTTGAACGTCGTTTCCGTGGGGCTGCGCTGATACAATCCCACGGCAGGCCAAAAGATCGTCACCAGTTCCCGGGCATCTCCCTGAGGGCTGTTTTTCCAGCGCATCCGAATGCCGTAGGGGATCTGCGTCTTCGTATCAAAATCTTTTTTCCATACCAAATCCGGATTGCCTTCGACGGGAAATTCCACAGGGCCGCCCAACGTTTGTTCAGAATTCCGCACGAACGGTTGTTTCTTCTTATAGACGGCATATTCCAGCTGGAGGGAGCCCAGATTGTTCATCCATCGCTGGGTGGTTTCCTCGCGAGATATCTCCTCGTCACTCATGTCCGGTCTTTGGAGGCGGATCCACGGAGCGGTCGAGCGGTACAAGGTGCCGGAATCGTTCCCGGACTTCTCATACCAATAGCGCACGCGGTAGAGGGGCAGAAGGTCGTCCGGATCTTTGAGCATCATCGGAACATAAAAATAGAGTTCCTTCGCGGTGCCTGCGATGACGAGGTTGTTCCAATAGACGGCATTGCGGATCTCCACGGCCATGAGATTCAACCGGCCCATGATATTTTGCTCGGACGCTGTTTCCTTGAGAACTCTGCGGCTGGCCAAGACACCAGCATGGAAGGCCGAATACACGCTTGCAATGATCGTGGACAGGATGAGCATGGCCACCAGCATCTCCAACAGGGTGAAGGCCGGTGACACTGCGTCCTTTGTCATTGCTCGCAAAGCGAGGTTCCCCGACAAAGGGCCTTTCGCCATTGCGAGGTCCTTCACAAGGGGTTTCCCGTCATTGCGAGGAGTCCGCCACTGCTTCAATGGCGGACGACGAAGCTGAGAGTCCGCCAACGTTTCAGTGGCGGACAATCTCGACGGACAATCAGCCAACTTCGAATCAACATTGTTTTCTTCGGTAATTTTCTTCATTGGATATACGTCACCGGCGCCAGGGTCCTGTCTTCTTCCCGGACAGGCATATATGTCTGAAAAAAAAGTTTTCGGGGTTTTCCCCGGTCGTCCCAGGACACGGTGATGCCAACCTTTGCCAGCCTCGGTTGTGTGATGCCGGATGTCTTGTCCGCAGTGCTGGCGCCCTGACCGGCCTGTCCCGCGGCGGACTTGGGGGAGGATTGAACATTCATCGGCGCTTCTAAAAACATCTCTTCGATCGTCACGCGGTAGTGGAATTCCACCGCCCCAGACTTTTTCGCCGGCTCTGTGGCGCCGGCGCCGATGATCCCTTCGCTGACGCCGGGTTCCACTGCGCGCCGGGATTCGATTTCCCACAACTTCTGAGACAACGCGGCATTCCCCTGGAGGCTGTCCCTGCCGGCGCGTGCGGTGGTTACCGCCTGGGATATGGCCTGCAGGACGGACGCCATGCCGATGCCGATCACCGTCACGGCCACCATGACTTCAAAGAGGAGAAATCCACGCCTCCAAATTTCCCCCTTCCCCAGGGGGGAGGGGGGAGGGGTGCTGTGTTCATTGTTCATAATCTTAATCACGAGGTTCCTCCACACGGATGTCACCGCACTCAGGTGCCGTGCGCAGGGTGACGGTACGATCCTGGGGATCGGCAAATTTCCAGGTGATTTCATTGGAACTTCCATCGGGATAAAACACCGCCGTGTCCGGAGTGGTGTCCGCCCGGATATGCGCCGGAACACGCCGCAGTGCCCCCGTGCGGTCCCGAATGGGCAAAAACTCCCACGCGCCTTTTTTCGGCGCACCGGAAGCCTTTTCCATTTTGAACCCCTGCCGGTTTTGGTCGTACTGGACGCGGTACGCAGTCTTCTCCAGAATGGCCCGGTCACGCGCGTATCTCAGCATCGAAGTGATATCCAATTTTAGATTGTCGAATTGAAGGCCGTCGAACGAGCGGCGGAACTGCACCGTTGCCACGCTGACCAAAATGCCCAACAGCATGGTCACCAGCAGGATTTCAATGAGTGTGAATCCTCCGGCACCATCGTCATCGCGAGTGACCCGCCCTGGATTGTCCCGCTGTTTTGTGGCGGGATGGCGGGACACGTGGTCCTCGCCGCTTTGCTTCGCATAGGCGTACCGCAAGGACAGGGGATCTTGCCGAAAAACGTCATCGCGAGCCCGAAGGGCGTGGCGATCTCGTAGTATGAAAGCATCATTATTGCAAGGATAGTTCTGAATCATCGGATAACATTCTCTGACGAGGGGATTATTTCCCGCACGGCCGTAAATGTCTCAGCGCCCCGAATCCTTTTCCCAATTCACGATGTCGTCGTCGTTGCCTTCCACGCCGTCGGGACCCGGCGAAGACAGATCGTAGTCCTCATTGTGCGAGCCGGGCGCGTTGTAAGAATACGAATGGCCCCACGGATCTTTCGGCAGTTTCTTCTTGAGATAGGGTCCGCGCCAGTTTGCCGGAGTGGGCGGGGAAGAGGGTTTATTGATCAGGGCGTCGAGACCCTGGGCGCCCGTTGGATAGTTTCCATTGTCCATTTCGTAGAGA
>CAZGMX010000015.1:543-2812 GCA_964526865.1 uncultured Actinomycetota bacterium | reverse complement strand
CTTTTCGTAGGCGTCCAGCGCCAGCGCCAGCGCTCCCCGGATATCGGATTTTGCCGTCTCCCGGCGCGCCTGCTCCGACCGGCCCACCAGCCGGGGCACGATCGCGGCCACCAGAATGCCCAGAATGATGACCACCAGCATCAGCTCGATCAATGTGAATCCCGCGTCTCGTCTTCTTTTCATCATGCTCTCCTTATGCATCGTAAGTAAACTTTCCCGCTCCCTTGACGGGGGCGATAATAATTCCATTCCTCTTTCCCCTCCCCACTTGTTGGGTAGGGGCAGGGTGGTGGTGTGTTTTTTTCATTATTGTGCCGCCAAATTGATGGAGAAAATGGGCAAAAGCATGGCCATCACGATGAATCCGACGATGGACCCCATCAGGAGGATCATCGCGGGTTCCAACAGCGACGTCATGAACTTGACGGCCCGGTCCACTTCCTTCTCGTAGGAATCCGCCACTTTTTCCAGCGCCCGCTCCAGCAGTCCGCCTTGTTCCCCCGCGTGGATCATGTTCACGACCAGCGGGGGAAAAAGGGGGGATTTCTTCATCGATTCCCCCAACTGCTGGCCGCGGGAAATTTCCTCTGCAATCTTTTTTAGTTCAATTTCCAAAACGACATTTCCTGCGCTCTCTGTGGATATCTTCAGCGCTGCCAGCAGGGGGACGCCGTTGGCGATCAACGCCGCCAGGGTCCGGCTGAACCGGGCAATTTCAGCCTTTTTGATCAGGGGGCCGATGAGGGGTGCCTTCAAAAGCGTTTCGTCGAATGCCTGGCGCCCCTCCGGCGTTTTCAGCCGGCGGCGAAAAACCGTTACGCCCAGAACAAGAATACCCAGAATGACCCACCAGTACCCGCGGCAGATGTTGCTGATGCCCAGCAAAATCCGCGTGGGAAGGGGGAGCGCCTGTCCCATGTCCTCAAAGACCGGCATCATTTTTGGGATGACAAACAGCATCAAAACCACGACGGTGACGATGCCCATCAGGCAGAGAAACACGGGATAGGCCATCGCAGCGCGGATTTTTGCCTTTGTCTCCTGCTCCTTTTCCGCAAAATCGGCCATCCGGGCCAGCACGGCGTCCAGGATGCCTCCGATTTCTCCCGCACGAACCATGCTCGTCGTCATGGCGGGAAATACCTTGGGGTATTTCCTCATGGCCTGGGAGAGCGGTGTCCCTGATTTGACCTCTTCGATCAGGCCGGACAGGATGAAGGACATCTTTTTTTGCTCCGCCTGTTCCCGGAGGACCTCCAGGGATCTCAGCAGGGGCAGGCCGGATTCCAAAAGGTCGGAGAGCTGGCGCTCAAAAATGGCAATGTCGTTGGCGCCGATTTTTTGTGGCATTCCCATCGCCAAAGAGAACGACTTGGTGCCCTGTTGGTCCTGTGATTGCTCTTCTACGCGCAGGGGATACAAATCCATGGTGGCAAGGCGGGTGATGGCCGCGTGCCGGTTTTCCGCCTCCAGTACACCCTCCACGACCTCTTTGGGCCCTTTTTTTGCTTTGTATGTGAATTGCGGCATAAAACAACATCCTTCTTCCCCTTGGCAGCCTGCTAATCCACGATTTCGCTCTCCTGCGTCACGCGCAGGACCTCGTCGATGGATGTCGAACCGGCCAGTGCCTTGCGCCACCCGTCTTGCCTCAGTGTGCGCATCCCCTTGGCGATGGCCTTGTCCCGGATGATGTTGGCGGCCACGCTCTGAACGATGAGACTGCGCAGGTCGTCGTCCACCACCAAAATTTCGTGGATCGCAGTCCGGCCAAAATATCCGGTCCCCTTGCACCGGCTGCAACCCTTGGGCTGGCCGACTGCGATGGGCCCAGCCTGTTTCATCGCGTGCGCGACGGCTTCGATCTCCTTGGCCAGCGAAACAGACGGAGGCACCATCGTCTTGCAGTGCGGACAGAGTGTGCGCACAAGCCGCTGGGCGATGATGCACTCCACGGACGAGGCCACCAGATAGGGTTCCACCCCCATGTCCACCAGTCGGGCCACGGCGCCCGCGGCGTCGTTGGTGTGCAGGGTGGAGAACACCAGATGCCCCGTGAGGGCGACGCGGATGGTGATTTCGGCCGTCTCAAAGTCGCGGATTTCCCCGACCATCATGATGTCGGGGTCGTGGCGCAGCATGGAGCGCAGGCCGCGGGAAAAAGTCAGGTCGATCTTGGGGTGGATTTGGATTTGGGTGATGCCGGGAATCTGGTATTCGATCGGATCCTCGATGGTGATGATCTTCTTGTCCGTCTTGTTGAGTTCGG
>CAZGMX010000015.1:0-533 GCA_964526865.1 uncultured Actinomycetota bacterium | reverse complement strand
TGAGTTCGGAGAGAAACGCGTAGAGGGTTGTGGTTTTCCCAGAACCCGTCGGACCTGTCAAAAGAATGATGCCGTGTGGTTTCATGATGAGGTGTGTCAGGACCTTGAGATTGGCCGCGTCCAGTCCCAGTTTTTCCAATCCAAAAAATGTGCTGGCGCCGGAGAGCAGGCGGATGCAGACCGATTCCCCATACGGCGTGGGCAGGATGGAGACGCGCAAATCCAGTTCGTCGTCGCCGATCTTGACCTTGATTCTGCCGTCCTGTGGAAGCCGCCGTTCGGCAATGTTCAAGTGTGCCATGATTTTGACGCGCGAGACAATGGCGCTCTGAAAATGCCGGATGTTCGGGGGGATGTTTGCGTCGTAGAGTATCCCGTCGATCCGGTAGCGAATTTTGAGGGCGTCCTCGTAGGGCTCGATGTGGATGTCTGTGGCGCGGTCGCGGTAGGCCTCCAGCATGATCTGATTGACGAATTTGATGATGGAGGCGTCTTCGGCCAGCGTCTCGATGTCCTGGGTCTCCGTCTGTGAG
>CAZGMX010000014.1:22669-29184 GCA_964526865.1 uncultured Actinomycetota bacterium | reverse complement strand
GGCAGGAACGGTGATTTCTATTAGCGGAGTGCCGTGCGGGGCATCCATGGACCGTACAACCCGGACCGGAACACAAAAAACGACCGCAAAAAAGAACGCCGCCACGGCGTGCTGCAGACAACGGCAGACGGGACACTCATGCCCGCGGTCTTCATCATCATGGAGCCGGTGGGAAAGCGGCTGAAATAGCGCGACGCCGAGAAAAATGGCAAGAACGGCCAGTAATAAAAGGGCTGATTTCCTTCTCTTTTGCACGCCAGACTCCATGCTAGACCTCTATGGCCGTGCCCGCCGGCACATCCATATAATTTTCCTTGTATGCCTCTTTGAACATCTTCATGGCCCTCTTACCCGAACAATGCGCGGCCGCAACTTTTTCCACGCCCATCTGCCTGAATTTGCCGATCAGGGCTTCTATCGTTCCCTTGTGCCTGCCCAGCAGATGAAACCCGCCCATGACGAGATGAATTTTTCCTGGCATGTTTTGCCGGACGTGTTCAACCATTTTGATTATTCCCGGGTGGGCGCAGCCGGTCAGTATGGTTATTCCCTTAGAGGTCGTCAAAACCAGCGCCTCCTCCGGCATATAGCGGAATGCATATCTTCCCGCAATCTCTCCGGTGGTATAAATATTTTCGGATATTTTTGTAAAATTGCCGGCCTCCATCAGCCGGCCGCCGCTGGTTTCTACCCCCTTCTTAAATCTCTTGCTAAAATTGGGACAGGCCCACACCTTCATCCCGGGGTTTTTCTTGAGAAGCCCCTTCAGTCCGCCCTGATGGTCCCAATGATCGTGCGAGATAACGACCGCCTCGATGTCGCCGGGCCGGACCCCCGTCGCATCCATATTGTTCAGTAGATACTTGGCCTTCTCCCCTGTGTCAAACAAAATCCTTTTATCCACCAGATAGGACACGCCCCAGCCGGTATAATACCTCTCGTCCCTCGCCACGCTGTCAAAAAGTGTTAATATTTGCATAAACATCTCCCCGCGCTAGAGCCGTAATCTCACATGAAATGGGCAAGCGCTTTTCTCGCTTTAGCGTGCATCCCATCCGGGATGCACACCCGGTATTGCATCTTTTCAAGGGCATCCCACACGGACGCAAGTGTTATCAACTTCATCGTCGGGCAGACAAGAAATGGCGACACCGGATAAAATATCTTCCCGGGATTTTCCTTTTTTAGCCGGTGAATCAGCCCCGACTCGGTAGCCACAAGAAATGTCTTCCCGGCGGATTCCTGGCTCACAAACCTCAGCATGCCGGCCGTTCCTCCGACGTAGTCCGCTTGCCGCAGCACTGCCGGCCGGCACTCCGGATGGGCCATCAATTTTGCCCGTGGATATTGCCGTTTCATCTTCAAAATATCGTCCGCCGAAAGCAATTCATGCACAGGGCAGAAACCATTCCAGCAAATGGTCTTACCGCTTGTTTGGCCGCCAAGATACGCGCCGAGGTTTTTGTCCGGAACAAACACCACGGATTTTCGTCCCAGCGATTTTCTCAACGGGACGGCGTTTCCCGACGTACAGCAGAGATCACATTCGGCCTTTACCTCACATGTGGTATTTACATAGGCCATGATCAAAGACTGCGGATGCTTTTTCTTAAGACGGCGCACATCGTTTGCCGTAATGGAGTCCGCCAGGCCGCAACCAGCATGGGACACGGGCAGAAGAATTGTTTTTTGGGGGGAAAGAATCGCCGCCGTTTCCGCCATAAATCGAACCCCGCAAAAAACAATAGTCTTTTTCTGGCTCTTTGCCGCTATCAGCCCCAACTCTAAAGAATCCCCCGTGGCATCCGCAATGTCCTGCACCTCCGGGCGCTGGTAATTATGCGCAAGGATAAGGGCATCTCTTTTTCTCTTTAGCTCATGAATTTTGCGGATCAAAGATTTCATTGCGGCCTTTCCATGAATTTAGCCTCGGCCCATGCCATGACGCACCCGGCATGAACGATCTCGGCTTTCAAACGGTGCAGCGGCGAACAAGAGGACAACACCCAGGCCCGGATGTTTACGACGGCGCCGCAGGAAATAGGCCGCACAAAACGGACGTGCAGATCCCCCGTGACCGCCTGCACACTATGGTGAAACAGGCAGTGGGTCATTGCCGCATCGAGCAGGGCGGCAATCACACCCCCATGAAGAATATTGGCATACCCCTGCAGGCCATGATGGGGATGAAATTCCGCGCTAACAACACCCGCCCCTTTGGAACGAAAGGATAAATTCAAGGACCACGGGTTTTGCTTACCGCAGAGCAGGCACCGGACATGGCCGTTTTTGGCGCTAATGGTTACCGGGTCTTTCATTGTCATAGACACGTTGCCTTTCCCTGAAGAACAAAATCGTTTTTCAATCTATTCCAAATGCCGACAATCTCTTCCCGCACACGCCCGCTGGCGTACTCAACAATCGTTTGCCCGCACACCATCGCCTGCACAACCGCCTTGTCGAAAACAATCTTGCCGATGACCGGGATGCCTTTCTCCCGGCAAAAATCTTCAATCGCGCCGGTCACGGATGGATTTAAATCATATTTATTCAAGACCAGCGCCACGGGGACATTAAAATGGCGAGCCACCTCAATGACGCGCTGCGCGTCATGCAGCCCGGAAAGCGTCGGCTCGGTCACAACCAGGGCACAATCGACGCCGCTCAACGAAGCGATGACGGGACAGCCGATCCCCGGCGGACCATCGATGATAACGTATTGCGCATTCTGCTTTACTGCCAGCTCCTCGGCTGTCTGCCGCACTTTTGCAACAAGCTTGCCGGAATTTGCCTGGGCAACTCCCAGCTTCGCGTGCACAAACGGCCCAAACCGCGTGTCGGAGACAAACCACTCCCCCGCAATATTTTCCTCCATGCGTATGGCGCCGCACGGACATATCCGGCTGCATAAACCGCACCCCTCACAGGAAAACGGCTCCATGGTAATATCCGGCCGGATTGCCTTGAACCTGCAAACCTCTATGCAAGTGCCGCACCGTGTGCAGAGCTTCTCGTCGATAACGGCCGTTCTCCCGCTTCGAAATTCGTGGCGCGACCGGACAACGGGCTGCAATAAGAGATGCAGATTTGCCGCATCCACATCACCATCAACCATTATCTTATTGCTCGCCAGTGCGGCCAGAGCCCCCGCAACAACCGTCTTCCCCGTTCCGCCTTTTCCGCTGATAATGACAATTTGCTTCATTGCATGTCCTTTTCCCGCGCAACTGACACGATCCGGCAAATGTCCGAGAACATATCCCTAAACGGTTGTACGTATTGGGGAAACGCCGCAACAATTGGTTCCCCCCTGGAGTAGGCTTGTGCAATCTCCTTCTTGAACGGAAGCCGCATAAGAACCGGAATGTTTTCCTTCCGGCAGTATTCCTCTGTTTTATCGTCCCCCAGGTCACAACGATTGATCACAACCCCAAAGGGGATTTGCAACTTTCTCAGTACATCCACGGTTAACCTCAAGTCGTGCAAGCCAAACAGCGTCGGCTCCGTCACGAGAACGCAAAAATCGCTTTCCTTCACCGCCGCAATGACGGGACACGATGTCCCGGGAGGAGCATCAATAATAACGGTCTTCCGCGGATGGATCCCCTGCTTCACCTGCCGGATAAGGGGAGGGGACATCGCCTCTCCTATCGTCAAACAGCCTCGCGCAAACACTATCGCACCGGCCATGCCGGTTTCCACATCGCCGATTTCTTTGGGGAAATCCTCAAGTGCCTGCTTTGGACACAAACGGACGCACGCTCCGCAGCCATGGCAAAGCTGCGAAAAAACCATGACCGCCGCCTTCCTATGCTCGCTCTCCGAAAAGACCGCGATCGCGTTGTAGGCGCACACCTCGCTGCATTTGCCGCAATGGGTGCATTCTTCCTCGTCTACCCGTGAAACGGGAACAAACGCTTTTCTTCTTTCCTCTATGCGCGGCTTCAAAAAAATGTGCGCGTTCGGCTCCTCCACGTCACAGTCAAGAAACTGGACATCGTCCAGGGACAATGCCATGTTTACCGCAACAGTGGTTTTTCCCGTCCCGCCCTTACCGCTGGCAATAGATATGATCATATTTTTCCACTTATCATCGGCCCGTCCGCGCGGCCTATTATTTTCCGGACTGATTCCCCGGCATGCCGAATTTCGATGGCACGTTCGGATCGGCGGCGGATTTGTATTTTCCGAGCTGGTTTTCCTTGATCGCCGTTTGCACCGTGCCGGACACCCCGGTCCTGACATCTATACCGGCGGCGGATAACACCTGATAGGCATTGGGCCCCACATGCCCGGTCAAAACCACCTGAACCCCTTTGGATGCCATCAGTTGACCGGATTGGATCCCGGCGCCGCTCGCGGCGTTTAGATTGGGATTTTCAACGGCTTCACATCGCATGGTATCCGTCTCCACGATGACGTAATATCGACACCGCCCAAAACGCGGATCTACAGCGGAATTTAGACCGCTGCCTTCAGCCGTAACGCATATCTTCATAGCTGTCCCCCTCTCTCTCTTACGGATGCTTTATTCCGCCCGGCGACAATTGCTTTTCTTTGCGGACAATAAGCACCGGTTGATGGACGTCGTGCCGCACTTCTATCGCAAGATTTTGATCGCGCAACCCTTGAATAAATTCTATTGCCTCGGGCATGTCGATGCCGCGGCGGGCATGCGTCGCCCCGTCCCGTGCGTGCACACGCTCCACAATCCGGAATCCCTCTTCATTAAAATCGCTCAAGACCAGCACCCCCCCCGGCCTCAAGATTCTGATCATCTCTTCTATCGCCAAATACGGCTCCCCAAAATGATGCAGCGCGTGCATGCACCACACACTGCCGAAAGACTCCGCCGCAAATCCGCTGCGGTGGGCTTTTCTCTTAAGAAAGCGTATCCGGCGGGCCACTCCGCAATACTCCGCGTGAAGACGGGATGAAGAAAGCATCTCCGGATCAATATCGATGCTGGTCACGTGACATCTCCGGGCCGCAAGGCCAATTGCCAGATGTCCCCGGCCCGACCCCACATCCAACACAGGCTCCGCAATATCCTTCACGCAAGAGATCACAAAATGGATGGCATGCGTCCGGTCGTATCCGTATTGCAAAAACAGCTGACGCCGTTCTTCAAGTTTCGCCCAGACCTCCTTCGAGCGCCGGCGGCGCCAGCGTGCATAGGCCCTGCAAAACGGGCAATATTTCTCCAGCGCGCCGACGACACGGCTTATGGACAGCGCAGGATATCTTCTACGAAACGCGCAGACCGGACAGGCGCAGCACACTCCCGCAAAGATATTTTCAACCGCTGCGCGCATGGTTTTTCCTCTGTGCCTTTATCATCTTCAGAAATCGCTTTTCCGAAAACCATTTCCCTGGACACTGAGTTCCTTTCTTTTGATGCACCTGCCTGTGCGTGATCACGCGCCAGTCAGGGACACCATATTTCGCCTGCAATTGTCCGACCAACGCGCATAAAGACGTCATCTGTTTGGCCGTCGGCTTGTGTCTCTGAAAATTTCCCACCAGGCATATGCCGATACCAATACGGTTCATCGCGGCATTCGCCGTGTGCCCGCCCGCAAGCTGGGACTTCCACCGTTTGCCCGTTTGAATCGCACCGTCCTTGCCACCTTTTCCGTTTGTGATAACAAAATGGTAGGCGAGTCCGTTTTCCATGTGCTTTACCTGCCGGTGATATCTGTCAAATATCCCCGCGTTCCCGCCCGTCGTAGCGGAATGGTGAATGACGATATAACGCCAAGAGGCTTTTCCCTCAGGAGGGGGAACGCGAACACCGCCGGCATCCGACTCCACTGTCGCATATACCGCGGAAGACTCACCAAAAAGACATCCGCCCAAAACCAGAATGGCGGCAAGGACGCGCAAGCACCACAAAAAGCGCGATCGGTTATGCCGAAAATATCTCATCTGCACACCCCGCCTGACAAACCGGAGCTTTCTCGCTGAAAGCGGGCAACCTGGCATCGCACAAACGCGTCCTGATATTACCAGCCCTCACCGTCTTGCCGCCGCAATCGTCACTCACTAAATATTGCCGCCCATCGGACACTTTTTCATAAAACCACGCATCATCGAAATAGGAGGCGGCGAACCGTAGGCCCTTTTTCGTAAGCACAAAGACAGGAATCGCCTTGGAAATCTGCATAATCGCTTTCGCTCCGATGATGCTTCGCACACCTGGAGAGCCACAACTCCAAACAACATCCGCGCATGCCGCAATCTCCTGAATGCGCTGCGGATACACACCCGTATTGCACAGCGAGAGCACAGTAACATCCATGGCATATTGCCGTTCTATCTCGCGCACATCCGCAAATGCGTCCGTCCCTCCTCCGGCCATCATCACAACCACCCGTTTGTACCCAAGCTTTGCGGCCCTTTCCACCCCCCGCGCCTGGTCAATTTTGGCATCCGAAAAAACCACGTTGCATCCGGCATCCGCCAAACACGCCATTGTTTTTTCTATGGGTGTTGTCCTAAACAGGCCGTTCATT
>CAZGMX010000014.1:12201-22659 GCA_964526865.1 uncultured Actinomycetota bacterium | reverse complement strand
ACGACGCTTCCGGCACCATCGCATACCAGCACAGCGGCCTGGACCGCATGTTTTCGCAGGGCCGCCATTGTCATTTCGGATGCCCCATAGGAAACCGCAACAGTGCTGTCATATATCTTCCGCCGCTTTGTAAACAAGCCGTATGTCCGGATCTTTCGCTCTACCGCCAGGATGATTCTTTCCCTGACGGTTGAACGATCTATCGCCGAGCTGCCGCGTAACTCCGGATAAAGAACGCGTGCCAGCGGACACGAGTGCATGCTCACCCACCCCACCTTGATGACCTTTTCCTCAGACACAGCGACAAATGCTGAATAAAAACGACATATGTGCAGGTCCCGAAAACGCCCGAGGTCGCGGCAAAAATCATCCAAATCCATCCGCTGTCGCATCAATGCACCGCCTTGAGCAACAGCATGAAAGCAAGACCGCAAAAAAACGACAGCATGGACATCACCGACATCTTTTTATCCGGCTGTCTGTGCAATTCCGGGATAAGATCACACGCCCCGATGTAAATAAATCCCCCCGCCGCCACGGGCACAAGAAAGGCGGAAAAACCGCGGCACGATTCGGCGAAGTAAAAACCGGCAACCGTTCCCAGAATTGCGCCGAGCGCGGAAAGGAAATTCAGCAGGAGCGCCCTGCCTCTTTTGAGGCCTGCATACAATAGGACTCCAAAATCCCCCAGCTCCTGGGGTATTTCGTGCATAAGGATCGCCGCCGTAGCCACGAAACCCATCCGCAGATCGGCCGCAAACATCGCACCCATAATCATCCCATCCATAATGTTATGCAAACCATCTCCGACAAGATTCATGGTCGCAAACGTGTGGACCTCGCACCGTTCCTTGTGGCAATGCCGCCAGTACAAATATTTCTCGAGCACAAAAAAAAGAACAAAACCCAGCAGTACATAGAGAAACAAACCCACGGGATCCGAACATCCCATCAAGGCCTCCGGCAAAAGATGCATGAATGCGCACCCAATGAGGCTCCCTGCCGCAAACCCCACCAGCACAATCAAGATGCCGGACATATTGTTCTTCTTTAAAAGCAGACCAAGCGCGCCCACAAAAGAAACAAGACTCACGACGGCACTTGCGGCCAATGCCCAGACAAAATTTGTCACCCTATGCCTCCACGCGCATCACCCAAACACCCAAAAATAAATAAATCATGCCCCGTCATGCAGTCCCCGTTAAGCCACGACGACCCCAGGCAAAAACGCCGTTACGAATGACACCCTCCTTCATGTCCCCCGCAGGAATTCAAACCGCCCAAACGATTTTTTATTAAATCGCCAAGCGCATCTTTGGCCTTGCCAGAGTAGCCGAACACCTCGACTCCGGCCCGGGCAAATTTCTCCTGGGCGCCGCCTCCCATCCCACCCGCAATGACATGTGTCACACAATGGCAGACCAGCGCGTCCACGGCCCGGCATCCGCCGCCGCCATGCACGACGGTGTTCGGCACGACCTTGACATTCTTAATACTGTTACTATCCAGATCAACCAGACAAAAATACCGGCACTGGCCAAAATGCGGCGAGACAAGACTCTCCGACCCTTTGTCATCATCCAGCGTAATTCCGACCTTGATCATTTTGTCCTCCTTGAGCATCGACTCGATCCGTTTTCCATCGCCAACAGTTCCATCACACCGCTTATTTCCCCGAACCATTCTTCCTCTTTCCGAGCAACTGATTTTCATCTTGCGCGTTTTCTTTTGCCGGCCCCATCGCAGGCCCGCCCTGAGGCCCCCTCTGCCAACGGGTCAATCCTGTGGCATTAAATCTGTGACGCCAGCCTCTTCCTCCGATACGGCCGCACAAACCGCCTCCCTGTCCAAATTGCCGCCGCTCGGCGTTCTGCCCCGCGCATCTTCCTCGCCCCCCACCCGTCAAAGGCCCTGCCCCCATAGGTCCTGCTCCGTTTAATCCCGGCATAATCCCCTCCTTCGTGTTTTTTTGTTATTGACAATGATTGTCATTACAAGGCAAAAAAATATACCCCTACACTGTCTTTTGGCACCGTTCGCACAGCCCATAAAACTGAATCAGGTGATCGACAATCTTAAATTTAAACTTCTTTGAAAGCCCCTTCTCAACCTTCTCCAAAAGACTAACCTCCTCCTCGATAAAATCCTTATAATCTGTGACACGCCGGCACCGCGTGCACACCAGGTGGTGGTGGTGATCCTCGCTTTTGGATCCGCTGATGACCTCATACCGTGCCCGGCCATCGCCAAAATCGTGCCGCACGAGCAAATTCATTTTTACCAGGAGCTCTAGTGTCCTGTATACCGTGGTCAGCCCAATGCTCGGCGCCTGCTTGCGAACTTCAGAAAACACATCCTCCGCGCTCTTGTGCCCCTACCCCCGGGTAACCACCTCCAGGATCATCTCGCGAGGCAGTGTCATCCGGCATCCGCAACCCCTTAACCTGCCATGAAACCACACGGGACCATTTCCAATACGCTTTGGCATTGCCCATCTCCTTATTGATAACGATTTGCAATATAATCGCGTTATTCTGCCTGTTTGTCAAAGAATTATTATGCAAATCCAGCCGTACACCCCAAGAGATAGATGAAGATATACCGGTCTTGATTATTGCCATCGTGGTAGCCGCAATTGTTATCACTTTGGTTATAAAAAGCAAAAGAGAGAAATAATCTGTCCGCCCAAGGACTGGAGCATTTCATACGGGAGGGGCAATAAGCTCCCCCTATCCACCGGGAGCTTATTGATTATTCGGGATTGCGCGGTGACCAAATAGTGACCATAGCGAAGCAAAAACACATCAAACAGCATTCATTTGTAGCAATCGACAAGAGATGTGCAACTTCGGCACCATGAAGCAAGTAGCGCTGATATCAGCGTGTTATGAAGAATCTTCTGGCAAGATTTCAAGACCGCCGCATTCAACCGCTCTGCCATCCCTCCTCCATAGACACTCTGTAATGCTCTTTTCTTTGGCTTTTAACGATTAATCCACAGCATAATGATATCTATGCCAAATACTTATATCAAATTAATTCGCCACCAATATTCGCAAGGTTTTTGGCGGTGACCTAATAGTGTCCATTCACGTGTTCGGAATTTTTTTGCGTTGCATTGTGCTTTGTTGCGATATGCGATAAAGGAGCATATCTTGAAAATTCTTTTGTGCCAATCGCTGTTTGAACAAAAAATCACTACAGTGCCTGTGCACGTTATCCAAATATCACGTCTCCTTTTGGCTTCCTGTCGCAAACCACTTCTTTTTCAGACAGGCACCCAAATGGCCTGGACACCTTGAAAACCACCGCATTATCAGGTATGTTTCAACAGCTTCGTAGAGGCTATGATGAGGCGAGGTATGCCTTTGCAAAAAAACATAAAATTCACGACCGCAGTATTCTTCATGCTTGTTGTCCTTGCGCAAATTGTCTGGGTTTGCCCTGAGAGTGAAGCCCTCGCGCCCTGGCATGATGAACAAAGCATTCAAAAACTTGCTGACGATGCCGCGCATGCGCAAGACTCTCTCAAAGAAGCAGAATCAGATGCTCTGGTATTAACACCGGATAATTTTACAAAAATACATTCTGGCCTGGTTCGCGCGCAGAACCGCCTGTATGAAATCTTGCATTCCCCTTTAGCTTCCGGTGACGCACCTGATGCAAACATCAAAATCGTTAAGGATATAAAGTCCGGCGGCGTTCGTATGCTCAAATTGGCATCCCTACGCGAGGCGCACGATCTTCGGAAAATGGATTTCCCCTATATCGTCAAAGTGGACATGCTGGCGGAAGGAAAATCCACCTGCATACTGGACATGCCATATCTGGGGGACCCCCGTTATGCGGGACAAAAAAACGACTACTACACATTGTACAAATATCTTAGGAAAAAGAACTTTCCGGAACAAGTCGCGGCGTGGAGAAAGATCCTTGCTGCCTTTCAATACCTTCATCGGCAGAACAGTCCCCTCGATGGCAAAACGTTCTTACGCCACATCCGTTTTACACAAACGGGTGAGCCGGTCCTCTACACATTAGACGCAATCAAAACCACCGACGAATCGGATACACCTTGGTATTTAGAGTACGTTGGAGAACCAACTCCGGTTAGTCGTATTTTAGATGATATCGCCGGGCTTATCCCGGTACTCCAAGAATTATTTCCTGACATATCATTAAATACATGGAAATTGACACAAGAAGGCATGAGGGTAAATCCTGAGCTTGTAAGAGAGGTTATACCAGTTCAGCAGGCGCAGCGGCTGGAACGGGCGAAAGACAATCCCGCCCTCTTGATCTCCGATTTTATTGAAGACGTTGAAGGCTATTTTGCGGCATGCCGCGGCGATAAATTCAAGCTATGGCTTACAAGCCGGGCATTTGAAGACAAACTAGAACAATTGGGCAGTGCCATGGCGGAAATCTTTGCCGGAGACTCTGGTGAGGTCTATTTTAGACCGGGAGGACTTCTCCTGTATCCAGACCATGAACCGGATGCGGAAGCGGACCCGAGAAACATATCTGAATTGGATCGCAGTTTGAACAAGAGGGCTTTTAAGCACACAGCATTGCAAAATCTGGTAGAGGAATTAAGGGAAAGCACAGGCCTGGGTGCCGCTTCTCTTATTTACAACGATCCATTATCTGGAGGCTCCGGTCCAATTACTAAGGTTTTAGATTCTCCGTACCTTCCTCTTTTCGGGAGTGATATGCGTTGGCCGACCAACTTTCGGGGTAAAGATTTTGTTCGATACATTCACCGAAAAATGCGTTATTGGATTTTGGAGCAGCGTGATAGGGATCCAACAAAGCTGGCAACATTCAAAAGACTTTTAAGGATCATCCGCGGTACGTGGCAGACGACCATCACACGTGTCCCTGTATTTGTTGACGTGCGTGTCCTTCTGCACCGCAACGGATTTCCGGCATCGTATGACCATCAGGCGCTATGGGAACTTCAACGCGAAGCCGTGTTCTTCAAGGTGTATTTGATCAGTCCCTACAGCATGGCACAAACCGAAGAGTTGATAGAATCAGCCGGCATATTTCCAAACCGCTTCACGGCCATTCATGCGGATTTCACACCCGGTGCCATGCCGCAGGTCATAGAAACGGAATTGGAAGTTATGAAACTAGTTAGACGATTTCCGATGATGGCGATACCCGAAGAAGAGACCGCGCTGGCAGAAGCATTCGATGCCTCTTTCGGTAAAACCGGCGTCCTAGTCCGCGCAAGACCCGATTCTATGTACAGGATATTATCCAAGGCCATGGCTGTGGCATTGAACATGGAAGATGAGCTTCCCCCCGGCGGCCATGAGGCCGGAGCCAAGTCCATACTCGATGCAATGCAAGAGGATTATGCACCGTCCGCTCATCCCGATTGCCACACGGGAGCTGCTCGTCTCTTGCCTGAGGCTCCCTCCATCGGAACATCTCTCTAATCCACACCAGAAGTAAAACAGCCTCCTCATTGTCAACAATGTGGCACTTCCAAGACCCATTCACCCATTCAAAAAAACAACAGATCTCAAAAAGATGGCTTTAATAACTAAATGTGCAAGCAGCACCACGTATAAATGCTTGCACCAAAACCCTTAAATCCTTTCATCGCTAAAACGGCGGATGTAATCCCGGTATAAAAATCTTCGGTAACGGGCTTTGCCGGTTATTTCATGAAGTATGCCTGCTTTGACGAATTTTTCGATCAAGGCACTAACATTGGCTTTTGAATGGACGCCAGTAATCTTGCCAACAGAAGCGCTATCCACAACTGGCTGGCTATAAAGCTTGTTCAATAATGTCAGCGCTGTTTGGGCGTTACGACCAAAAGTGGACACAGTCCGAACGTTATTATGATGCAGCTTGGTGATGTTTTGCGCAATCTCCACAGCTTCCTCGGAAACGGTCCGTACTCCTTCCAAGAAATATTTCAGCCAGTCCCTAACGCCATCCCCGGACAATCTGTAACTATTCAATTTGTCATAGTAGTCGCGTCTATTTTTTTTAAAATATTCCGACAAATACAGAAGCGGCCGCATCAATATCCGTTCCTGGCATAAATAAAAAGTGATCAGAAGACGTCCCGTTCTTCCATTCCCATCCAAAAATGGATGAATGGTTTCGAATTGCGCATGAATCAGACCTGCCTTAACAAGCGGGGGTACTTTTGCGCTATCGTGAAAAAACTTTTCCAGATCTGAAGCAGATTCAAGCATTTCTTGGGGAGGCGGGGGAACAAAAATAGCGGTTTCGATTGTCGGTCCACCAATCCAGTTCTGGCTTCGGCGAAATTCGCCCGGTGCTTTATGCGCACCCCTGACATCTTTGAGTAATTTCTGATGGATTTCTTTAACAAGCCGCCAAGACAACGGCAAGGTTTTAAGGCGGGAGAGACCGTAATTCATGGCGTCGATGTAATTTTTGATCTCATCCACGTCCGATGGGGTGCGATCATCGGCAAGCTTCACTTCCGCTTTTACATAATCCAGCAAAGTCGCCTGCGTGCCTTCGATCTGGCTTGAAAGAGCAGCCTCTTTCCGGACATACATAAAACTGAAAAAATCCACGTCCGGAACAAGTTGATCAATGGCCTTGAGCTTACCAATGGCTCTATCCGCTAAAGAAAGAAGACAAATGAGGTCGTTGTCCCACTCCACGAGATTCGGACTGGGAAACTTCTCGGGAATAAACGCCTTGTATCCTGTCGGCTGCTGTCGGTAGAAACCAATGTTTCCCATAACTGCTCCAAAACTTATCTTTTTATTAGTTTCACATAATCAGTATAAACAGAACTTATAATTATACAAGTTCTGCCTGAAGTGAGTGACGCTTATTCAACAAAAACCTTGGCCAGTGACCAAATAGTGTCCATAGCGAGGTAAAAACAGAGCAATTGACCTACATCAGCCACAAAAGACAAGAAAACAGTAACTTCAGCGGCATGAACATAATAGATGTAATTTTAATAGGTTAGGAAAATATGCTCAGCCCGATTTCAAGACCGCCGCATTCAACCGCTCTGCCATCCCTCCTCCATAGACACTCTGTAATACTCTTTTCTTTGGCTTTTAACGATTAATCCATAGACACTCTGTAATACTCTTTTCTTTGGCTTTTAACGATCGGTCCATAGACACTCTGCAATGCTCCCTTAACGATCCCGATGTTCTCGACTCGTCCGCCACCAATACTTTGGCGAACTCGCTCGAACGGTATGTACGGGACTTCGCCCGCCACTGAGACAATGACGGGCTCGCAATGACTACCGAACTCCGGCGATCTTCTCCTGGCCGTCTAAATAGGGCCGCAAAGCTTTGGGGATGGTAATGCTCCCGTCGGCATTTTGATAGTTTTCCAGAATGGCGATGAATGTCCGGGCCAGGGCCACCCCGGAACCGTTGAGCGTGTGGACAAATTCGACTTTCTTGCCTTCGGTCTTGCGACGGAATCGGATGGAGCCGCGCCGCGCCTGAAAATCTTCGAAATTACTGCAAGAGGAGACCTCCAGCCAGGCATTTTGGCCGGGAGACCAGGCCTCGATGTCGTAGCACTTGGCGGCCGCAAAACTCAAATCGCCCGAGCAGAGCATCAGCACCCGGTAGGGCAGTTCCAGCGCCTGAAGAACCGCTTCGGCGTTGAGCAAAAGTTTTTCCAACTCATCGTAGGATGTCTCGGGCCGAACGAATTTCACGAGTTCCACCTTGTCGAATTGGTGCACTCGGGTCATGCCGCGGGTGTCCTTGCCATAGGACCCAGCCTCCCTGCGAAAACAGGGACTGTAGGCCGCGTAATAAATCGGGAGCTGTTCCTCCTCCAAGATTTCCTCGCGGTGGATATTGGTGACGGGGACCTCGGCGGTCGGGATGAGAAACAGGTCGTCCTGCTCCAGCCGGTACATGTCCGCTTCCATCTTGGGAAGTTGGCCCGTGGCCGTCATGCACGCGCGGTTCACCAGAAATGGCGTGAACATCTCCAGATACCCGTGTTTTTTCGTGTGCAGGTCCAGCATGAAGGTGAAGAGGGCCCGCTCCAGCCGCGCCCCCCAGCCGCGGTACAACACAAAATGGCTGCCGGACAACTTGGCCGCCCGTCCCAAATCCACGATGCCCAGCTTTTCCGCGATGTCCCAGTGGGGCTGCGGCTTGAAATCAAAATTTTTGGGCGTCCCCCACTCTTTTATTTTTTTATTTGCCGCGGGATCAGAACCCACGGGCACACTTTCGTGTGGTGTGTTGGGAATCGTCAACAAAATCTGGCGCAATTGTTCGTCCACTTCTGCGACTTGGACATCCAATGCCTTGGCTTGCTCGGCCAGGGCCTTGCTCTGCGCAACTTTTTCGGCGGCATCTTTTTTCTGGGCCATCAACTGCCCGATCTCTTTGGACAGGGCATTGCGGTTGTTTTTCAAGACATCGGCCTGGGTTTGAACGGCACGCCGTCTTGCGTCCAGCTCCAGCACAGACCCCAGGGAGATTTTTGGACTCTTTTTGTGGAGGGCCTCCTCCACCAAAGCGGAATTTTCGCGAATGCGTTTGATATCAAGCATGGATGGTCCCTCTCTTGTTGCGAATCCCAGGCCCTTAGCAGTCTGTTAGACCACGGACTCGAAAGTTTTCTTCTTCTTTTTTGGATCCATGGGGGGGCCCGGCGGTTCCGCCTTGGATTTATTTTCTGCGGGCTTGAGCTGGGCCGGTTTGGCCGGCAACAATGCCTCCAACTCGTGATGCCGCTGATAGAGCCGCATCAAATGCCTCTGCATGCGCGCCATCGAAGCGCGTGTTTGTTCGATCGCGCTCACGATCTTGTTGATCGCGCAGGTTGTGTCCTCGATTCGCGCGGCGTCTTCATCCACATACTGGCCCATTTCGTTGATGACCTTCCGGTCGTTCTTCAGTTTGGTCTGCGTTCGGCACAGTCCCTTCTTGAACAGGTCCTGGCGGATGGCCAATTTGGCGATGAGATGCCTGGTCTTTTTGGTCTCCTGCCTGTTTTCCATCTGGAGCTTGCCGATGGACTTTTCGATCGTTGCCAGCCTTTTTTCAGAAGCCCCTTCTTTCACAACGGGCAGACAAGACGGAATGAGCAAAAACGACAGCAATCCACAGTATGCGAAAATTTTCACCATAACTCCTTTGCCTTTGGCATGCTAAACAGGGATATGTTAGCGCGTTCGGGAGGCCTCGTCAAACGCTTCGGGTATTCCCCCTCACCCCGCCCTCTTCCCCTGCAGGAGGAGAGGGGGTAATATCTATGCGGGCAAACTTTTCTCCTGTCAACTCTAGCAGACAACCGCGGGCAGACAACCGGGACTTTACCTCCTGTGGCAAAAAAGGTATGATGAAATCCAAGTGCGCCATGAATTCAGCGTGTGCCTGTCGTAAAATAGCACGTCCCTCCGTCGACAAACGGCGTTTCTTTGTCGCCCCCTATCTGCGCACGGCCTTGGAAGCCGCCGGGCAGGCCGGAAATCACCAACTCCGTCATTTTGGCAGAGAACAAAAAATATATTTCAAGGGCGCGATCAATATCGTAACCGATGTCGACAAGGCGTGTGAGCGGATGATATTAAAGATCTTGCGGCGGAAATTTCCCGAGCACGATTATGTGACGGAAGAAACAGATATCGCCCAGACGGGCAAAGACTTCCGCTGGATCATCGATCCACTGGACGGCACCACCAATTATGCGCACGGATATCCCTTCTTCAGCGTGTCCATCGCCCTGGAATTTCAGGGACGGATACTGCTGGGCGTCGTCTATACCCCGTATTTTGGAGAGCTGTTCTATGCCGCGGAAGACCGGGGTGCCTGGTTGATGCGGGACAACACCAGGAAGCGAAAGCGCCTGCGGGTTTCGCGGATTGCAGACCTTGAAAAATCTCTGCTGGTCACCGGCTTTCCCTATTCCGTGAGGGAAGAATCCCGGCCGCATTTTGCGATGTTCGAAAATTTTATTCTGAGCGCCCAGGGGGTGCGGCGCGACGGATGCGCCTCCCTGAATTTGTGCTACATCGCGGCGGGGCGGTTCGACGGTTTCTGGGAATTGAATTTGCATCCCTGGGACACGGCCGCCGGCCAGCTGGCCGTAAAGGAGGCGGGGGGCTTCTGTACGGACTTCGAAGGAAAGGCCTTTGTGCCTGCGATGCGCCAGATCGTGAGTTCCAACGGACAATTGCACAAGCCCATGCTGGAGACCATTTCCACGGCGCTTAAATCGTGCAAGAAACAGGGGGACACGATCCCAAATTAAAAAACCAATTTGGGTCATGTCCCCCTGTTTCTAACAAATCCTTATTCTATTTCTATCCGCGATTTGTTTTTGCCGCTTTCCGCGGCGTATAGAACAATGTCTGCGTCCAGACCCGCCAGTCGGTAGCTGGTGAATCCTCCCGGCCCACGCGCGTCCCCTTTCACTGCCGCCGTCACATCAAAAGCGAGCTCTCCGGGCTTCTCA
>CAZGMX010000014.1:11436-12191 GCA_964526865.1 uncultured Actinomycetota bacterium | reverse complement strand
CCTGGCGGACGCGTAAAAATCCTGCGCCTCGGCAAAACCATTGTTAAAATTCAGCAGGTGGTACAACACCACGCGCCCGGGCTTCTTGATTTTGACGACGTCGAGAATCAACTTCGCCTTTTTCACGGGCTGGTCTTTGCGGATGGGAAATTCGAAAACAGAAACAAATCCCTGTTCCCCGCACAACAGGACCGGGTCGGTACAGTTGTAGGCACTGTCATTGGCGTACCCATCCCGCTCGGGGCTATCCAGGGAAATCGTGATTTTGTCCGCCGTTCCACCGACGGGTTCTGCGACGGCCCCTGTTGCCAGGACCGCCGCCATCATCCCCGCCAGTAGGAATCCGCGCGTGCCAGATGGAAAATTTCCCATGGCCGGCCCCTTCAACTGAGTTTGGACGCAACGATCTGCTGAACCATTTTCCCGTCCACCTGGCTGCCGTACTGGGCCATCACTGCTTTCATGACAAGCCCCGTTTGCGCCTTGGACGTGGCCCCGACCTCGGCGATTTTCTCCGTCACAATTTGCACAACCTGTTCGGCGGTCAATTGCTGGGGAAGATAGGCCCTGAGGATGCGCACCTCTTCCTTTTCTTTTTCGGCCAGATCTAGGCGTCCCCCTTTTTCAAACATGCCGATCGAATCCTCCCGCGATTTGATCGCCTTTTTTAGAATCCGTACGACATCGTCCGCACCAAGTTCCTTTTTGGCGTCGATTTCCTCTTTTCTTATTTCCGAAATCACCATGCGCAGGCA
>CAZGMX010000014.1:3952-11426 GCA_964526865.1 uncultured Actinomycetota bacterium | reverse complement strand
GCCGTCTTCTGGGACGCCTTCATCGCCGATTTCATGTCATCGTACAAACGCTGTTTCATGAGACCCTCCTGTGTTTGCGCGCTGCTCCGGCAGGCACTGCCATGGGGCATGCCTCCCGGCCGGCGGGCTTTCGTTTCGTATAAAAAGGTGTCGGCCGGGCGTATCCGTGGGAGTAAAACCATCGCACGGCCTTTTCAAAGGCGCCCAAAACAGGGCTCTGGGGCAGGCCCAGCTCCTGGATTGCGCGGCTGGAATCAAAAAACATTTTCTTTTTGGCCATGCGCACCGCGTCCACCGTGGCAACCGGATCCTTTCCGGTCCACCGGGCGGCGGCCTGGCTCACCCATCCCGCCGCCATCGCCAACGCATAGGGAACTTTCCAACGGGGCGCAGGAATGCCGCAGAGGGTCTCCAGCATTTGAAATATTTCCCGCAGAGTCATGTTCCGGTTTCCCAGAATGTAGCGCCGGCCCGTGACTCCCTTGCGCAGGGCAAGCACGTGGCCCATTGCAACATCCTCCACGTCGATCACGTTCAGACCCGTGTCCAAATAGCCGAACATCTTTCCTCTGAGGTATTCCAAAATCATCCTGCCCGTGGGCGTCGGTTTGATGTCTCCCGTGCCAACGGGCGCGGCGGGATTGACGATCACGACATCCAGCCCAAAGGCTGCCCACCGCAGGGCCTCCTCTTCCGCCAGGACCTTGGATCGTTTGTAGGAACCAACAACGTATCGGGGGTCCAGCGGCGTCGTTTCGTCTCCAATGCCCCGCACGGGACAGATTCCCATGGTACTCACCGAGGACGTATAGACCACCCGCTGGATTCCCGCCAGTCGTGCCTCGGTCAAAAGATTGCGCGTTCCCTCCACATTGATCCGGTAGGGCAGATCCGCCGGCCGGTTGTACAATTTGTAGTGAGCCGCCGCATGGATGAGATAGCGGCAATTTGCCAGGGCCTTTCGCAGGGTCAGGGGTTCCAGCAAGTCTCCGTGATACACGCGCACGTCCAATCCCTCGAGATTCATCATGGGGCTGGAGGGCCGCACAAGAACGTTCACCTCGTAGTGTTGCCCAAGCAATGCGCGGACGATGGCCGCTCCGATAAAGCCGCTGGCGCCTGTCACACAAACCCGGTCGCTCATGGCCTGGCGCCTCCCGTACCAGCCGCCTCACCAGCTTGACTGGCTGCTTCACCGATTTTGCCAGCGGCCTCTTTCCCAGCCGGCTCAACCGCAGAGGATCTGCCAGCATAAAATTGCTCCAGATATTTCAGGATGGCGTAATCGTAGAGCAGGGGTTTTTCCAAATGCGGCTGGTGGCCGCACTGCTCTAAGATATACAACTGGGCCTGGGGAATAGTGAGATAGAGCCAGTAGGCGTTTTTGACGCCGTCTAGCCGGTCGTTGCGTCCCCACATGATCAGCGTGGGGACGTGGATTTTTGGCACATCGTTCCTTACGTCGGTCATGATGATGTGACGCGCCCCCCGGACAAAAGACTCGTTGCGGGCATCAAAGATGGGCTGACCCCGGAAGTGGGCCCGGAACGACAATTGGTAGGCGATCAATTCCTCCTGCGCCGGACACGGGGCAAAGAAATTCAGTTCGGTGTACTCTCTCAATTTGTCCTCCGGCAGAAACGCAAAGCGCTTTGCGGTAATGAATGTCTCGATCAGGAAATCTTCAACGAATCCGTAGCGGGGCCGCACCCCCGTGGCCGTTTCGAGGATCAGGGTGTCCACTTTTTCGGGATGCTCCGCGGCCAAAACGATGCCCACCTGCCCGCCCAAAGAATGCCCGAGAATCGCCGCGCGGCGGATTCCCTTTTTTTCCATGAATTCCAAAACTGCTTCCTTAAAAAAATTGATGGAATATTCCGCGTCCGGCGCATCGGATTTCCCGTATCCGGGCAGATCCAGCAACACGACGTGGAACTTTTCCCAATACCGTGCCAGATTGAACCGCCAGTTGTGTGCCCCCAGACTCAAGCCCGGCAGAATCAACAGTGTCGGTCCCGTCCCCTTTTCGACGTAGCAGACATTGCCGCATTTAAGGCGGATGTATTGTTCGGGGGCGGCATAGATCCTTTCCACAAAAGGGCGGCTTTTGTAGTATTCCTCCGTGGCGGTCTTGCGCACGCTGGCACAGGAACTGGCGGACACACAGAGGACCAGAAGCAGGCAGGCGAAAAGACTGTGTTGAAGTAACAAGCGGGTGATCGACGCCATATCAGATCGATGGATGATTCTCGAAATAGTCCCGATAGCGCCCCAAGGCAATGAGGGGAAAATTTATCCGATAGGAATGATAGTTGAGGTAGTAGACGCACGGAAAACCAGTGCCCGTGAATTCCGGCTCCTCAACAGCACCGGAAGGTTTGATTTTTTTTACAAGATACGCAATCCCATTCTCCACTACAGAATCCTGATACACGCCGGCATTAAAAAATGTGAGGAGGGCCCACGCCGTCTGGGACGCCGTACTCGGTCCCCGGCCTTTGCGTTTGGGATCATCATAACTGGCGCAGGATTCCCCCCAACCGCCGTCCGGATTCTGGTGCGATCGCAGCCAATCCAGCGCCGGTTTCAAATCAACTCCCGTCCACCGGCCGGCCCAGGAACGAACGGCATTTGAAACCGCCCATGTCCCATAGATGTAGTTGACGCCCCACCGTCCAAACCAGGTCCCGTCAGATTCCTGGTTCGCGCGCAAAAAAGCAAAGGCCCGCCCTGCTGCGTCCGGGAAGAATCCACCCAGTGTCCCAAAGGCCTCCAGAATGCGCCCCGTCACGTCGCTCGTGGAAGGGTCGATCATGGCGTTGTGGTCCGCAAAAGGCACCCGCGTCAGAAACACGCGGTTGTTGTTCTTATCAAATGCCCCCCAGCCGCCGTCGTCGCCCTGCATGGTGCGAAGCCACTGCAGCGCCCTTTTCACCGCGGGCTCTTTCTTCGACCCCAAGTCGATTTTGTCCAGCGCCAGCAGGACCATGGCCGTGTCGTCCGTATCCGGATAATATTCGTTGGCAAACTGGAAATACCACCCGCCCGCACAGCCCTGGGGATTGGCTTCCTTCCAGTCCCCCTCCAGGCGCACCTCTTTGCTCAAGAGCCACTCACCCGCCTGTTTCATCCGCGGGTCATCGCCCTGCACACCGGCGGCATGCAGGGCCAACACCGCAATCGCCGTATCCCACACGGAGGAGAAGCAGGGCTGGACCCGGAGAGTTTCACCGTCTTCGATGATGAGGTCCTCTATTTCCTCCATGGAAATTTTTATGATCTCTTCTTTGTTCTCAAACTCCAGGCAGGACAAGGCCATCTGGGCGTTGATCATGGCCGGCCAGATGGAACCCAACCCCTGGCCCTTGGGAATCCGCTCGACAATCCACTCCCGGCAGCGAACCAACGCCCCCTCGCGCCAGGGCATAAGAGGATTTTTCTCCACCCCCTTGAGCAGGTAATCCATGCGGTAAAAAAACTTGCTCCACGCGTCATTCTTTAAGGAGCCCGGAGAAAGACGCCGGCGAGGTAGAAACGTCAATTCGGAAATCCCCATAGAGACGGGAACAGAGATTTTTGGTTTGAGCGCAAACAAGATAAACATGGGAACCACGATGGCCCGCGACCAACTGCTCATGGCGTAGATGTTGAACGGTAAGGATTTGGGCAAAAGGAAGAGTTCGGGCGGCATGGCAGGCACGCGCGCCCAAGGCCACTGGCCAAAGAGGGCCAGGTAGAATTTTAAAAAGCTGTTAACACTGCCAACACCGCCATGGGAATGGATGAACGCGGCGGACGACCGCATCCGTTCGTTGTCGCGGCCGACGCCCGCGAGCTTCAGGGCAAAATACGCCTTGACCGTGGCGCTGATCTCGCCGGGACCGCCATGATAGATAGACCAACTGCCATCGGCGTTTTGCTGGTTTAATATCCGGCGGGCCGCCTTTTGGACCCGGCCCTGCGCCGCTGTCTTCCCCGCGGACTGGACATTCCGGTTGAGAAAATGCTGCAGGAGAATGTAGTCTGCCGTTGTCGTTACATCACAGCCCAACTCCGAGCACCAGTATCCTTCGGGGGCCTGCTGTCCCAACAAATATTGTTTCAGCGATTCTAATGCGTTCTCAACGGCAGCGACCCGCATTTTAGATCGCCGCAGCGTTTGTACCTCGCGGTCAAGAATGGCGGTATCTTCCATGATTCGAGATAACTCCTATCGTTTCACTGGGAACCTGGATACGGATAAACAACGAAGTATTCAGCGATTGGACGTGAAAGGGTTTTCTCCTTCAATCGCAGACAATGTCATCGGTTCCAAGGGTTTAAAAATAAAATTTGCCATGTGCCGAACGGCAAAAAAACCCGTTCTAGGTTCGGACTCCTTCTGCCAACTGATCCTCAACGTAACGCTATCCGTGTCCACCCACACCGCCTCTTCTTTCAAATTGATGGAGTTTGTGATTTCATCCGCAGAGCGAAGCGGGATAACACGCATAGGATCCAGCCGCACCAGGTCTTTTGGATTGTTGCACGCCCATGCCTGGATGATTCCGGCCAGCAATTCCTTGGCCCCCCGCTCGTATTTGGCAGTATCCTTTTTGAGTTCCGCGCTAGGAGATTCGCCTTGAGATGCAGGGCCAACGCTGGCACAGCTTGTCAGGAGGAAAGAAACCAATCCAACCATTGCAAATCCCAATAACTTTTTCATAGTATAGTAACGTAAGGGGGTTTATTGTACCCTTTTGCAACCACCAGAACAATTCCCAATTTCAAAAAAACTATTGAGCGCCGGGAGGATCCCGTTTACCATGCTTTTGCTGGAACCCCATGCGATTTCATCCCAAACTCATATTCGATCTGGCGCGCTACGTTCTGGGCAAACGGTGGCACAAAATCAAGCGGTTTCCCCTGGTGTTGATGCTGGAGCCGCTCTATGCCTGCAATCTCGCGTGTGACGGATGCGGCCGCATCCGGGAATATCAGAGTTTTATCCACGAGAAGTTGTCCCTGGCAGACTGTCTGGCCGCAGTGGAAGAGGCAGGAACACCGATTGTCTCCATCGCCGGTGGAGAACCCACTATCTATCCTTCCATCATCCCTTTGGTCGAAGAACTCATTTTGCGCAAGAAACACATCTATCTGTGTACCAATGGCTTGGCCCTGGAAGGAATCCTTCTCCGGTTGAAGCCCAGTCTTTATCTTAACATCAACGTTTCCTTGGATGCCCTGCGGGAAAACCACAACCGGTGGCGAAACAACTCCCGCGTCTTTGATGCGGCCATCACAGGAATCAAAAAGGCCAAACAAGCCGGTTTTCGCGTGGTAACCAACACAACCATCTATAAGAACTCCGACATGAAGGAAATCGACCGTCTCTTTGACCTTTTGACACGCCTGGGCGTGGACGGAATGATCATCAGCCCCGGATTTGGCTATGAGAACATCGACAAGGAAATTGTCTTGACGCGGCGGGAGACATACGAAAAGTTCCGACATTTGGACAGCCTGCGCAGGAAATACAAATTGTTGATGTCTCCCCTCTACGCGAAATTCTTGAAAGGCCTGCGGGATTTTCCCTGCGCCCCGTGGGGAAACCCCACCCGCAATGTCAAAGGATGGAAAAGCCCTTGTTATCTCATCACCGATACGCACTTCGCGACGTTTGAGGAACTCATGAACGAGACGCCTTGGGAACGATACGGCACGGGGCGGGATTCCCGCTGTAAAAATTGTATGATGCACGTGGGATACGAAGCGGCGGCGGTGCAGTTTTAGCGAAAGTTCGGTTAGAGTGCCGCGCCGGCCGCTTGGCCGGAAGAGTCTTGACGATTCAAGTCATCCGACATCCTGGCCGCCGACACAGGTTCACGAACCAATTCCTCCCAGGGCACCCTGTCTTTGGATAAAATTCCGGTATCCGTCTCCGCCTCGATTTGGGCCCAGATGTCCAACACCCTTTGCGTCGTCACTTCACCCAGGGCGCGGAACCGTTTCAAAATCCCCCATTTTTGGATTTCGTCCATCCGTTCAAAATCCGACCAGGCTGTGCTCGCACCAAGAACGATGGAGGCAAACGCTTCAGCACCTTTGACATCGGAAAAACCCAACTGCTTCAAGCAGTCTCCGATGAGATTCTCCATCGTCCAATTTTTGAACTCTTCATACCGCTCCATTGGAACACGGTATCTATCCTTTCCCTCAAGGTCCCCGGTTGCTTCTCTCATGGATTCAAATTCTTGCCGGCTCAAATACGGAGCGATGCGCTGACAAATCAAAAAATCAAGCATCTTTAATCCATCTGCCCGTTCGTCTTCGGAGCATTTGGAGACATCAAAAGCCTGTTGCATCCTGGAAAAGGCTTCTTCATAGGCAAAACCGGCCAAGCCGGCCTTTGCCTTGGCCACCGCTATTTCGGCGCGTTCGCGCCGGCTGTATGTCCTGGAGGGATCAAACGCCTTCAGACATTCTTCCGCTGCATTCAGGTCCCCGCGCGTCCTCTCGTCTTTCCATAATTCATCGATCAGATCCAGAAACTCCTCCTTGTCCGCCGCATTCAATTCGCCCGCAAGATCCGCAACCAGCGTGCTGACCAGCGCAACCGCCAGTGTTTCATTGTCTTTTCCGTAATCCTCATATATCTTGGCAAGAATACGACGGAACGCGTCACGGCACACATAGGCATGATAGAAACCAGCCGATGGCAGGAGTCTGTGCCGCATCTCTTCGGATAATATGGAGGGTCTCTTTTGCATCAGCCACACCATCATCGGCTGTTCTTTCTTGTCCTGGTGTCTTGCGGCATACATGCGTCCAATTTCCTCGATCTCTGCCATGCTCAACTGCTCGGCAATCCGCCGCGGCAGGACTTGAGCCTCCTCCCAGGAAACATCTTTCATATTCATCGTCCGCCGGTTGAGCATCATCGCAACCAATGCCCGGGCATACGCTAAATCCCCGCCGGGAACAGCCATATGCGCCAATTCCCTGATTACGAGTTCATCGTCCAGGGGGTATTCCCGCAAGGCCTGTTCGTCGATGGTTTTTTTACGGAGGATCATCTCTTCCATCGTCCGCATGGCCCTGCCCTCCTCCAAAACGATCACGATCGTCTCGGGATCTTCGATTCGCGCGCGGTGGAGGCGCTCTCTCTCAATTTCTATAAGAGGCCGGCGATTGTCTTCTGCAAGATTGTGCGCCGCTTGTCTAAAATACTGCACGGCGGAAGTCACGTTGCCCTTGCCAAATTCATCGTCCGCATGAAACACCAGATAATAAGAAAGCCAGGAATTGTAAAGTTCAAGAGGGCTGGCGCTAAACCACATAGTCTCAACACGGCATTTCAGGCCGTTGGCCGGATCGACCAGCGCGGCCAGCGCGTAGCGGTCAAAATCTTCCTGTTCTCCCGCGGCCGGTTTTCCCTGCAAGAGGCTGTCCTGCCACTGGGCGACTTCTTTTTTTAACAATCCAACCGCCTGTT
>CAZGMX010000014.1:0-3942 GCA_964526865.1 uncultured Actinomycetota bacterium | reverse complement strand
GTTCAAAAAATCCGATCCCTGAGTTCGGCTCTCTTTTCATCTTGTCATACTCTTCCTGTGAAAAGGAAACCGCTTCGTGGTCCAAGATCCTTTCCACAACACGGAAGCTGGCGTTGTGCAGCTGAAAAGGCCCTTGAGAATTCGATGCGGATACAGCCGCGGCATACCGTTGAAGCTCTCCGGGGTGCACGGGATAATATGTCCGCAGGATCAGCAGTTTGGGTTCGACTGCGCCGGGCCCCCGGATACGCCGGAAATGGGCTCGCATATCCGTCAGTGTCTCTGCTAAATTTTTTTTGGCAAACGCCTCGTCATAACAGACTCTTCCCTCCAAAGAGCATTGCACAAACAGGGGAAAGGAAACAAGGCGGTGGAGGGCAAAGAGGAAGGACGCAACCGTCGGCGACGGCAGGGACGGCGATGCCATGTCTTCCGGCAAGAAGCCCAGCTCGTCCTGCATCAGCGCCCGCAGACTCTTTCGCAAACCCTTGTTCTCCCGCAATTCCCTTAAAGAAAATTGGTTCGTCCAAATCCGGTTCACCACATCCGCCAATTTGTCCGTCTGGGCGGGCGTCATATCCAGCGCCTTTCCATCCATGCCTTTCAGCCGGAAAATCAAATCCGCCCGGTTTTTGTCTCTGTTTTCCCCGCTAAAAAATTCTTTTTCCACATTCGCCTGGCCAAGAACCGATACCATTGCCTCATACATCGGGGTTAGTTTCGGCACCAGTTTTTCGCGCATCGCACCGGGCAAAACCGCCTCTGCGGCCGCTGATTCCGGAACCGCTCCCGGCGCTGGGCCGTGCGCCAATTGACTTTGGGAGTGAGCCTCGACCCGCGCTAATAGCCCTCGCCCTTCTTCACATAGACGCTCCATCCGCGCCGCGTGATCTTTTGCCTGTCCATCTATCATCGCCGGATTCACCCTGCCCCCTCGCACATCCGCCCACAATGAATTCTGCCACGCGTCGAATTGAGCAATGGCTTCCCGTACGAGCCTGCAAAATACGTCCCGGGCCTGGGCCAGTTCACCGCCCAGCACGTCTGCTCCCGTGGTCAAACTTGCCTGGCCCGACAATGTCGTCGTATCCCTCATCAACTGCTCTTGAGTTTCTTCCAGCTCCTGCGCCGCTTTTCCGGCGGACGCAATCCGCGTACCCAGGCCCTCCTGTTCTCTCAAGACCGGCTCCATCACCAAATAGCGGGCAAGGATATCCTGACGGAACTGCTCCCTGGCTTGAGCCGTGGCAGCAATGCCATCCAGTTCTTGGGTCCAGTTCGAATCCAAAGTTTTCTGCCCATCCAGCAAAATCGACGGCAGCCTCGCCTCCAAATCGTTCAGCCTGTCTCTCAAATCTGTGGAGTTCAGCCGCGGATCCTCACCGGACAATTTCTCTTCTTTCAAGGCCCTTTGGGCAATCACACCATCTTTCAACCGACGCCGTGTGTCTTTTAAAGTATCTTTCAGCGCCGAAAGACGGGTTTTGATATCTTCCATCCGCGGGTTTGCGGTGCGCCACTTGTCCATGATGAGTGCCGTATCGCCGGCCAAGGATTGCGCGGCCGCCTCAACCGTTGCATTGCAATCCCTCCACGGCAGGGTGACGGGGGAGGCTTCCAGGGCCGCCTTGAGCGATTCATCCACCTGGCCGGGGAGTTTTCGGCGGATCTCCTCCAACCGGGCACATGCCGATTTCTGCCGGTCTGCCAGGTCTTGCAGGCGGTTTTTCATCCCGGAGATCGCCTGCAATTCCGCGATCTGCCCTGCCGCCGCGTCCAGAGACTGCCCGGCCTCTTGCAGATTTTGCAGGACATGGCCGTAGGTGTCATGGATTCCTTCCACATTTTTCACCAACCGTGGAAACCGTTCTAAAAACTGTCTCGCCTCCCGCAAAATCAATTGATAACCGTCCACACAGCCTTTGGCGCCTGAAATTTTGCCCTCTGGTTGTTGAATCCCCTTTCTCCACATCGCCTCATATTCTGTTCCCTCCAGCAGGCCGGCGATAGCGCCCTGCACGATTCTGTTCCATCGTCCCTCTAGACCGGCTATCTGTTGTCTGTGGGTTCGAAGTTCGTCCAGCTTCCTCCGAACGGCCGCGGCCTTTATTGCCGTTTCCCCCTCTTGTTCCCGTCCCCGAAGCTGATCCGGGCTTCTTGACATGAATCTGGCCGTCTTCATGACGTTGATAAAAATCCTCACGTTGCTCTCCGAGAGTTCCCCCACCTCGGCAACAGCCGGCTGTTTCTTGCACAATTCATCCAGTCGCTGGATCGTGCCTTGAAATTCTTCCCTGGCTGCGGCAGCCGCTGTGCACAGGGGAACAAGCCGTGCGGCATCGGGATTGGCGCCATTCAATTCGGCATTCAATGCCGCGAGACGCTCTTGAAGGGACTGCCGGTTCTGTTCCAATTCACCCCGAAGATTGTGCATATCATCCGACATCTCCCGGAGGGGCGTGCGCTGCGCAATTTTTTCCCGCGCCTTCACCACGTTGTCCAGCACCTGGCCAAACGCCCCGAATTGCCCTCTCAAATACCCAACGACAGGAGCCGCCGCTTCGATTTCTTCTTTGAGGTGTTCACATATATTTTGATCGGCCCTCCCGCCCTTTTCTTGCTGTTCCCGAATTGCCTTCTTGAGAGAGCCGCGCCGGTGCAGGGTATGGATGTCCAAAATACGGGAATGGATTGCCTCCAGGGCCCGCATCGAGCGGAATAGATCCAAACTATCAATCTGTTGGGCTCGTTGGAGGACGTCGACGGAATCGATGTCCTGGTCCCGGAGCAGGGCTTCGATCAACGCCGTTTCTTTTTTCAAGCGGACCAAACGCGCGTTCGTTTTCCGAATCTCCATCCAAAACTTGCTGGCCCCGCTGGACTCGGCCATGCTGTTCAGTGAATTCAACTGCTCCGTGTAACTGCCCCACCGCGCATCCCAGCCCGTTTCCCACTCCAGGAGATTTTTCGCCAATTGACCGAGTCCCGGGTTGACTGCTTGACTGTCCCGTTGTGCAACCCGCTCTTCCTCCTGGGCAAACGAGCGCAAGTAACGGACGCAAGGCAACTCCTCCATGGGAGAAGGCAGGGACACGGTTGCCGGCAATTTGGGCCTTATTTCCTCCAAAAGGCCTGCCATCTGTTGATACTGCCCATCCAGTCTGGGCAACAGCGCGTCTACCCGGCCGGTAATAGCGGCCGCAAAAAAACGCCGGCGGTTGCTCTCCATCGCCTGCGTCAGCGCATCCGCCGCTTCTCCATATAAAACCTGTGCCTCTTGCGTCCTGCCGCTTTGCTCCTCCGCCCGCGCGCGTTCGATCGAATCCAAGGACTGGACCACATCAGAAGATTCTTCCGCGTCGATTCCTTCCAATAGCGCTGAATATTTGCTGACCTTGGAGGCAGGCGCCAGGCTCAGACAGCAGACCGCCATGAGGGCGATCGCGCCAACCATGAGTCTATAAATTTTCATCTGTTGCATGCCGTTCATTTCTTTCCTTCTCCAACGAGATTGCTTCGCCCGCCACTAAAGCGTTGGCGGACTCGCAATGACGGTTGATCCCACTCACAGCGCCGCCGCGGTCAGCTGTTCCGCCGCCATCTGACGATTTGCAACATCTGGCATCCCGGCAGCGCCCAGCGGCATAAATCGCACCGCATGAAAATCCCGGTACAACGCTGTTTCCAACGGTCTGCCCACCGCCTCCCCGTAGGCCTGCCGGGCAAAATCCTGCCATTCTGCCGGCGAAATTTCCCCCTGGCGAACTTTTTTCAGGAGGCTGTCCAGCGCGTCAAAAAAACCCGGCGCGCCCATTTCCGTCCGGGCGCTGTCGGCCGGCCATTGTGCGGTCTTTTTTGGATCCAGATATTTCCAAAGCGGTTCCGATGCGCCGAAGCGCTCAAATTTCTTCAACAATTCCAGGACGATGAGCAGGCCCGCAA
>CAZGMX010000013.1:26636-29264 GCA_964526865.1 uncultured Actinomycetota bacterium | reverse complement strand
CGGACCCCACCACCGACTTGTCACGTGCCCAGTTGGCACGACCTCTGATCGCAACCCCTGCGTCCATCGCACTCCATAGCGTGAGCTTATTGGCGGCTGTTGCATACAAACGATACATATTGCTTTTCGCAATTGCCGAAACTTGCATCTCCAGTAAATATCGCCCCGCCACAGAGTCTATGGTGCCCGCACCTATGCGTCCCACTGCCTTAGACCCCAATTGCGCTAATCCCTCTCTCGCAAATACCACAGTCGCCTCTTGCTCCGCCATCTTTCTCGCCGCCCAGGGCGCCATGGTCTCGGCAAAAAATGCAGTCACTTTCTCGCCAAAGAGTCCTGCCAGGCCGATCCCAAACGTGAACACGTTCAAGAGGAAATGACCGCTTTGCATGGCAAAATCCTTCAACATCGTGACGGTGCTTTGGCGCACTTCCCGCAGGCGGCCAATTTCTCTCTCCGCCCCCATCCTTCTGGCCTGAACTTCCTTGTAGGACATTTTTCCCTGCTCCAGTTTTTGGTAGAGTTCCGTCATGATGCGGTTTTCTATCTGCTGTTGGCGCCGTTCTGTCACAAACGATGTGCTGAGATTTTGCGCGGCATCATCAACCATATCGCGGTAAAAATTCGCCCTTTGTTCATTGCCCATGAGGCTATTCCAACCCGCCGCGACGCTGGCCATCAAGATATCCGTGGTTCTTCCCAGATCGTTCCAAAACCCGCTAGCAGTATTGCAAATGTCGGACCATGACGCCGCTTTTGCATACTGAGACGCGCCCGGCGCGCCGCCCAATAAGCCAATATCGGAGAGAAATGCCGTCATTTCGGTGAAGAAATTATATTCGAAACCTTCGCGAGATGAGACATATGTGGTATAAGCAGACCACCCCACCCAAAACAGTCCCGCAGCCAGGGCCGCTATGGCACCCACGCCAAACGCGCATCCAATGGCCGCGCCCATCGCGGCGCCGCCGAGCCATTTGCCGGCCACATCCGTCAGTTGCCCCAACAGCGTGATTCCTCTCTCAAGCGTTGAAACAATTCCCGCGCGGAGAGCCGGGGATATAACCGCGTCCACCGCCTTGGCGATGGGATTCCAAGGATTGACAAGATTTTCCCGTGCCGTCAGCGCCTTGCGCTCGGCCAGCAGGGAAGCAACCTGCGGCAGGATGGTCTCGGACGTCGCGGCGTATTTTGTGCGATCCCAACCACCGCTTGTGGCGCGCAGCAAATCGTCTTCAATGCGCTGATAATCCCCTGTGACATCAGCGTATAGGTCGCTGAGACTCATGTCCTTCAACCCTGTTAAATCCGGCGGCAAATACGCGCCGTTTTTCTGCCAATCCAATTTTGCATCCCACCAGAATTTGGGCGTTTCCAGTACAGCCACAAACGTATTGGCCATATCTTTCACAAATTGCGTTTCCCCCTTGATCGTGGCCCCCCACCAGCTGGTATCCTCACGGGATGATATATATCGATTCACATTCTCTTCTTTTGCGATCTCATCCAGTTTTTTCAACGCCTGTTCTGCCGAATTTACCAACATCTGCATTTCAATAAACGGCTGTTTTCTCGGATTGCCATCCGCGTCTTTGAGAATAATGTCTTTTCCGGCGTCGTCTTTGTAATATTCCGTATTGCCCAAGAGTTTGGTCCGCATGACCTTGAGGAATTCAGTGGAGTATCGAGTTTTTCCCGCCGCTAACAAATTAGCTAATTCTTCTTTCACTCTCTCCATGTGTTTGTCCAATTGCTCAAATGAAGGCTCCGTGAGAGCAATGTAGTATTTGATTTGGTTGCCAAGGCCATCGGCCCGGCGGGAATGCGCAACGTCATTCTGGTCATAGGTAATCGCCATGTTTTCAAACCATTCTTTGGCGGAGATCTTCACGTAGTTGCCGTTTGCGTCCAGCCTTGTCGTTTCCTCTATCTGGAAATCCTCCAGATAGTCCGCCTTGAGTTCTCCCTTGCGGATTTTCTCAATGGCCACTTGTATCTGTCCGCTATTCTTGTACTCCCTGTTCTTGTCTCTGATTTTTATAAATTCAGCCAGATTGCGGACAAAGACGTATTCACTGCCTTTTTTCAATTGATCCACAATGCTTTTTGTTGAAAGCATTGTCTGAAAATCAAAATTAATGTTTGCATAAAATTGCAGGACTCTTTTGTCCAGCCATTTGTCGGGAATTCTTTTATTCTCAAGCCATTCATCAAGCGCTTTCTGATCGGCGGCAAAGTTTGGTATGCCCGCATCCGTGCCATATATTTCTGTTGCGCGTTGATGGGCGTTGTACAATTGATTTAGAATGTTGTTCCCCATGCCCCCCAGATTCTTTTCGGCATCTTCCACTTCCTTCTTCTTCGCTTCGCCCTTTTGGATGTACAAATCGATATCTTTTTCCCGTGCCGTAAGTGTTTTAAGAATCAGCTTTCCAAAATCATCCGTCACCTGCTCGTACCTTTCACGCAGTAACTTAACATCCTCCCTTGTTTTGTGAGCACTGAGGAGCGCAATGATGGGGCTTCTCAGGGCGGGTTGATTTGGATTATCCAACTGATACTTCTTGTTTTCGCCCTCGCCCACCTCTTTTCCCGCAAACAACTTGGCAAAAACCAAATATATGGACT
>CAZGMX010000013.1:5186-26600 GCA_964526865.1 uncultured Actinomycetota bacterium | reverse complement strand
CCATTCCCTTGCCGGCGGCGGCTTCGGTGTCCAGCACCGTATTCTTGAAATCCTCATCGCTTGCGAATGGATCGGGCAAGCCGCTGCGCTTGGCATTCGCCGCCTCATAATCCTTGATCTTGCCGATCAGCTTATTGCGCACGGTGAGCAGATTGCGAATGCCCTCCACGCCGCCCTTTTCCAAATAAACACGGCCGTGCTGTCCGTAGGGACCGAGATCCTTGAACAAATTACCCACATCGGCTATCCAATCATCCAGCTGTTTGAGCTGCTCCTTTGCGATTCTTTCCGCCTTGTAATATTCGCCTTCCGCTGTCATAAGATAAGACCGGACCATCGTGCCCAACGATGCCGTGGTCTCTTTTTTCAGAGTCGCCAATTGATTTTTTAGAGACATAAGATCTATGTATCTTGTCGCAGCCCAGTTCCCGTCGGTTGGAAGCCCCCATCTTAGATTGCCCTCGAGCGGCGGCAATGGATTTGCATTGGTTTTACTGCTTATCCATGATTCAACCAGTGCCTTTGCTTCTTCTGCAGTTATCTCTTTACCGTCATTTTTAATATTCATTTGAAGATAGTTCACCAAATCACTGTCCGCCGTTGATATTGCCGTGTTCAGACTTTTCTCTTTCTCCCTATTCGCGGTCTCCGGATCCAAACCAAACTGTTTGAGGACACCCGCCACTTTATCAAATTCGCCTTCACTTTCTTTGTCGCCCAACACACTGCCCATTGCTTCCACAGCAGACTTCTTCTTGACCAGTTTTTCCTTTGTCTCTTTGAGGGAGGCAATTGCGCCTCTCAACAGTCTGTTTCGCCCGGCATATGCGCCCAAAAAGCTCAGGGCATTATCCCCACCGTTTTGTTTCAATTCCGCTTCCATTGAATTGACTCTGTAGTCAATGGCACTGATATCCTGCGTCAACGCACTGACCCATTCGCCGTACCGCTTCGTCCGTGTCTCTCCCTTGGTCAAATCGCTCCACAGATTGCCCAGGCACACCGTGAAATAATCCCGCTGATCGATCCAATCATAGACGGCCTGTAGATCGGCCGAATCTTCGCTCTGCAGCACATTCGCAAGCCCTTGCTTTTTCTGGATTATTGTCTGCGCGTAGTTTATTTTTTTCATCTCCCAGTCGTTTTTCTGGCCGGAGTAGGGATTCTTTTCCTTGCCCTCCCAGTTTTCATTCACCACTTCTTTTTCCGCCTTGAGATTATTCAAAAACGCCTTGAGTCCTTCTTCCAGGTCGTTCTGAAGCGGCGAATAAAGTCTCGGTGCAATACTGTTCTCGTAGTTCTGGAACAGCCCGATGCGCTCCTTGAACGCGTCGGTGACGACGCCGTCCACGGGGAGATCCCAGAAGCCGAAGTCTTTCATCTTTTGCTGGAGGGACTTGATGTTGATGGCCCAGGCCTTTTTGACCCAATCGTCATCGGGCTCTTCCGGCGGCTTGAAATCATCATCTATGAGATCAAGGCAGTACTCATTCGACAAAGCTCGCAACGCCTCGCTGCCGATGTGGTGCTCTTTCTCTTTTTCCTCAATCAAGTCGCCCTTCCGATGGGGCACACCCGTTATGGGGTCTGTCCCATCCTCCTTGTAGTAGTCGATCGTATTGACAGTTGTCCAGCGGGCGTCCGTAACAATGAGTTTCAGCCCATCCTTCAGCTTCTTTGTCTCCTTCTCCGGATCGTAATCTTCGTCTTTCACGGGACGAATAACACCATTGCCCGAGCCGTCAATGATTGCAACCAAAGTGGGGCTAAGGACAAGCGTTGATTGAAATTCCTTGAAAGTCTGCAATCCTTCTTTAAGCTTGAGCGTCCCTGATTCACCTGTCTCCTGGTCTGATTCCGGCACCATTTCTCGGATGATGTAATTCCTTGTGGCGGAATCCATCTCCACTACTTTATTGTCAAGATTGTATGCGGTGCTTTTGACATCCTTTAGCCACTGGACACTATCCTTAAGCACTTTGACCGGTTCGTAGTCTGAATCCTGTGCGTCCCGTATTGTCACTTTCCCCGCGGAATCCGTGACCGCCACCTTCACTTCAACCGTGTCGGTCTTCAGTTGGCCATATTCATCGTCCATGAAATCCACCAGACTGAATCCGACTCTTGTAATCTTATAAATGGGACTGTTGTAGAGTTCGCCTTTGGCATCGTATTCTGCGGGGGCGTCCACTTCCGCCTTCAGGTTGGGAACCAGGACGTTCTGACCGGGAATACGTGCGTATTCTTCCATCTGATATTTAGGGGTTTTTCCATCGGCCTGGTACACCACTTGGTTAGGCTCACCATAAATGGTCCACGTTAGCGGAATTTTGTCTCCTTTTTTGTGCGGTCTGGAGGCATCGGTGCCGGCAGCGGCGGCCGGTGAGTCCTCCGTGAATTTCTTCGTCAGCAGAAAATCCTCTTTGGCCAATGTTCCGGTGGTCTCTCCCTTTTCATGGACGTCTGGAAATTCGTGGAATAATGGTTCGGGCGACGTTCCAGTGAGGGGCCCCTCGGGGCCTGTCGGACCTTCAGGACCCGCAACACCCATCGTATCCGGTGGCGGTGTTGGCGCAGAAGCAGCCGATTTTCCCGTTATGAACTCCTTGGTCATGTAATCCTTGTCGAACTTCTTTGCAAAATCATAGTCATAGGCCGCATACTTGATGGGCACGCCCGCTTGGGCCGTCAAATCGCTGATGACGCGATTGCCGTCTTCATCGGCGCGGCCAAAGAACAGCACGTGCCCCTCTGTGGGGGCGGCGGGATCGATCTCGCCGTTTTCATCGAAGTTGAATTTGGCGCCCTTGAGATAGACAAAAGCTTGCGCCGACGAGACGGGCTTCATCTTGCCGGTGGCTTCATCCTTGACGACCTTTACCCTGCCGGTTTCAGTATCGATATCTTCGTCTTTTAAGAGACTGCCATCCACGTCGTTGTTTAGATACACCCTTTGGAGGGGCTTCCAGTCGTATCCGGCCTTGATGGGGATCCGCTCGTAGATGTCTTTATAAACTGCAATCGGTTGTTCTTTCCCAAACGCAACCATTTTTACCCGTTCATCTACCATAATCTTTCTTCCATCATCCGTGGTGAAAGGCACTTGTTTTCCTCCTGCACAGTCGAACGAAGGCTCCGTCCAATAGGTATAGAGCGGCTCGCCTTCCTTTTCCTTCCCCGAAGGATAGAACTGCCGCGGGACGGAATCGCCGTAGCGCGGGAACTTCCTTGTGGCCAGAGCCTTGATGGTTTCTTCCCTGATCCCATTTCGATAGATGGTCATATCTTTTTTGAAGATCAAAGAGATCATCTCCGCAGGCACACCATTTGAGTCGTTCTCGACCACATACTCAGCGCTAAATTCCGCTGTCTCGACCTTCTTGATCTTTCCGCCATTGAATTCTCCATTTGCCCACGAGCCGCCCTCGTATTCGATGGTGGGCAGATTGGTATCACCGCCCCCGTGAAGGGGCAGATTACTGCCGGGCAGGTACGCAGGCTCAAACACATCCACTTCCACTGCGATGTCTTTTTTGCTTCTGGGATCTTTGGGATCGGTGATTTTGGGATCGTATTTTGGATTGGGCGCCAATTCTTTGCGCTTGTCCTGCGACAACAACTGGATTTTAAAGGGTGACTGGGAGAGAACTCTGATTTTTGCCCCGGAGACGATCTGCCGTTTGCTTTCGTCCTCTACGCCGTCCTTGAATTCCTTCTGAATCATCACCCTGAGTTTGACACCGCCGATGACGTGTTCTTCCTCCACAATCATCGTGCCGTTGACCAGCCTGGGCGGCCAGGTGTTGATGTCTTCGATCGCGATTTGCGCGCCGGCAAGAAGCGTTATTCCCTGGCGCTCTTCCTTGGAGGTGTATTCTAATAGCGTTCTACCATCACAATAGGTGCCATATTTAACAACTAGTTTATATTTCTCCCCGGTGGCAAGTTCATCTTTTTCCTGATTGGAAAATTTCGTCCCACTCGCAAAGGTTCGTCCGTTCATCGATGTTTCATAATCACTGGGATCTGCGGATATTTCAGCTGTGGCCGTCGCAGTCCATGTCTTGGATGAGTCTATAGCATAAACGGTATTGGCTTGTATGGGGGACCAATAACCACCATGCCACCAATACCCCCAACGGCAGTCTCCCCCCTGGTGCCACTCTGCGTAAGTTACGCCTCGTGACCATAACTTCGCGACCACATCAGCATCATCCGGCAGCATGTCGATATAATTTACTGCTGTCAGACTCCCATCGGGCTCTCGAACATACGTATCCCAAATGTCAGAAAGATCATATTCTGTCTCTTTTATTTCTGGTTGCTGCCTAAATGTTGCATCCATTGAATACACTGACTCAGCCGGTAAATTCGGATGGAATTCTTCAAATGAGGGAAAATCATCGTCGGGTTCCAGAATTTCCCCGCGCCAACGATCATACCATTCACCAAAATCTGGTTCTTCACCCGGGGACACTGTGACCTCGTCCTTAACTTCTTGTTCCACCCGATCATAGACACATCCATTCCACTCGGAGGATCCCACCACTTTATGCGTGATTGTCCGTTTTGAGTGAACTGTTGTCCCAGGGTTTAAAATCCATTCGCCCTCTGGTATTATATACGTGCAGTCAAACACTTGCGTGCCTACAGGAGGGGTCTGACGCACCGCCTTGGCACCATATTCCGTCATTTCATATTCAAGCCTCGACGTCAAATCCTCAGTACGACTAAAACTACCGTACTCATTGCTGTAGTGCTCATTCACCACGGTACGATCATAATTTCGACTAAAGTACATTGTTGAATTCTGCCCCGGACCTGGATTGGGCGGCCATCTCCATGCGTAATATTGCGTGTACTGATCTTGTGAAAAACCTCCCGTTGTAGTTGTCCAAGCTACCCTTGAATGCGATGGCTGACTGGTATCCCCCCCTAAATACTCGTTGGTGGACTCGGTTTCACCAACTTGTGTCCCCCCAAGCCAGCTGAGCCAAAGACCGTTACCACCACCGTACCAGTTTATGCTAGTGCTAAAACCGCCGCCCTTAAACCCTTCTATTTCGTCTTGCCTGGACTTCTTATAATCAAGAATAAATAGTTCGCGTTCTGCAACCCGCTCTGCATATGCGTTTTCCCGCCGCTCCATTTCTGCGGTCAGCATGGCCAAATAACCCATTTCTTCAAGCGCGTAGTAACCGTCGGATCGCTGATAATAGAAATCAGGATATTTACTAAACACATAATTTAGGGCAAACAACTCTTCGCCCGGGTATTGAAATACCTCTCTATTGCCATACCATAGCCCGGCGTCAGTGGGTTTGATCGTTGTCGGCTTTTTGGTATAGTCGCCGGTCTTTTTAACGGCGTCAGTTTTGTGGACCTTGCCGTCGTCCATGTAGCCATCACGAACATAGACACCATCCCCTTCTTTGTATTTTTTGCTTCTGGGATCTTTGGGATCGGTGATTTTGGGATCGTATTCTGGATTGGGCACCAATTCTTTGAAGTACGTGGCGCCCTCCAGGAATGTGAAGTGGCGGAAGCCGTCGATTTTGGAGATGCGGATGGTGTTTGCTTGATTCGCGCTATCTTTCGAAAGATTTATGACATTTCCGTTGGTGTCATAGACCGTCGGACGGAATTTCATGCCTTTGGCAATGGTCATTTCTCCGCCGATCTGTTTAACTTTTATGTCTTCCGGAGCCATGGCATAGGCATAGACTTCGAACTTGTTTAGGTCTTCCGCCAGAACCCCTTCGCTGACGACTTTTTGTTTGTCGCGGTACCAGTTGCCATTGGCATCTTTCTTATACTCACCGACTTCAATCTCGTGAAGTTTGTTGTTAAAAACTTTTGCCATCACGCGGACGGAAGAGGCATCGAACGCCGGATCCTGAAAACTCCAGGTAGAATTCTGTAGCGGATCGCCAGTGCCGGAAAATTCTGCTTTCAAGATTGATGTCCTGGCCGTGCCCTGTCGGACTTGTGTTTCCTTGGATTCGATAGAGGACCGGAATTCACTGCCAACACCTTTGTCATCGACAACTGTCTTGTAAATTGTCGTGACCTCGCTTGAATCAGTAGCGGCAGATCCTTTGTAATAAATCTTAGCAACCTCCTTTCTCATATTGCCCACGACCCCGTCATAGACCTCTTTGACGAAGAAATCGCCGGTTTCTGGCAGATATCCTGCGATGATGTAATGCGGTGTATCTTTATCGGGTTCCTTGACAGTGAATTTGAGCTGAAGTCCGGCATTTGCGAACGTATCGGCGTATTCTCCCAGGAAATATTCCTTCAGGCTGGTCACCGCATCCTTACCGGCCGGCAGTGCCCCAAGGCCCGTAACGAATGTTTCTATTGTCTTGTCCTCGCGCGCCGCATCGTACCTTGTCACGGCTGTGGACAATTCCACATTGGAGAAGAACTCCGGGATTGTGACCGGCTTCGAGATTGCTTCGCCTTCAGCTCGCAATGACAGAAGAGAACTGCGGCTTGCTCCCGTGGTGGCAATGGGTTTATAGATGCCCTCATTTAGATTGATTTTTTCAGTCTGGTCGGGATCGGTTGCGGACGAGAATGTCTTTTCCATTCTATACTCCACACCATTTATCGTCCGAATCTGCGTCACCTTTTTGCGGAAGTCTTTTCCTGTTGTTTCGTCTCTTTCAAATTCGGCTACAACCAATTCATCACCGATGCGCTCGGCGGTTTTTTTGACATTGCCCCCTGCCATCTCGATGAAGCGCGTGAAGAACTGGCCGTCCTTCGTATAGCCGGTCACGAGTTTGCTGAAATCGATTGTGATGGGTTGCGCCACCTCCAGCGGCGTCAGCGTCAGCGTCTGAGGCACTTTAGCATTCAAAACAATTTCCAATCCGGCAAAATCCGCCGGGACTGTCCTGGTCATATTCAGATACGAATAAATCAGCCTGTCTTCATCCTTCAAGGCCTGAGTGTCACTGAAAGAATGAAACCGGTTGGAGATTTGAACCGCTTTGTCGTAAACCAATTTTGCCTGATCCTGTTTTTTGTTGACCTGCGCCGGAATCGTGACCGTCACATTGTTCCACAGAGACTTTTCAACTTCAGCGGTGAAGGAAAGAATGCTTTTTTCCTGCCAGTGCTGTTCCTCCTTGTAAGGCAGGGTGGGATCCAGTGTCACAAAATCAACAAGGAATTCATCCCGCGAAGCGTCCGTGGGATCCTTCGCCAGGCCTTTGCTGATTTCGTAGGAACCCGTGCCTGTCCATTTGTCCAGGGCCTCCTCGCGCATGGACAGCCCCTTGTGGAGGGTTACGACCGATCCTGCTTTGATATCCGGGAAAGCCACCGACCACGGAACTGCATCTTTCGAGACCACATTGACTTTCATCTCCTCTTTGACATCGAAGGTCTTGGGAGCGCCCGTTGTTGTGTCATAGGTCATCAAATAGACAGGCACATTGTCCCACCATTCGGTTGTCTTTGCCGGCATGGTATAGCCTTTCGCTCCGGCCGGATTTACGATCGCCGGATCGTAAAAATACGAGTACTCGGTCTTGCGGGCAAAGGTGCGATCCAATGTTTCGGTATCGTTGAACTTTCCGGTGAACTGGCCCTTGAGATATTTTCCGCTTAGCCAGGACATCTTCACCATGCCGTTCTCATACTTTTCCTGTTTGTACGCGTCTACCGCGCTGTCTTTTTGGGCAGTGGTAACCCAGGCATTGATGGGTTGGAGAGGACCCGTGGCCTTGCGCTCCCACTTTCCTTCGCTGTTTTTGACATAGGTATAGAAACTGGCATATTGGATCGCCAGCGTTTTCTTGGAAGAGATCCCCGGAGTTGAACTCTGCCATACTTCAACCTTATTCAGTTTTGTCCCGTCCGCCAGGCCATACGCTTTGCCGTCGATGACATCGGTTAATTTCGGCGGATTGACGCTGACACTCAACCGCGCCCCGGTGGAATCCCATTCCTCCATGGAGTACATCTGGGCATCCAAAATATCCTGCCGGGATTTTTGCGCTTCCGCCTTCATCTCTTCGTCCATTAGATACTCATACTTATTTGCTGATGGCTGGAGGGCATTCATGATGGTCGCCATGTTTCCACCGGGGCGTTTGACAATCTTTAGACTGGGCTTGCCGTTTGGATAATATTGCTCCCAGGTGCCGCCGTCGGGGCTAAGCTGGCCTGTTTGTGGATCTTTGCCGCTGTCGATATTTTCGGCGAGGTTGTAGTTGTGATCGGAATCGTAGTAGGTGCGTTTTTGGTAGATTTCCAGCGGCCTGCCGTCGGTGCCGCGCAGTTCCCCGTAATATCCCGGCTGATAACCACCTTGTCCCGCGCTGTATTGCAGGTTGTATTTGAACAGATTCTCTTTTTGTTCGCGGGTGAGTTTGGAGGCGTCATATAAGACAGACAGTTTCTCCCTGCTTTCCCTGGAGCCATCAGGCGGCGGTTGGAAGACAGTCTCGTGAATACTCTTGGCCGTCAGCGAATTTTCGGCCGGCATTTCGATCTGGCGGCCGGATATGGGTATTCCGCCGCCGCCTTCAAGCAGTATCGATGAGAATTGGGTATCGTAAAGAATGGCAGAACCGTCATCACGTTTGATCAGATGCGGCCGCAGATGCGTAACGTATTTGTCCTTTGCCGGTTGAGGTTCCTGGGGTGTCGTACCGGGAGCGGGAGTCGGAGCGGAATTGCTGTGATCAAGCGTGTAGAGATAATCCTCCAGGGTGGGATCCAGCTTTGCGTAGGGATCCTCCGCCGGCGGCCCTGTGGGCGCGGCCGCGCCCATGGCCGGAGCGGCTGGGGTCTGCGCTGACAGTTTTGTTTCGTCCGGAATTGTGATGATCAGGTCGGTCAGGTTGCGATTGGGCCTCACAGGGTCCGATTGGGATTTCCTGACAACACCGGGATCCTGGACGTTTGGCCGGTAGATGTACAAAACTTTTCCGCCCTTTTCATCGCGCGAGTAGCGGTATGTCATCTGTTCCGTCCCAACCTCCGTCTGTTGTTTCCAGGCGCCGTCATAATAAGTGCGCGACTCGGCAAACGGAACTTTTGCAACGATCCGGACATCGTCTTTACCGTCGCCTGTCCCCAAAAATATCTGTTGAGACCCGTCTGTCTGTGTGATTTTGGCGAGATAGGCCATTTCGTCCTTGGGGGTTTCCGTGCCTTCGATCTTCTCCAGCGCCGGGTTGGGTTTGCCGTTCTCTTTGCTGTATTCGTACACCGTCTCGCCCGGTGGAGCGTATTTTTTTGTAACAGGATCCAGACTGCCCAAAACCGTGCGTACCGCCACTTTTATTTTATAGCCGTCCTTGTAGTTGATGAATGTATCGCTGGCATCAACTACCTTGCTTTCGACTTTACTTGTCGTTGGATTGACCTTTTGCTCATAGCCCCCGTTGGAGTGAATCCAGATTTGACCCGCCCAGATGCGGACCAGGTCTTCTTCTTTTTTGTCCGCCTCTTTTTCTGCCGCCTGTTCTTCTTCGGAGAGCGCGAGAAATGCCTCCGTCTCATACTTTTCCTCAAGTGTTTTGAACAAGTCGTTGGAGAACTGAGTCCCGGACATTGTCGTTTTGGAACCGGTCGTGGTGTAATCTGTCACAGACTGCAGATATGTCAGCGTCTGGAAATGATCGGAGCTGACGGTGTCGTCATAATAATATTGCTGGACGTTGTTGACGGTGGTCGTGTGGTTGAGCGGCGTGTTCTTGTGTCCTTCCTGCGTGTCATAGTCTGTCTCGCTGACGATATAGTCCAAGCGCCATGGCACGCCCAGAACGTATCTCGTTTTCTCGACCGTGTCCGACCGGTCCTTGACAAATGTCGTCTGCTGAGTATAAACGCGGTCCTTGCCGCCTTTGTCCGGAGAACCTTTCCCGATTGTCCACTCCTCTCGCGATTTAATTGGCGTCGCGGGCAAGGAATAGTGGAAACGAATCAGGGATTCGGACTGGAGTTTTTCCATGGCGACCTGTTTGAATTGTTCCGGCCGTGGAGCGCCGGGATTTTGCAAAACGCTGCTGCGGGCCTCTATGGTCAGGGTCTTGAGGCTGTTGGACGGATCGGCGGAGTCGATCGATGCGGTGAACAGGACATCCCTGCCCTCGGCGTCAAATGCCACCGACTGGGTGCGGTATTCGGTTTGGGGATTCTCGACGGTCTGCTTCGTGGGCGGCTCGCCGTCTTTGCCGGGGACTTCGACCGTTTCTTTTTTACTGACCGTGTTTTCCGATTCGATCACGGAAATTGTCCGCGCGGAAACGGTGCGGGTCTGGCCGTCCGTGCCCGTGATCAACTGATCCTCCGTCCAGGTAATGCGGCTGGTGAGATCGCCCTGCGGCCTAAGGTCGTTCTTGGTCTTGAAGAAGTCCTGGGTGACCGACCCCTTGCCCGTGGGATATTGATAAGTGAGAGACATCTTTTGATCGCCCGGCAGGGAGTTGCGGGCGAATTGTTCCAGATCGCCGCGGGCGGCGACCGTGGCGCGGGCCTTCGCGACCAGCGATGCCACCTGGCCCATCTTGTTTTCCTGGAGGTCTGTCGGCGTCTCTCCGGGTGTCGTGCTATCCAGCCGGAGGTTGAATATTTCCCCGGCGGCGTCGTTATAAATACCCTTTTCGATATAGGGCATGCCGTCGGTGTTGCCATCACCAAGGCTGTAATCCCGCACCCGTTGTTTCTCACCCAGAATGGTCTCATTCTTGTAGTATGTTGTGCTGATGCTATAGTTGCGGTCGCCGGGAATCCCCACGGTCAGTTCCGTACGACCTGTCTCGCCGGCCTTCGCGCCATCGGTGCCAAAGAAAGTCTTTTGTTCGATCATGTCAATTTTTTGCGCACTGCTGGTTATCTTGCCGTTTCCGTCTTTGTACTCTTCCATCCTGGCTTTTGCCTTGGAGTAGGTGGCGCTTTGCGATCGAACGGTCCCGCTATAATACGTGTAACCGATGGAGAGGTTACTGCCCTCCTCAACGTTGTTCTTAACCCATTGTTTCAACGTCCCGGCTTTGTCGGCGGACACATCTACAAACAATTTCACGACTCGCAGGATGCCCAGCAGTGTGTCGGCAGAATCCCCGCTCGCCTGATATTCGGCGTTTTCTCCCCTTTTGTCATAGAGCACCACCTGCGCGTAGGAGTTTCCGTTTTGTTTTCCCTCGGTGCGGGAATAATCCCGGACTCGTTCTTTAACCGTCCTTGTGGTGGGCGGCGTACCGGGCAGGGTCTTTTCCACATCGCGTGTTGCATAGACGGTGGTGGTTTTGGCGTAGTCGCCCGAGGAGGAATCACCGACTTCCTGCACCGATAAACCCACCTCCCCGGGTTCGGCTTCGTCGGTGCCAAATGTGGTTATCGAACGGACTTTGCTGTCTGTTTCGACATATCTGGCCTTGTTCTCCGTCCCATCACTTACTTTTTGACGTTGTGTGCTGCCGCGGGCGATGGATTCGCTAAAGACCCTGTCTGTGCCCGAATATTCCGTGTAGGACACCGACAACGGACTCAAGGGGCCGATGTATTTGTACGCGAATTTTTCCGCGAAAGACGCGCCGGCGGGCAGAATCTCGACCTGCTCCCTTTGCGCCGCCGCGGCATAGGCCTCTGTGGCCGTATTCTCAAGCTGTGTTAAAATCTGCAATTCATCCGTAATGGCCGCTTCGGCGGCGGCAAGCGTCAGCCCCGCCTGATATTCGTCTTCCTGCGCCTGAGTCAGCGCCGCATCCGCTTCGGCATCACTCTGCACAGCGCTCACCCAGGTTTTGACTGCCGCATCCAATGCCGCCCGATCTGCGGTCAACTTCGCATCCGTTTGTTTCACGTTTTGCTCCGCGGTCAACGTCTTTTGCTGGGCGGCTGTATGATTTTCCTGATACGATAGCAGTTCCTCTCCACTGACACCGGCCGCCTGCGCTGCTTCAAGCGCCGACAACATTTTATTCTCCTCGTCGTGCGCCTCTGTCAGTTTCTGTTCCGCATCTATTACGGCTTCTTCCGCGCTTGTCAGAGCATCCTGTTTTTCCAATAGGGTGGAGTCGGCCGTTGTCTTTTCCACTTCTGCCTTAAGCGCGGTTTGTTCTGCCAGCACCATCTTCTGCTGGGCGGCCGCATATGCCGCCTGTGCCTTGGCCAGTTCGGCCTGCAGTGTCGCCGGGCTTTTTTCCTCTTTACCCTCTCTGTCGGCCTTCATCTTGTTGGACAGGGCAATCAGGTCTTCCCGGGGAGTTTCCTGCGGCTTTTTGGTGGAGGCCATATAGGGCGCTGTCTCGCCCTTGTCGTCGTAGCGGGAGACTTGCAGATAGGCTTCTCCACCTGTGTTGCCCTTGGTGATCGTGCGCACGCGCACGCGCTGGGATTCCGTCTCGCCGGCGGGTGTCTTGTTTTCATAGATCGTTTCACTGACGGAGTAATTGGGCGCATCCAGATTGCCGATCGTCTGGATGGATAAGCCGATTTCATTTGGCGGTGCGCCGTCGGTTCCGTACCAGGTGGTCTGCCACACGCGGTCGTACACCGTGACGGTGGTATCGCCTTGCGCTTCTTTGCGTCCGTCCGCCTTGGCGGCGGTGAGTGTCTCCACCCGGTCCGTACCTTGATACAGGGTGTAGGCAAGGGAGATGCCGCTGTTGTCCGGAACGTGATCTTCTTCAAACGCATAATTGCGGAAGAAATTCTCTTTTTCCTCTGTGGTCATTGCCTTTACGTCCTCCTGCGCGTCCTCCTTTACGCTCTCGCCGTTGATCTGAGCGCTCAAATCATTGGCCAGCGCCAAAAGGCTGTCTTGCGTTGCCAGTGTAATCCCCGCGCCCGAAGCCGTGATTTCCGCGTTGCTGCCGTCAGGACTGTAGCGGGTGACCTGCGTAAATTCATTTGAATCGCTCTTGCCTGTGACGATGGTGAAATCCCGCACCCGCGTATCTTCCGTGGCGCCTTCCAGCCGCTTGAGTGTATATTTGGTTTCGCTGATGGAATAGTTGTTGTTGGTCTTCTCCCCGACAGTTTGGACAATCTTGCCCACCTCGTTGGGTTTGGCGCCGTCTGTGCCGTAGAATGTTTCCTGTTTGATGATGTCTTTAAGCGTCACTGTGGTCGGAGTACCGTTGACCATCTGCTGTTCCGTGCGGGCCTCGTCCTTGGACATTGTGACACCCTTAACTCGGACGTTTTTAGCGTTGTAATGAGTAAAGCCGATGGAAATGCTGGCGCCGGGCTCGATGTTCGCGTCATCCCGGACAAATTTCAGGAGAGCCGCCTCCTTTTCTACAAGGGTTTTTTCTTTGGGAGTTGGCGGCGGCGTGCCTGGCGCGGCGCCAGCAGGCGGCTGGGCTGGCGGATTGATCTGGTCGTTCAAGGCGGTGGCAAGTGTTCGCAGCGGCGAGATTTCTTTGTCGTCCTGGCCTGATTCCGCAGGGACTTCGTCGTCCTGGCTTGAATCTGCCGACACCTGCTCCGCGGGCAATGACGAGTCCATGACGGTGATCTGAGCCGTTTCGCCGTCTTCGCTATACAGGACCAGTTGTGCATAGCGTTCACCGCGGCTCTTGCCTTTCGTCACCGATTCCGTACGCACCCTGCGCTCCTCACGCCAGCCATTCAACTGCTTGTTTTCATAGGTCGTCGTGGTAACGGCATAGTTGTCGGAGTCCTCCACGCCGACGGTCTGAACGGACTTGCCGATCTCGCCGGATTTGGCGCCGTCGGTGCCAAACGTGGTCTCCTGCACCACCAGATCGGTCACCTCTTCCAACATGGGCTGGCCGTTCACGTATTTTGTCACATTTCGCGGATCGTCTTCGGCGACCGTCACGCTGTTGGTGCGGTCGGGTCCGAAATATTCGGTGTATCCCAGGCTGTAGCCGCTGCGAGCGGGGATGGTTTCTTCCTGGCCGGCATATGCCTTGAGGATGTCTTTCTTCCCATCTGAGGAAAGCGCCGGATTGTTGATCATCACCTTCAGTTCCTGCGCCATCTTTGTGAGATCCGCCTCGGACTCTTCCTTAGTGGTGGCGCTGGAGGCGCTCGTCAAAGCTGTTTCGCCCTTGTCATCGTAGAAGACCACTTGGGTGTAGGCTTTTCCTTCACTTGTGCCGCTTGTGACGGCGCTGACGCGGATTCTCTTTTCTTTCGATTGCTCCGTCGCCCGCAGTGTCCCATAGGTAATGCGCGTTTCGCTTGTGGAATAGGTGTCCGAACCGTCCTCGCCCACAGTCGTCTTTATGAGGCTTACATCCGTCAATTTGTCATCGTCCAGGCCATAGCGGGATTCCTGCACAATGACATCGCCCGTGATCTCGTCTTTGCTCCAGACAAATGCCTTGGTCCGGCTGGAACCCGTGTATTCGCTGTACCCAACGCTATAGCCGCTGTCCTTGGGCACCTTGCTGTCGTCTTTGACATAGGCCCTGAAGCTAGATTCCTTGACGGCATTGTCGGTTGTGCCGCGGTCGATTTGCCGCAGTGCCTGTGCCATGCTCTCCAGTGTGCTTTGCGACTGGTCTGCGGGTTGGCCGCTGGAAACGCTGACGCCGGCGCGTTCTCCGTCCACACTGTACATCTGCACCTGCGTGAAGTCCTGTCCACTGCTCTTGCCCGTTGTGACGGTCATGTCGCGGATTCGGCGGGATTCTTTCATGCCGGTGGGCTGATCGTTGGTGTAGGATGTGGTGCTGACCGAGTAGTTGGAGGTTCCCTCTTCCCCCACTTTTTGGATGGACTTGCCGATCTCGCCCGTTTTCGCGCCGTCTGTCCCGAAGAATGTCTCCTGAGAGATGAGGTCTTGTACTTCCTCAAGTGACTTTGTGCCGTCTTGTGCTGTCCGGACTTCCGTCCGCGGATCATCTTTGGAATACGTTGTGGCCTTGTCACGGTCCAGTCCAAAGTATTGCGTGTAACTCAGGCTCCAGCCGCTTCCGGGCGGAACAATATTATCGTCCAGCACGGCGTCTTTGACAGCCTTTACTCTCGCTGTTTCATTGGTCGTTGCGTTTATCTCTTTTAACACGCCATCCGCCAGACTTTTCAGGCCTTCTAGAATGGGTGTGGATTTTTCCGAAGGGGCGGAGGCCGTCAGCAGGGCCTGTTCACCCTTTTCATCGTAGAGCGTCAATTGAGTAAATGGATTGTCGTCGCTGGAACCTGACACAGTGGTCGATGAACGCACTCTCCTGGTCTCGCCGTCGAGTACCTTGGTTTCATAGACAGTCTCGCTGACGGAGTAATTGGCACTATTTGTATCTCCCACGGTTTGCACGACACTGCCGACTTCGTTTGGTTTGGCGCCATCGCTGCCATAGAATGTCTCTTGTATAAAGAGGTCCGCGACCTTGGATTCTTGCACGTTGCCATTGACCACTTTGGTTTCCAGCCGCGGCGTGTCTTTGCCGATCGTCACACTGGTGTATTTTTCGTCGTTAATGACCGCGGTATAGCCGATGGTATAATTGCTCTCCGCCTCAATGGCTGTATCGGCATGCTTCTTAATGGCAGACATTTGAGATCCTGCAAATGTCTTTAGCTGAGACTCGCTGACGGGGGGAGGCGGCAATTTGGTGCCCGCCGCTTTGAGGAGCGCCCCCATGATAAGGCCGTTGAGTTTTGTTTTGGAGTTTGCCAGCGTGTCCTGGCTGGAGGCCGTTACTTCTATATTGAAGCCCGCCGCGGGATAGACATAACTGGTGATCTGCGTAAAGGATGTGTTGCCCTGTTTTCCTTCTGTTTCGGAGCGGGAGCGCACACGCTCGGTGTTAGGCCTTCCAGAACTGGTTTTGGGCAGGCCGGGAAGCGCGCTATAGATATAGGAAGTTTTTGTGAGGGAATAATCTTCGCTCCCTTCCTCGCCCACCAGCACCTCGGCGCGGCCGACCTCGTTGGGTTTGGCGCCGTCGGAGCCGTAGTACGTGGTCTGTTTGATCATGTCAACGATTGTCTCGATATGCCTGGCATCGCCCGTACCGGTCACCTTTTGCCGCGGTTCGTTCTTGCTGTAGGTGACGCCCATTTCCCGCTCGTCCCCTCTGAATGTCGTGTAACCGATGCTGGCGGTATTGCCGTCATCGATCGCTGTTTTGGCATAATATTTGAGGGCTGTTTCCTTATCTGACTGATCTTTTAGGGCCGCCTTGGCGCCATTCACCAGTGTCTCTAGTGCCCCTTCGCAATCCTGCGCAGACTCCGATTTGGACGCCGTATAGTCGGTCTCTACCCCCGCGGCGTCGTAGTCGTATTTGGTCAGTTGGGTAAATTCTTCGCCGGCACTGGTCCCGGTGGTTCTTGTTCTCAAGCGGACCTGTTGGGGCTTCTTGCCTTCAAAGGTTCTGGATCCATAGACAGTATATGTTTGAGAATAATCCGGATCCCCGGGGTTATTCACAGTTTGTATCACTTCACCAACTTCGTTGGGTTTTGCGCCCGCCGATCCAAAGTATGTCGCCTGTTCAAACCTGTCGGCGGTCAGTCCAGTCTGGGAACCCTCTTCCGCTGTGATAATTTTCATCTTGGGATTGGATCGCCCCCAGGTGAGACTGCGCTGTCTTTCGTCCGCCACGGATTCCGTGTATCCAAAGGAAAATCCATCAATCGCTGATTGAGCGGGCATAAAGCCTTCGTTTAGGGACTGGGCGCGGAATGCGCCGATGATGCCCCCATGATTTGCCTGGCCGTCCGCGGTGTTGGCATCTATAATCGCGTCCAATAGGGTCACCATATTGCGCATAGCCGCCATCACCTGTTCTCCGGCCGCCGCCGCACTGACCGCAAGGTCCGCGGCAGCCCCATCGTCTGTGTAACGGGAAATTTGAGCATATGCCTCGTTTGCAGAACTGCCGGCGGTTACCGTTTCAAACCGCACACGCTCTGGCTTGTCTTTGCCCGGCAGGGTCTTGTTCGTGTAGGTCGTCACGCTGTCGGAGAAGTTGGGACTGCCGGCAACACCCACGACCTGCTCCACGTGATTGACGGCGTCCGCCGCAACGATTTCGCCTTTCTCGTCTATACCGCCAAAGAATGTTTTTTGGACAAATACGTCAAACACTTCCGCGGCGCCGTCTTTGCGGGCATCGGCCTTGCCGAAGGTCATGCTCACCTGCCGGTCTTCGCCCACATAGGTGGTGACGGTGAACGTATCGCCCGTGTTGGGGACGATGGCGGTTTTTGCATATTTTCTTAGTTCCGTCTCGGTCTGGATGGATTCTTTGGCGCCATTGATCAGGGCACGCAGACGCGTCTCCGATCCCGCCAATAGTTCCTGCGACGCGGCGCTGTAAGGCGCTGTTTCTCCCGCCGCGTCAAAAACAGTGATTTGACTGAACTCCTCGCCATTGCTTCTGCCTTCCGTCTTGGTCTCGCCCCGAACCCTCTCCTCCTTTGTTTCACCCGGCGCGGTATAATCTTTATACGCCGTATGACTGTACGAGTAGTTCTGACCGCCTTGCTCACCCACCCATTGCTCCACAAAGCCAATCTCATCCGCCTTCGCGCCATCCACCCCAAAAACCGTCTTCTGCCAGAATTCGTCATAAATCTTCTTCACCACTTTCTTGTCTCCCTGCAATTCCACCGCGTCCCGCGCGTCGGCCAGGATACCGTAGGTCAGACTTGTCTGCCGCTCATCACCGACATACCGGGTCGCGCTGATACTGAACCCGGGTTTGATTTCTTCTGCCATATCGTTCTTTATGCGCTCTTTTAAAGCCGCTTCGCTGGTGATTGCTCGATCGTCTCCTGCCGCTTTGACTTTTAAGACAAGCGCCTGCATACGATCGTGCGCCGATACTCCATCGACGGGAGAGTACAACGCGACCTGAGCCGAAGCGCTGTAGAGCGCCAGCGCTCCCGTGTTGTCATACAGTGAAATCTGGCTGAATTCTTCCCCATCCTGCTTGCCATCCGTCTTGGTCTGGACCCGCACCCGCTCGGGTTTGGTCTTGCCGGGCAGTGTCTTGGTCTCATAGAACGTCTGACTCTGGGAATAGTTGTCCGATCCTTCCACTCCCACCACCTGCTCCACGCGGCCGACTTCATTGGCGCTGGCTCCGTCGGTGCAATAGAACGTCATCTGCCTGAACACATCATAGATATTCTGCACTGTCTTTTTCCCTTGCGTGTCCGTCACCACCTCCTTGCGCGCATCGGCTTTGCCGAATGTTGCGGTCAACAACCGCTCATCCGCCATGTATTGCGTAACGCTGAATGTGTCGCCGCTGTTGGGCAGAATGTCCGTGTCCGCAATATCCCAAAGGGCCTGGCCTTTCTCGTCGTCGGTCTTACCTTCCTCTTTAGAGATTGCGCCGGCACTGCGAATCAACGCATGCAGTCTGTCTTCCGTTTTCTGCCCGTTGACCATCGCATTTAGCATCCCCTGCGCCGCGGCGCTGATCGGCGTGGTTTCTCCCAATTCGTCAAAGATTGAAATCTGGCTGAAGGCTTCGCCCTTCTGTTTGCCTTCGGTCTTCGTCTCCACACGCACCCGCTCCGGCTTGTCTTTGCCGGGCAACGGCTCTGGTGTGGTAGCATAGATCGTCACGCTTTCCGAATAATTGTCCGAACCCTTTACTCCCACCAATTGCTCCACATGATTGATTTCATTGGGATTGACCTTGGTGCCGTCGCGATCTGCGCCGCCGTAGAACGTCTTTTGAACAAATAGGTCGTAGATCTCTTTGGCAACCTTTTTGCCGTTTTCTACAACCACTTCCTGGCGCGCGTCGGCTTTGCCGTAGGTCAGCGTCACCTGCTTGTCGTCGCCCAGATAGCTGGTCACGCTCAACGTGTCGCCTATGTTGGGGGCGATGGAGGTTGCAACGTAATTTCTCAAGGTTTCCGGCGGGATTGCCGCGTCGCTTCCGGCTCCTCGCAATGACGTGGCGCCGGCAATCAGTCCGCGCAGGCGGGTCTCTGTCGTCTTTCCGTTCAGTTCCTGGTTTAAGAATGACTGTGCCGCGGCGCTAAACGGCGTGGTCTCTCCCTTTTCATCGTAGACGGTCAACTGGCTGAAGGCCTCGTTGTTCTGCCTGCCTTCGGTCTTGGTCTCCACTCTCACCCGCTCTGGCTTCGTCTTGCCCGGCAGTGTCTTGGTGGCATAGGAGGTCAGACTCCAGGAATAATTTTCTGAACCCGATACTCCCACCGATTGCTCTACCCGCCCGATTTCATCGGGGTTGGCTCCGTCGGTGCCGTAATACGTCCTCTGCTCAAAAAGATCGTAGACTTCCCGGACGGCAGTCCGTTGCCCGTCGGCATCTCTGATCACCTCTTTTCGCGCATCGCTCTTTCCGTACGTCAGCGTCTCCTGTTTCTCGTCTCCCACGTAGCCGGTCACGCTGAGCGTATCGCCTATGTTGGGGGCGATGGCTGATTCGGCATAGATTTTCAAGTCTTCCGGCGAGATTGCTTCGTCGCCTTCGGCTCCTCGCAATGACTGAAGACCGTCGATCATTTCGCGCAGTCTGGCTTCTGTTGTTGACCCTTCTGGCGGCTCCTTTCTATAGCCCAACATCGTCTGCGCCGTTGCGCTCATGGGCGTTGTTTCGCCGTTCTTATCAAATATCGTCAGCTGGCTAAACGCCTCGCCATCCTGCTTGCCTTCGGTTTTCGTCTCCACTCTCACCCGCTCGGACTTCGTCTTGCCGGGCAGCGGCTCGGGTGTGGTGGCATAGATCGTCACACTTTCCGAATAGTTGGCCGAACCCTCTTCTCCCACCAATTGCTCCACGCGGTTGATTTCATTGGGACCCACTATTTCTTTGGTTGCCTCGTCAATTCCTCCGTAGAATGTCTTCTGGACGAACAGATCAAACACTTCGCGGATATCTATACTCCCATCCTGTTTGGTCAGTACTTCCTTGCGCGCGTCACTCTTGCCAAAAGTCAGCGTTACTTGCTTTTCGTCTCCCAGATAGTTGGTGACGCTCAATGTGTCGCCCTTATTGGGGGCAATATTTGTCTCAGCGTAGGTGTTCAGGGCTTCCGGCGAGATTGCTTCGTCGCCTGCGGCTCCTCGCAATGACCGTAATCCTTCGATCAGCAAACGCAATCTGTCTCCTGTTGTTTGCCCTGTTGGCGGCTCCTCTCTATAGCCCAGCATCGTCTGCGCCGTAGCGCTCGCAGGCGTTGTCTCTCCTGATTCATCAAATACGCTCAACTGGCTGAACGCTTCGCCATTTTGCTTGCCCTCTGTTCTTGTCTCGACCCGCACACGCTCAGGCTTGGTCTTGCCGGGCAGTGTCTTCGTCGTGTGTGTCGTGATACTCTTGGAATAGTTTTCGCTCCCCTCCTCGCCGACAATTTGCTCCACACGCCCGACTTCGTTGGCATTGGCGCCGTCCGTTCCATAGAATGTTCTCTGCACAAACAGATCAAACACCTCGCGAATCTCTTTGGTCCCGTCCTGCTTGGTCACCACTTCTTTGCGTGCGTCGCTCTTGCCGAATGTCAGCGTCACTTGCTTTTCGTCTCCCAGATAATCCGTCATGCTTAACGTGTCGCCTTTGCTGGGGGCGATGTTTGCTTCGGCGTAAGTTTTCAAGTCCTCCGGCGAGATTGCCTGCCCGCCGGCCGTTGGGAGGGCTTCGTCGCCTTCGGCTCGTCGCAATGACCGAAGACCCTCAATCAATTCGCGCAGTCTTTGTTCCGTCGTCTTTCCATCCTCTTCGGTACCCAGCATCGTCTGCGCCGTTGCGCTAAATGGCGTGGTTTCTCCCAATTCATCAAATATCGTCAACTGGCTGAATTCTTCGCCATTTTGTTTTCCTTCGGTTCTTGTCTCAACCCGCACCCGCTCCGGCTTTGTCTTGCCGGGCAGTGTCGCGGTCGTATAGGTCGTGATGATCTTGGAGTAGTTCTCGCTCCCTTCCTCTCCAACGACTTGCTCCACCAGCCCAATTTCGTCGGCCTTGGCGCCGTCGGTTCCATAGAATGTCTTCTGCACGAAGACATCGTACTTCTCGCTGACCGCTTTCGTTCCATCCGGATTAATCACAACCTCTTTGCGCGCGTCGCTCTTGCCGAATGTCAGCGTCATGTATTTTTCATCGCCCGCATAGCCGGTAATGCTCAGCGTATCTCCCTTGTTGTCTTCGATCGCCGTCAGCACGTAGGAACTCAATGCGTCCTGGGTTGGAACTTCATCTCCTCCTGCTTGCAGTTCCTCAGCGCCGCTCATCAAATTGCGCAGGCGTTCGTCAACCTCCGCGCTCAGCAGTTCCTGTGCCGTTGCGCTGTAATGGGTCCTCTGGCCGTCATCGGAGAACAATGACAATTGACTGAATGTCTCGCCGTTTTGCTTGCCCTCGGTTCTTGTCTCAACTCTCACGCGCTCCGGTTTTGTCTTGCCGGGCAATGTTTTGGTGTTGTAGGTCGTCGTGCTTTTTGAATAATTGTCTGATCCTTCCACTCCCACCGCCTGCTCCA
>CAZGMX010000013.1:3216-5176 GCA_964526865.1 uncultured Actinomycetota bacterium | reverse complement strand
CGCCGTAGAATGTCTTCTGGACGAACAGATCAAACACTTCGCGAACTTCTTTGGTTCCATCCTGTCTGGCCACCACCACTTTTCTGGCATCACTCTTTCCGCACGTCAGCGTCACCTGTTTTTCGTCGCCCAGATAGCTGGTCACGCTGAGCGTGTCGCCCTTATTGGGGGCGATGTGTTGGTCTGCATAGGTTTTCAAGGCCTCCGGAGAAATTTCCGCGTCGCCTCCGGCTCCTCGCAATGACTGAAGGCCGTCAATCAATTCCCTCAGTCTCTGTTCTGCCGTTTTTCCGTCTGTTTCGACTCCCAGCATCGTCTGCGCCGTCGCGCTCACGGGCGTTGTTTCGCCTTTTTTGTCAAATATCGTCAACTGGCTGAACTCTTCGCCCTTCTGCCTGCCCTCCGTACGCGTCTCCATCCGCACCCGCTCCGGCTTGGTCTTGCCCGGCAATGGCTCGGGTGTGGTCACATAGATCGTCACGCTTTCCGAATAGTTATCCGTGTCTTTTTCTCCCACCAGCTGCTCCACGCGGTTGACTTCATTGGGAGCCACTATTTCTTTGGTTGCTTCATCAATCCCTCCATAGAACGTCTTCTGGATGAACAGATCAAACACCTCGCGGATATCTATGCTCCCATCCTGATTGGTCAGTGCTTCCTTGCGCGCGTCACTCTTTCCGTAGGTCAGTGTCACCTGTTTTTCATCTCCCAGATAATCCGTCACACTCAATGTGTCGCCTTTGTTATTTTCGATGTTGTCTTGAATGTAGGTGTTTAAAGCTTCTTCCGTCGGAATTGCCTGTCCCCCGGCTGTTTGGGGGGCTTCGCCTTCGGCTCGCAATGACATAGCGCCGTCAATCAATACGCGCAGCCTTTCCTGCGTCGTCTTTCCGTCGGATTCCTCGCTCAGCAGGGACTGCGCGCTGGCGCTAAACGGCGTCAATTCGCCCTTCTCGTCATACACCGCAATCTGGCTGTATGCCTCGCCTTTCTGTTTGCCCTCGGTCTGAGTCTCCTTCTTCAAGCGCTCGGCCTTCCCTCTGCCCTCCAATGTCCTGGTCTCATAGATTGTCGTGCTGTTGGAGTAATTGTCGCTTGCTTCCACGCCCACGATGACTTCTGTTTTGCCGATTTCGTTGGGATCGGCGCCTTCCGTACCGTAGATAATGCGCTGGAGAATCATGTCGGCTGTTTTTGCGACTTGCCCGCCTTCCACTTCACCGCGTTCTTCGGACTTGCTGACCGAATACGTAATGTCGCGGTCGTCACCCTTATATGTGGTGTATCCCAGGGACAGGCTGCTGCCCGGCGCAAGCGCCCTTTCCCCAAATTCCAGCATTGCGTCTTCCATTTCTGCATCTTCCTTTTCTTTCAGCGCCTGCAGTGCATCGCTCAGCAAATCCCGCATCTTTCTCTCGCCCGCGGACATCGGCTCGCTGATGTTGGCCGTCCAGGTGGACTTCTCCCCTTCCTTGTCGTAGAGAACAATTTGGCTGTATGCCTCTCCCTTGGTGAGGCCGTCGGTGAACGTGCGGACTTTTACACGGCGTGTCTCTGTGGTCCCCGCCGGTTCCCCTCCGCCCACGATGCCGCCGGTAATTCCCATGATTGCTCCCGTCGTCGTCCTTACCCCGGACTCCGCTGTCTCAAATTCTTTGTTCTCAAACTCCGTGACGCTGAAGGTGTAATTCCCCGTGCCCCGCTCACCAATCTCCTACTCGATCCGGCAGATCTCCCGCGCCTTGGCCCCATCGGTGCCGTAGCAGGTCGTCTGCACATACATGTCCGTCACCTGTTGGACATTGCCGTCCTTGATCTCATAGCGGGGATCGGTCTTCCCGAAGCTGTAGGCGTGCGTCGTCCGGCCGCCGTAATAAACTGAGCAGCTCAGGGATAGATCGGATTCGTCGGCGATAACCGTCTGGCAATAGGCGGTCAGCGATTGGCTATCGGCTTATCA
>CAZGMX010000013.1:535-3206 GCA_964526865.1 uncultured Actinomycetota bacterium | reverse complement strand
GGATTGCGCGGTGCCTGTGATTGCGGTGTCCGCCAGATTTGCTTTCGCACCCGCAACCAGATCCTTCAACGCCTGCTCGCATTTGGCCTTCGTATCCTGCGCCGATGCGCTCAACGCCACTTCGTCGCCGAAATCGTCGTAGGTGGTCCATTGCGTGAAGTCGGCCTTGCGGCTCTTGCCTTCCGTGAGCGTGCCAGTCCGGATTCGCTGGGCCTTGGTGCGGGGTTCACCCGCGCCAACGGGCGGCCCTACTACACCTATTCCGGTTCCGGCGGTTGGCTCCAATACCGGCACCTGGCGGGTTTCATAAGTCGTGAGGCTTGTGGAGTAATCGTCTGAACCTTCTTCGCCGATAATTTGTTCGACCCGGCCGATATCATCAGCCGTCGCGCCGTCGGTTCCATAGAATGTCTTCTGAACCGTCAGATCCGCCACCTTCCAGACTTTTTCATTTTCCCACACGCGCCGGGAAGAGGCCTTGCCCAGCGTCAGCGTCTCCTGCCGGTTCTGGCCAAGGTAATAGGTGTAACTCAAACTCAGTTCTGAATCGGGCAGAATGGCCTGCGCAGCCCACTTCTTCAATTCTGTTTCGATCTGCGCTGTCTGCTTGCCTTCAACGGCGCGCTGCACGCTCGCCAATAGCGCGTTCAACGCCGTTTCTGAATCGGCCCGCGCCTTTTGGCTGGAAGCCGCAAAAATCGCCCGCTCATTGTTCGGCTCATAGAGCGTGATCTGCGTGAAGTCCTCGCCTTTGCTCTTGCCGGTCGAGATGCTCTTTTCTTTCACCCGCTGATCGGCCTGGCCTTCGCGCTTGATTGTCGTGTAGCTAGTCAGTGTCGTGGAACAATTGTCTGTCCCCTCCGCGCCGACTTTCTGCTCCACTCTTCCGATCTCGCCGGCCGGGGCGCCGTCGGTTCCATAATAGGTGTCCTGCGTGAAGAGGTCGGCCACGATCACTTCCTGGTTGTTGAGCGTGTCTTTTCTGGGCTCAGTCTTGCCCCAGGTGGTTGTTCGTTCGCGTTTATCGTCTGCGTTGTAGCTGGTGAAAGACAACGAGAAATCGCTGTTGGCCGGAATGCCTGTCTTGGAGTAATTCTCCAGGGCGCTGCGTTGCGCGTCCTGACCCTCGGCCTTCTTTTGTTCCAGGATATCGCCCGCGCTGGCCAGAATGGCTTTGAGCGCTGTCTCCGAGTCGGCCTTGGATGCCTGGCTGGATACGTTCAATATTGTGTTCTCGCCCTTTTGATCGTATGTGCCAATCTGCGTGAAGGGTTTCCCCTGAGAGATCCCTTCCGTCGTGGTGACCGTGCGATAGCGGCGGGTATCGCCCTGCTCGTCCTGCCGGCTTTCATATTCGGTCAGGCTGAAGGAGTAGTTCGGACTGCCGTCGACTCCAACTTCCTGCTCTACGCGATTGATTTGGTCTGCCGGAATGTCCAGGTTGTTTTTGTCCTTGCCGCCATAAATGGTTGTCTGCACAAAGAGGTCGCTGACTTCGGCTTCCCTGCCTTCGACCACGTCCAGCCGCGGGTCGCTCAAACCCAGTGTAATGCTTTTTTCACGCACGCCATTGGTAGATACCGCATAGCTTAATGAGTTTCCGCTTCGTGGCGTAATGTTGTTTTGTGCATACTCCTTTAATGCCGCGAGAATCGCTTCATCGCGAGCCGCTGTGGCTTCCTCGTCATTGCGAGGTTCCGCCCCTGGCGGGACCGAAGCAATCTCGCTGTTCTCTTCAATCACTACCTTCGCCCCTTGGGCCAGTGTCATCAACTCCGTTTCGGAGGCTTCCCTCGTCCTCGCTGACGATGTCGTCACAACGACGTTCTTGCCGGCATCATCGTATAGGCTTAATTGTGTGAATGGCTGCCCTCCGCTTGTCCCAAAGCTGATTGCTTTTATCTTCTTTGTCGTCTTTCCCTCTGCCGTGTCTTGATAACTATAAATTGTGTCCGTCCTTTCTTCCTTTCCACCGGCATCGGTGGTCGTCGTGATCGAACTCTCTATTCTGTCGATGTCCAGTGCATACGTGCTCTCCTGCCGGTATTTCTCCCCGTCGTCGCTTTTGCCCAGTGCTATCGCCTTCTCCGGCTGAGCCTGAGTGGTCTCTGTCGCTGCGATTGGAGCGATCGTGAAGCTTATGCTCTCTCCATCGTTTAACTCTGAGAGGTCTTTAGGCTTGCTCAACTGCGACCTTATGAATGCCTCTATCTCATCGTCCGCCTTCTCCCTTGCGTCTTCACCGATCTTCGTCGCAATCTCTACCGCCCTTGTTCTTGCCGCCTCATCGTTCTTGCCCAATGCGATGCTGTACCTGCTTGTCTTCCCGTCTTGCCCATAGACGCTCATCTGCGTGAATGGCTGGCCATCACTTGTACCGAAGCTGACGGCGCTCAGTTTCCTCGTTGTCCTATCGGGAATATCCAGATAACTATAGACCGTGTCTGTCCTCTCTTCTTTCCCGCTGGCATTCAACGTCTTTGTAACCGCGTTCTCCACTCTGTCGATATCCAACGCGTACGTGCTCTCCTGCCTGTAAATGCTTCCATCATCGCTCTTGCCCAGTGCGATCGATCTTTTCGGCGTCGTCTCATTTCCTAAAATCACAAAGCTCAAGCTCTCTCCATCGTTTAACTCTGAGAGGTCTTTAGGCTTGCTCAACTGCGACCTT
>CAZGMX010000013.1:0-435 GCA_964526865.1 uncultured Actinomycetota bacterium | reverse complement strand
CCAACGCGTACGTGCTCTCCTGCCTGTAAATGCTTCCATCATCGCTCTTGCCCAGCGCGATCGATATCTTCGGTGTCGTCTCATCACCCAAAATCACAAAACTCAAGCTCTCTCCATCGTTTAACTCTGAGAGGTTTTCCGGCTTGCTCAACTGTGTCCTCAAGAATGACTCTATCTTATCGTCTGCCATTTCCCTTGCGTCTTCGCCGATCTCCGCCGCGATCTCTACCGCCCTTGTTCTTGCCGCTTCATCGTTCTTGCCCAACGCTATGCTGTACCGGCTTGTCTTGCCGTCTTTTCCATACACGCTCATCTGCGTGAATGGCTGGCCATCAGATGTCCCGTAGCTCGTGGCGCTCAGTTTCTTCGTCGATTTGCCGGCTGCGGTGTCCTCGTAGGCATACACCGTTGTCGTCGTCTCGACTTGGCCGCTGG
>CAZGMX010000012.1:0-30978 GCA_964526865.1 uncultured Actinomycetota bacterium | reverse complement strand
CACTGTCCGGAAATTCCCTCCGGCAGTGCGGCGGGCGTGGCCGTTGGCGCGAATTTGCCCAGGGCCTCCAGGGCGGCCCGGCGCAGGGCGGGATCGGCGGCGGGGTCGCCGGCCTTGGCGAGGAGCTTTTTTCTAAATGGCTCACTGCGGTCGCCTGTGGCGGAGGAGGCTCGCAGGGCAAGAATCGCAAGTCCAATATTCGGGTCGTCCACCATGGTCAACAGTCTGGACTGAATTTCCGGGACGGGCAGGCCCAGTGCGGCCAGCGATTCCAGGACCAGGTCCTCCATTATGGGCGTTCCAAATGCAATCGCCCCCCCCACTTCCTTTACCAAACCACTTCTTATTTCTTCCTCCATATTCAACGCCTTCATTGCATCCCATGCCGCGCGGCGCATAGCTTCATTGTCACTGCTTATGTCGATCGCGATATTGTATTTTAGCTGTGATTTCCGGCAGTTGAGCTTCGTCAGCCCTTGAAATGCGAGGGGGTTTTTCTCCGGGTGCGTCATCCAGCCGCTTCCCAGCAGCTGCGCTTCCACGTCACCCCCCAGCGGCGGCTGTGCCAAATCCCATCCCAATTCGTTCAGACGGTCAATAATGGCCTGCAGGACTTCCACTTTGTCTTCTGTCCGAAGCATATTGAGGAATTCGTTTCTAATGTCCGCCCCGGGAGTCTTGATAGCCATCAGCGCACGCACAACCGCTGCACGCACGCGCGGATCCGGATGAGCCAGTTGTTTCTTCAACTCAATCGCCATGTCCAGATCGTATTTGCCGAACGCGCCGGCGGCTTCCACGGCGAGCAGGGCAGCTTCCGGATCCGGACTGGCAATCACACTCTGCAGTTGTGTCATCCAGACAGGAGCAAGATCAAACAATTTGAGGTGAGCCGCACTGCACATTCCAGCCCAAAATCTGGCAGACCTATTCGGCTCACTATTTATTCTATCCAGCAAAGCCTGCAGAAAATCTGCCGGCTGAGGCTGTGGGGACATCTTTCGGACAGCGGCAATGGCCGCCTTTCGCACGCCGGGATCGGGGTTCAACAGACTGTCATAGATATAACTGTCAATCTTGGGCGCATCTTCAGGCGGCATTGTGAGCGCCGTCACCGCTTCAATGGCCACTTTGGCAATCTCCGGCCGGCTATCTTTGACACATTCCAAGAGGTCGTGCGTCAATTGCGGTTCCGGCTTTCCTTTCAGGACGGCCAACGCCTCCAGAGCGGCCTTGAGTATACCGGGATTGATCGCTGCCCTGTCCCTGAGAACCGCCTCAAGGCTGCCGCTCGCCCTATCCAATTCCAGACCCTTTTCACCCAGAATTTTAAATCCTTTCATCGCGAATTCCCTCACTCCCGGGACATTGGGCCAATGATGAAGTTCGTGACCCAAATCGATCGCCAGCACGTAGGCCTCTCCCTCTTTCCAATCGATCGCCGATGGAGCCGTTTTATCAGGCGGCTGTAATTCCAAATCAAAGAGCACGGAATGGCAGTGGTGGCACTCGTCCAGAAGCGCCTTGTGCTCATCCGCGCTTTGAACTTTGCCGGGCGTATGCATCGTGTCGTAATTATTTTTTAATTTCTCGTTGAACCGCTTTTTGATGTCGGCCTGCGTAACGCCCATTTTGTACAGGCGGGCCAATATCGCCGGCCGCGTCTGTGGCGTGGAGCCGAGAAGCTGTTGATACAACCATTCCTTGATGTCGAAAGAATGCGTGACTGTCCCCTCCTGCCACCGGACAGACGCCATTCCCCAATCTGCCGCAAGCGCCCGCGCGAATTCTTTCACCGATTCATTGGGATCTGTGAGTCCGGCCCTAATGATCCGTTCTATTACCAAATCAACCGGCACGGAAAGTTCCGGAGCAGATTGCAGAGCTTCCTGCTGTTTTAGGAGTGCGGCAGTGCGCTCCTGCACGGCGCGCAGATACGGCGAGAAATCAAATGCGCCTTCGGGTCCGCCGACAGGAGGAGGCGGCGGGTAGAGTTCTTCGATCTTCTTCAACAGCGTGCGCCAGAGTTCGGGCGGTCCTGTAGTCGCGATGGCGTGGAACAATAGATTGCGGTGGAGAATTTGCAGGATGTCCTGCCGGCCGCGAAATGGTTCGAGACTCTTGAGGAGGGCGGCGATGGAGGCCTCAGACACACCCCCACCCTGACCCTCCCCTCCGCCACTAGCACTTGGGCGGACAGGCGTCAAGGGGGAGGGAATCGTGGATTTGAAGGTGTCGTAGGCCTGCGAGATTGCTTCGGCATCGTCATCGCGAGCCCGCCGACGCATTAGTGGCGGGCGTGGCGATCTCGATGGGGTTGGCTGCAGGCCCGGCGAGATTGCTTCGTCGCCGCCTTCGGCGGCTCCTCGCAATGACGTAGACTCCCCGCCGCCGCGCAATGACACTTCCGCCAAAGGCAGACCGAGACCGGACCAGTACTGGGTAATGAGATCGGAGACAGGTGACAGGGCATCACTAGCCCTGGCCACGACGTCATCGCGAGCCCGCCGACGCATTAGTGGCGGGCGTGGCGATCCCGTTGGGGTTGGCTGCAAGCCCGATGAGATTGCTTCGTCGCCGCCTTCGGCGGCTTCTCGCAATGACGGTTCTAACGACGGCGGGAATATCGGCGGGCCAATCAGCAATGACACTATATCCACAGCGGTCATTATCCGATAAAGCTTGCGCAGCGCCTCCAGATGCGCGGGGGCCTGGCCGGCCGGAATCGCGGGCAGATAGTTCTTTGCCACGTAATCTTTGAGACCTTCAACTTGCTCCCCGACATATTCCTTGCAGACGTCCCTGCCCGCAAACAGACTGATCTTTGCCAAATAATCGTCCACAACCTTGTCGCCGGAATCGGGCAGGGGCGCCACCCGCGCCAGGAGCCCGTCCTTGGAATCCGGATTTGGATTATCCAGAATATCTGCATGCCATCCCCTCTGCTGAACCACCGCGGTCCGGATGTCCTCAATGATTTTTTGGATGCCATCCACATTTTCCCGGGAGTGCGACGTCTTCTCCCCTATCTTTCCCCTCTCTGCCAGCGTCTTTTCCAGCACCTGCCGGATTTCCTTCAGGACATAGACGCGCTCCAGCCGCTGGGCAATATCCAGGGCCTCCCAGTTTTCCGGCTTGTACAGTCCTATCACCAGGCGGTGCAGTTCCTGTATCTTTCGCGCGACGGCCGATCCGATGGTATTTTTCTGCAGATAGATCAACAGCGCCTTGATCTCTTCGTCTTCCAGATTGGGCGTCCGCAGTACATCCAGATTTTGAACGATGACATCGTCTTTGTTCAACAGCACGTCAAGGGCGTCCACACCATCTTCATCGCTCCACAGTTTGGTGTCTATCAGTGCCTGTTTCAGATTGGCGTGCCACCGGTCCAATTCCTCCGGCGTGCCGTCCAGAGTGTAATTCAGTTTGAAGATGTCGAAGAAGACATCCTGCTTGGCCTTGACGGGCCCGTGCTGGCGAACACGCCGGGCGAGTTTGCCGTCAAAGTGGTTGACCAATTCCCTGGCGATTGACATGAGCGTTCCCGTCCCGGGCACGCGGGGCAAAAAGTTCGCGTCCTCTTTCATCTTGAACCGAATCCACTGCCCCAGCCCCAGCAAGCCGCTGTATCTGTCTTTGCCGTCCAGCAGGAGACGCACGCCGCCTTCTTCCATCGCCTTTCCGATGAGATCCGGGTGCACCATCTGGCCCCTGTACTTGCCGGCCTCCGTCACATATTTGGACTGCTGTTTCGGTTCCAGCGGCTCAAATCTAATCACGCAGTGGCGCTCAATGAACTCTTCGGAGAACGTGTTGACCTGATTGCCTTTGCCGGGGGGATTGATGGTGTGGATGATGGCGGCTCCCTCCCTGGCCTGGATGGGATTTCCCACGGGGTCCAGCAGATAATTGTTTTCTGCCACTTCGTTCAACAGGGCGATCACGCCGGGCTTGGCCTGCGGTGTCTCCTCAAAAATACCGATCTTTCCCTGCTTCAAAATCCTTGGGACGTCCTTGTCGATCCAGCCGCTCACGTCGGGCATTCCCTCCTGACCCAGATGCTGTTCAAACGTCAGGTCTTTCCTGGAGGTCCCCTCCCCGCAGGATCGTTTGATGACGTCAGGACCGCAGATGAGCTTCACGATGCCCTCCGCCATCTTGCTCTTGCCCGTTTCCTGCTCACCCACCATGATGAGGTGCTTGCCGTCGGCCAATCCCTGCAGGCTCTGATAGAGCCGCACCATGTTGTCGGGTTCCTCCAGCATCAAAATAATTTCATCCGGAAGGATTCTTTGCCTGGTCTCACGGGCCTCCGGATGGAGCTTGATTTTGATGGTATCCCAGACCTTGGACCCCGTTCCATCCGCGCCGATGGGCCGGACAATCAAATATTCCCCTTGGACGTCAAACGAGTCTTTTGTCAGCAGGAGAGGTTCCAGGCCGTCCGCATCCTTTAGTCCCGCGCCCTGGAAGAGCGCCTGCAGGCCCGTGTATGTGTCCCTGGGATCCTGTTCGGCCGCGTAGTTGAAGTAGGACTCAACGACGGACCACCGCCGGTACTTCCGCGCCTTTTCGTTGCGCACAAGATCCATCAGGACGTTGTGGACCACCCGCGGGGAAGGCGGCCTCTTGGGCGTCTGTCCAACCGGCCGGCTGTGTTTGAGCCTCTTGTTGATGTTTGTCAGCTTGGTCCAGTCTTTCCTAATCTCCCGGATCTGGTCGTCGTTGTATCCCAGGAAGGTGAGCCGCTCGTGGGTCGCCACCTCCACCAGGCGCCTGGTGAGATCCTTCATTTCATCCTCAAAGGCCTTGACCTCGGCGGGCCCCCAGTCTTCCTTATAGACGCCCAGCTCCCGCGCCTTTTCCTTCACGTAGTGCATCTGGGTTTCTATTTCCTGATCCGGCGGCATCCAATAGGTCTCCACGTCTTTGATCCGGCGCTGCATTGCCAGATCAGAGGGCGCCCCCGTCATGTAAATCCCCGGACGGCGCGGATTGGTCGTCGCGAACATGCGCGCGCGCGGATGGTTTTTGAGCATGGCCGAATACTTCCTGCCCTTTTCGTCCTCACAGCGCCAATCGTGCTCGCCGCCGGAAATCCAGGGCTTGAGATAATTTTTTACGTCATCCTCCAGCTTGTCCATTTCGTCCAGGACCACCCAGCCGCCGTGGTGGCAGACGTCGGCCACTTTGGACGGCTCATAATCGGACACGCCGCGCTTTGTGTGCCCCAGGGTCGTGTGCTCAATCAAATCCCGCTGTTTCATGTCCGAAGAGCAGGCGACAAAAAAGACCTGTTCGTTCATCAAATGCGCCGCGGCCCTAATCAGCGTGTTTTTCAGCGTGCCCGTTTCGCCGATGAGCCGGATGAGCTTGTTGTCCCACTTGTCTTTCTCGCTCTCCATCGCCAGCGTGTGCTGCACCATCCAGCCCAGCGGCGTTTTGCTCAAGATGAACACGGTCTTTTTGGCGTGATCAAAACCCAGAATGCGATCGGGGCTTTCCATCACAAAATTCATCTGATCCCAGCGCTGAGCGGGGTCCCAGCCGGCCACTTCCTCAAACGGCGCTCCCGCGGCGGATATCTGGAGCCTGCCGTCCTGTCCCTTCCAATGGACGCCCTTCTTACCCTTATAGACATCCTCTCCTTCGCCGGGACGCTCAACATCCTGCGGCCCAATGGTGAATTTTTCCAGAGGCCTCCACTTGCCTTCTTTGCACTCGTTGACTTCTATTTCATTTCCCAGGGCGTAGCGGATGTGGTACGTGCCGTCCGCGGTGTAAGACGTGAATTCCTGGTCGCGGTTGTAGGTGGACCTCAAGAGCGCCAAAATCATATCCTCCGTGGCCTCCCCCTTGGGCAGGACATCCTCCGGCCAATGCGGGCCTCCCTGCCCCATCTCCCAGCGCTCCTCGTCTTCGCCCGAGCGCTTGAAGACGAGGTACCACTTGCCGTTGATATTTTCTTTAAAGAAGTGATCGTATTCGGTATTTTCCAATTTTCTTTCCGGCGGCTTCGGCGCGGGCAGCTGGGCCTGCGCGGGCATCATCAGGGCCCACAGGGCGGGTCCCAGAAAATATTTCGCGGCCAGCATGGCGGCGCTGAGCATGGTGCCGGCGGACGACAGGCCGCCAAACGGTCTTCCCGCGCCCATCCGAACCTCCTGCCGGAGCCTTTCCATGATCAGTCCGGGCACCTTGCTGATATCCGCGGGAATGATGGAGCGGTCTTTTCCATAGACGGCCTGGACCTGTTGTCGCGCCTCGGCGTCGCCGACGGAAACGCCAAAGACCGTCACACCCACCGTCTTCGCGTACTCAATGACGTTTTTGATTTTGCTATTGCCGGCCTCAATCCCCCCCAGATTGGCGTCCCCGATGGAAAACAGGAGCCGCCGGGCCTTGGCCGGATTTTTGATGGGATAGGCCGCCAGCCGCTCCACAAAACCGCCCAGGGCATCCACGTCTTTGGTGTTCTTGTTTTCGGCCTCCAGCGACTTGACCAAATCGTAGATAACCTTTTCCATCTTGAATTTTTCCAGCTTGGTACTCTTTTCAGCCGTGAGAACCATTTCCCGTGTCTCGTCGAAAACACCAATCTCAAAGGGAATATGGTTTGCCTTGTTGGGAATCTTGGCGTTCACGGCCATGACGGCCCGCGCCATGACAAACGCCGACAGCTTGGCGTATTTGATGCGGTTGCCATCCATGGATTGACTGCGGTCAATCATGAGAGACACCGCCAGGGGTACGGGCTCGTGAGGCACGTACTCCACCCTGCCTGTCCCGCTGACGCGGGCGTCCACCACATTGTCCAGGTATCCACTCTCCTGATCCTCCCGTGCCTTGGTGGTTTCACGCGGGGCGACAAGTTCTTCCAGGACCTTGATGGTCTGATCAATGACATCTTTCATCTCCCTTTCCCATTCGTCGTATTCCGCTTTCTCATGGGGATTGAGACCGGACAAATTCTCCTCCTTCATTCTCTCTGCCAGGGCTCGTTTCCAATTTTCATCCATGAACAATTCCGCGCTCCGGTCTCTTGTTTCCACCGTCTCCGGAATTTCCGCGCCGGCCTTTTTGGCAATGTCCAGGATGCTGGACATGTTGGGATTAAAATCTTTTGGCGGCTGGGGCAGGGGTTCCAGTGGGAGCCCTTCGTCTCCGGCGCCGGCCGGGGGTTCAGTGGTTGTTCCGGCGGGAGGAGTTCCCTCGGGGGCGCCAGTGTCCGCCGGCGGTTGGGCAGGAGTTTCCGAGGGAGGCATCCCTTCCGGCGCGCCTTCAGGCTTTCCCGACGGCGGACCTTTCGGCGCGGGCGGGAACTTGGAATCCGGCAGGGGCCCTCTCTTCGGCGCCCCCTCCAATTCCCGGACGATCTCTTCCACGTCGGCCTGGGTCTCCAAAAGCTGTTTCATCGCCTCTTCCAGTCTGCCCACATTGTCTTTCGCGTCATTGACATTGGAGCGCATCCCCTGGGACTCCCGGCTCACGCCTTCCACCTGATCGTGGATGTGTGTTGTGTCCGGCGCGGGCTGACCCATGGTGTCTTTCAGCCGCGCGGTCAATTTCTTCATGTCGTTGGCCCTTTTCCGGATTTTGTTTAACCTGTCCAGGAGATCCTGGGAGACCTCCTGATCCATGTCACCGGCGCCATTTTTTAAATCTTTCCCCAGTTCGGGAGACGGCAGGGAATCGGCGATGTCCGCGGCCCTGCCGGCCAATTGTCCGGTATGGTCTTTCACGCCCCGGCCGTGGGTGAGAATCTGATGCGCCGTATCCTGAATCTCGCCAGCAATTTTATCGATCTCGTCCGCCATTTTTTGCGGATCAGCGCCCTTGGAAACCTCCTGCGCCCCCTCGCCCACCTGCCGGCTCTTGTCCTTCACGCTGTCCAAATTCTTCATCATCCTGCCCAAATGCTTGTCCAAATCCCCCAGCATTCCCTCCAGTCCCTGGATCGCGCCGGCCAGGTCTTTGATGTCCATGGGCTGGGCAGGCGCTCTTCCCGCCGCGCCGGGAGCCTCGCCCGGGCGGGACATCCTTCCTTCTCCCTGCCCCGGCTCGCCGCCTTCTCCCTGTCCCATCTCACCGCCTTCTCCCGCCCCCGCGCCCGGCTGCGGCACGGGCAACCCCCGGAGAGGAGACGTCCCCTGCATCTGCTGGCCAGCCTGCTTCATCATTTCCCGCACGGCCTTCTCAATGGCTTCTTTGACCTTGGGAGGAAGCTTCTCAAATTCCTGTGCCAGCTCGTCAAGCTGATCCTGACTCATGTGATCAAACGCAATCCGCTCCCGCCTCTCGTGCGCCTCCCGCGCTTCTTCGTTGAGCATCTTCGCGTAGGTCGCGCGAAGCTTTTCTTTTTGGACAGCCTCCTCCATCAGTTCCTGATACACGGGCCAGATGTTGTCGCGCATGAGCCGGATCAAATCCGCGTCGCTGATGGGCGTCTCAGGGTTGAAGATCAACTGCCCCCAGCCGCCTTCCCCGATGAGGGACTCGATCTTTCCGAACGTCTTGCGAACGGCCTCCTCCAGCCGTGGATTTTTCACGCGCGGGTCCGCAATGCCCGGGAAGACCTTGCCGTTGTGGATCCAGTCATGCAAGAGCTGGTATTTCAGCGCCCGGTTGCCCTCCTCGTCCAGATCACTGCGGTACGGATCCCTCCAATGAATCCAGCGGTACAGGACGCTGTCCAGGAACTGGTCATGCAAAGGCCAGAGATCAAAGACTCCCTGGGCCATCAGGGGGTCTGGAAACGCATAGCGGTCCTGATATACCTGAATCATCCACTGCGGCGCCCCCAAATATTCTGCGGGGACCGTTTTGCTGTCCTTGATTTTCATCCAATTCACGCCGAACATCTTCACCAGCGCCGCGGGGACCATCAGCATCTTCCACATCGCGGCAAATTCTTCCGGGCGGCCGGTCCCTTCGCCGGCCTTGGGCAGGAGATCTTTCTTCGTGTAGCGCTCCTTGGCATAGGCGACATAAAAATTTCCCAGGCCCCGCTCTTCGGCCGCTTTCTCCGCCGCCTTTTTCCGCGCCACCGGGTCTGCTTCGTGCGCCCCGTCGTACGGCCGCAGGCGGATATCTGTTTCCAGGAAAAAAAGGTCCGCCGTGTCCTTGGGCTCCTCCAGCGGCACATATTCCCACATCAGTCCCGCCGCCGCAGGCTTGGGCGTCACCTCCCTGCCCGCCAGCGCCCCCGCGCACAATTTGATTTTGCGCAGGAGCCCGCCGCGGCCGTGAATGAACTTCTTTTCCTCCTCGGTCAGAGGGCCGCAACGGGCGTACAGCGCGCCGCAGAAATTCCTGATCAAAGCCAAAGGCTTGAGCGCCCTGTTTTCTCCCCTTTCCTTCTCCTCAAGCCCCATGAGAACGCCCGCCAGAAGGATTCCGATCTGCGTCTGGGCAAAATAGTAACCCTGGACCCCCACGGCCTGGAGCGGGGAGGCATCCAGATTCATTTCGGCATAGACGCGCCTGACCTCCACCATCAGCCGGTCAAAGAGCAGATATCCCGCCTGACTGTCCGTGACGCCAGAGGTGATCAAAAAACCCGTCTCTCCCTTCAGCCCCATTTGCTTGCCCCGGTTGTACAGCCCCTGGACCGCGGGGCCAAACTCGTCGGCATATTCGGCCAGGCACTGCTCCCCCTCCTGCACGGTCTTCCTGGCGTGCTTGATGGTCTCAATCACGCTGACGGCCCAGGGGATGATTTCCCCCCGTCCCGGCACGTTGATTTGCTTGAGGAAGGCCAAATGGTGCATGATTTCGTGTTTGAGAACTTTCCGGATCTTTAGTTCATCGGGCTCATCGCGCAGAATGATCCGTTTCAACGCCGGAGTGCATCCGCCGGACGAACGGCCCAGAACCCGCGAAAGGTCGGCGATCATCCCGGCCGCGTTGCCTTTTTCTCCCGTCAGGTATTCGCGCAGACTGGAAATGTCCCGGGATAAAATGTCGTCTGGAAAAGCGTTTGCGATGTGCATCGGCCGGATATCCCGCAAAAGACGTTCCCGCCAGACTGCCTGCAGTTCCGGGGGATAGAGTTCCTCCACCACTTCATCCACAATCGTTCGGACGCTTTGCCCCATGGCGGGATCAAATCTCTTTTCTCCCGCGCAGATCAATTCTCTGCGCAGGCACTCATAATTGAGAATGAGGCCGCCCTCCGTCATCCCCGCGCCGATGATGGTCTCGTGGAACTTTTGACCGGACAACAACCTCTGGGCGATTTCTTTCATTTCATCCATTTCGGTCTTAAGCGCGGCTTCCCGCAGAGGTTCCACCAGCAAGAGCATTTCGCGGTAGGCCTGCCTGAACTCTTCTGCCATCTCTTTGTGCACGGCCTCAAGCATGAGGCTTTTTAATTCAAAATAACGATTCACCTTGCCTTCGGTCGTGGCGGGGATGGCGAATCCGTCATTGCGAGGGAGCGGAGCGACCGAAGCAATCTCGCCGGGTTTTCCGTCAAGTCTAACCAGATCGCCACGCCCCTCCGGGGCTCGCGATGACGGCACTGCGACAATCTCGCCGGGATACGCAATCTCCCCGGCCCGAACAGCCCCTCCCTCAGGCACAGCCCCGGCCGCTTTCGCCGCCGCCGCGGGTCCGTAATCAAATCCTTTCGCGAACGCCTGCGCAATGCGCTGGGCGCGGTTTTGGGGATCATAAAAGTCCGCACTAAACAACTGCTGGTTGTCCCGGATGAGCCGTGACACGACCAGGTAAAATCTTTTTTCCTCTCTTGTAAGTTCCGAACGATGGATCAACCGGCTCCGGAAGAGATGATCCAGTTCAATGGCTCTTGCCACAATATCGTTTATGCGGTTCTCCGGGGACATCGCCGGCGAGGCCCCTCCGGGAAACAGCGCTTCATAGACCGCGCGCACATCGCGCCGCACTCGACCGGCCGCGCGCGGCATCAGAAGGCGCTTGATTCCTTCGTACGCGCTTGAATCGTCCCGGCGGATGAGGTCCATCAACGCCTTGATTTCTTCGCGCGTGTGGGCACGGACAAAACTCAGATCGTCTCCCGCCATGTCTTCATCGACGAGACACGTTCCATCGGGCATGAGTTTTGCCTGAGCGCCGTGAGATTCGAGCCTGGGATTGTTCTTTGGCACGGGGGTGGATTTTGCCCTCAGCATGGAGGCGCAAATCTGCCGGGCAAGTCTGACTTTTAGTGTCGCGGATTTGGGCGCCAGCGTGGTGGATTGAGCGATGTCACTGCCGGTGCCGTCATTCCGGCCGCGTCCGGCGGCAAATGCCGCCCTGGGCGGCACGATAGAGGTGAACAAAAACGCGCCCGCCAATATGCTTGAAACAAACTTCTTTATAATAGGAAGCTGTGCTGGCATCAATCTCTCTTGTTTTATACTGCATCCCTTCGGACAGCAGTATCTTACATCAAGAAATCGATTTTGTCAAGGGCGGGGCGAAAATTAAATGACACAAGAATTTCATTTGCAGGCTCTTAGATGTGATTTTACAACAAAGGACCGTTGGGTCAGCCCCCGGGAACCGTAAAGCCGGTACAAACTTGTTTATTTTTCCAACAAGATGGACAGAAACTCCATCAGGGGAACAATAGGAATTTCATCAACATTGTACTTGTGTGAAACCATTCCAACCACAAGTCTTTTTACATTTGGGTACACTTTGTGAAAAGAATCAAGCCCGCGCAAATCTGTGCCGGTTATCCTTTCTTTTGCCTTGAATTCAACTGCCCATTTCAACCGCTCGCCCTCTTGAATAAGCAAATCCACTTCGGCCCCATCGGCTGTTCTCCAAAAAAAGAATTTCAATCCCCGATTGTAATAAGCGTTGAGCCGCACTACTTCCTGCATGCACCACTGTTCAAAATAACGTCCTCTTTCAAGAGGCGATAATGAAGACTGCCCCTGGGACCCCATCAGCGCCCTTGTCACACCGTTGTCAAAAAAGTAAAACTTCGACTGATGACTCATCCTCCGGCGAACACTCTTTATGTAAGGACACAAGAAAAATCCCAGAAGCGTGTCTTCTAAGATGGTGTAATATTCGCGTACCGTTGCGTATGCGACCTGGCACTGTCTGGATATGTCCAAGAAATTGACCTGCTGTCCAAAAGAAGCCGCCGCCACATCAATAAAATTCTGAAAACCCTGCAGATTGCGGACCAATGCCTCGGCCTTCACCTCTTCTTTTATATACGTGATGACGTATCCTTCCAGCAGGTCAACCACTCCTTGAAAATCACGTTCCAACAAACGGTTATAAACGGGCGGCAACGTTCCAAAAGCAAGCGCTTCGTTCAAATTGAACGCGTCTCCCAGTTCCATTTGGGTGAGAGGATGCAGTGTGCGGACCGCGGCGCGCCCCCCCAAAAGGTTGGCCGCTCCATGCCGTAACTTTCGCGCGCTTGATCCGCAGAGGATAAAGCGGCAGTGTGGATATTTTTCTATACCCTGGTGAACCACGTCAAGGAGAGCCGGAACCTTCTGCACCTCGTCCAAAATCACCGTCCCCTCTTTCCGTGGAACTGCGTCAAGCCGCTCCAACAGATGTTCCGGATTTCGCGAATAAAGAAGTTGTTCCTTAGCGGACAACAAATCTAGCTTCAACAAACACGGGAGACAGGACAGGACCGTGCTCTTTCCAACCTGCCTCGGTCCAAAAAGGAAAAAGCTCCCCTTCGGCAGCCGGTCTTCTATTGTTCTTTTAAACATGGCGATAATGTACACCTGTTTTTATCGGCTGTCAATAAAAATATTGGCAGCCTGTACCGCTGCAGACAGAGTGTCTGCCGCCCGGCGGTATCGGATATACCATTGGGGTATTTCCAGGCAGGTCCGCCAGCGCCAAAGCGATGGCAGGTGTTGATCCACCTCGTCAAAAATAACGCGGATGCATGAAAAGGGGATGTTGCGATCGGAACAAATTTTGGCCACGGTGTAAGATTCCATATCGACACCGCAGGCATCGGGCCACATTTCCCCGATTTGGGCCTTTTGGTCGGGGCCGGCAAGAGGGGAAACACTGATCTGGCGGTTTTCTGTGAGAATGGAGAGTCCGTCATTGCTCGCGACGGGCACGGAGCGAAGCCCGGCAGCAGTAAACCGCGTCGATACCGTCATTGCGAGGCCCTCGCCAGAGGCGGGGGCCGTGGCAATCCCGTTGGATACCAAAAAGCGAGATCGCCACGGCCCTTCGGGCCTCGCGATGACGCTACGCGTCAGATTGCTTCGTCTTCCGGCTTGATACTCGCCGGAATCCTCGCAATGACGAGAGACCACAGGCGCCGGAACTCGCGATGACGATAACCCCTCAGAAAACACAGCGGGCAACGCGATGTCGCCTGTCGATTGACCCTTGCGGACACCGCCGGAAAAACCGGCAAGCACGACCTTCTGCGGCCTGCACTGACCGAGAAATTTTTCACAATTCCTGCCGGCAAGCGTCGGTCCCATCCCGAGAACACCCGCGGTCAGCGTCCGATTGTTTTTTATTATTTGAACGGACCGGCCGGCTCCCAACCATAGCGCGCGAACGCCTTGGGCCCGCAGGAGGGGTCTCATTTCAAAAAATGTGGCAGTGAGAAGAAGGACTTGCACTACAGCCGCACCATTTCTTCCAATTTGCCGAAGACATTCAATACGTCCTGCGGCGTCAGAGCCGATTCCAGCTGGCTCACAAACCCAGGCGTTTTGATGTGCCGGGCCAACGCGGCCAGAATCTTGAGCTGTGCCCCGGCGTCCTTCAACGACGACACGATCACAAAAATGATTTTGACGGGCTTGGAATCCGGAGTTTCACACGCGATCCCCTCCGGGCAGATACCCACCGCGATGCACGGCTCGAAAATCCCTTCTACTTTGGCGTGGGGAATCGCAACCCCTTCCCCGATGGCCGTGGAGATGGACTGCTCCCGTTTCAAAATTGCCTCTGCCACGGGCTGTTTGTCTGGAATTTTCTTTTCCGCAAACAGCAGTTCCACGAGTTGTTCGATCGCCGCATTCTTCTCGTGGCAGGGCAGAGGAATCTTGACGGACCCAGCGCTGAGATAATCCAGAATTTTCATCGGCTCCTCCCCGGAATACTCTCCGCGAAACCCAGCTTCACCATCTCCACAAAAAACACGAGGATACCGCAGACACCCAGAACTTTAAACCAGTCTGCGGTATCCAGCGCAACCAGGTGAAACCACTCCTGTCCCAACGGTGTATATATTCCCAAGACGAGAAGAGCGACCGAAAAAGTGAACGCCGCCAAAAGGTATCGATTGAAGTAACTCGCCATCCGAAACACGGAAAATCGTTCGCTCTGACAATTAAACGCGTGGACCAATTGTAGCATAGCCAGCCCCGCAAACACCATGGTTCTTGCCTTGGCGAGCCCTGCGTCGTTCCAATGCAGTTCCGACGCAAACAGGATGATGGTCAGGCCCGCCATGAGCAGGCCCTCCATGACAATGCGGTAGAACAACCCTCTGGCAAAGAGGCCTTCCGCGGGGTCCCGCGGTTTGCGTTTCATCACGTCGGGCTGGGCAGGATCCGCCCCCAGCGCCAGGGCCGGCGGTGTGTCCGTCACGAGATTCAGCCAGAGAATTTGGATGGGAGACAGCGGCACGGGCAGTCCGAAAAGCAGGGACAAAAACATCAGGATGATTTCCGCCGCGTTGCAGCTCAATAGATAGCCGACAAACTTGCGGATGTTGTCGTAGATCGCCCTGCCCTGCTCGATCGCCGAGACAATCGTGGCGAAATTGTCGTCGGTCAACACGATGTCGGCCGTCTCTTTTGCCACGTCCGTTCCCGTGCGCCCCATGGCGATTCCGACATTGGACGCCTTCATGGCGGGGGCATCGTTCACGCCGTCTCCCGTCATGGCCACGATCCCGCCGCGGTCCCGGTAAACTTGCACCAAGCGCAGTTTGTGCTGGGGCGTCACGCGGGCAAAAACGTGATGATCATAGATTCTGCGCCGGAGCATTTCTTCGTCCATCCGGTCCAGATCCTCCCCGCTCAGCGCGTCCTCCGCGCGCCGGGAAAGCCCGATTTCCAGGGCTACGGCAATCGCCGTTTTGAGATGATCGCCTGTGATCATAACGGTCCGGATCCCCGCCTGATGCGCGCGTTTAACGGCCTCGATGATTTCGGGACGCGGCGGATCCTCGATCCCTGTCAGTCCGATGAACGTGAGTCCCATTTCGACATCCTCAGGTTCCACATCCAGCCCCAGTTCAAAAAGAGACCGGCAGGCAAATCCCAGCACGCGATGCCCGCGGCCGCCCATATGCTCGATCGTATCGCAAATCAGTTTTCGATGAGCGTCCGTCAGGGGAACGTCCCCTGTCCGGGTCTTGACGCACGAGCAGGCATTCAACAGCGACTCCGCAGCCCCCTTGGTCAACACCAGAATTTGATCCGCGGGCGTCTCGTAAATCTTGCTCATGGCCTTGCGGCGGGAATCAAACGGCAGTTCCGTTAAAAACGTATATTGGGCGTGCAGTTCCTCCAGGGAGACATTCAGCTCACGCCCCATCCACAAAAGCGCACCTTCCGTTGGATCCCCCACGATTTCATATTCCCTGCCTTCGCCCTCGCTCTTGACGCGGAGACTGGCGTTGTTGCACAGCATCCCGGCAATCACCAGACACGCCAGGGGATCCGCCGCGGCGCCAAACGGATCCGGAAAATGGCCGCAGTGGGAAAAATCCACGTGCGACTTCAGTTTTTCATCCACGGTGTATTCTCCCGAGTCGCACCACAGATGGCGCACGCGCATCCGTCCTTCCGTTAAAGTGCCGGTCTTGTCCGATCCGATGACGGTCACGGAGCCCAACGCCTCCACGGCCGGGAGATTCCGCACAACGGCATGCCGTCTGGCCATCTTTTGAACGCCGATCGCCATCGCAATGGTCACCACGGCGGGCAGGCCTTCGGGCACGACAGCGACACCCAGGCTGACGGCCACCATAAACATCTGGACGAGCGGATACCCTTTAAATATTCCCGCGGCAAAAACTGCCAGGCACAAGAGGAAGGACCCGACGACCAGCCGCTTGCCCAGCTTGCGCAATTTGATCTGCAGGGGCGTGGGCCGGTCTTTGATGGCCGTGATCATGTGGGCGATTTTCCCGATTTCTGTTTCCATTCCAACGGCCGTGACCAGCGCCCTGCCGCGTCCCCGCGTGACGGTTGTCCCCATGAAGGCCAGATTTCTCTGCTCGCCCAGCGGCACCTTCCTGCTCAGGATGACCTGGGCGCCCTTTTCCACCGGCTCGGATTCCCCGGTCAAAATGGACTCCTGAATCTCCAGGCTGGAAATCTCCACCAGCCGGCAGTCCGCGGGCACAATGTCCCCTTCTTCCAGGACAACGACATCACCCTGTGTGAGCCGGCTGGCGGGAATTTTCTTTTCCACCCCGCCGCGCACGACATGCGCCAGCGGGCCGGAGATCTTCTTGAGTGCCTGGAGCGTCCGTTCCGCCTTGTATTCCTGAAAAAAACTGATGAATCCGTTGAGGACAATCACGGAAAAAATGGCCAGGGCGTCCTGGGTGTCCCCAATGGCATACGAAATCACCGAGGCGGCAGCCAGGATGAGGATCATGAAATCTTTGTACTGTTTGATGAACAGCCTGACGGCGGAAACGCGGTTTTTTTCAGCCAGACGGTTGGGGCCGATTCGTTTCCAGCGCTCCATGGCCTCCTTGTCGGAGAGCCCCAGGCGCACATCCGTCCCCAATTCCTTGACGACCTGGTCCACGCGCTTGCTATAGGGGGAAATTTCCTGTTCCATGATGAAAGGGATTTTATCAGATCGACGACACCAGCTCCACCCGGCAGATATCCAGAGCCCTGGCATCTTCCTGCGGCATGGTCAAAATATTTGTCAAAAACAAATACGGATTGGCGTTGTTCCCAGCGGGATCGTTGATGGAACATGTGATATCGATTTTATCCTCCCTGATACAGGCGGCCCGCACCGCCTTTCGCAGGTCCAAACGGCGCACGCGTTTTTCCCGCTGTTCTTCTATCCAAAATTCCGGAAGGTCCAAGAATTCCCGGATTTTTTTGGGGGCCTCCAGCCGCTCCATCCCTGAAGCTCCCAGCACAATATCATACCGGGCCGCGCCGTATCGGGCGGAAAGCGACGGGGCTTGCCCTTTCAACAAATGCAGTTCCAAAATTTCAAATCCCGGGGGACACACCGAGGAAAGCCTCTTCATCAGATTCTCGATCCCTTGCGCACCCTCCCATCCCGTCTCTCCTCCTGTCATCAGCTCAAAATCCACCCACTCTGAAACGCTCGTCAACCCCAGCGGCAGGGACGGGCCAAAGTGCATTTTGGGACGCCGGTGAAATCCCTGTGTATAGACCATGGGCACCGCCGCCCGCCGCAAAATCATCTCGATCATTCGCATCAAATCCAAATGGGACAGATACCGCAGGGGCGCCTTTTTGGCGAACTTCATGCGGAATGTCCGGCCTGCGATTTGGCCGGTCTCCCGCGGCAGAATTTTGTCAGCAACCATAATTTCCCCTGTCTTCTCCCGGATTTGCGGCCCACCCGGCTGTGCCAACACAATATCTTTCGGCGCATTGCGGATCCCGCAGTGATGGCAATCCCCCCACTTGCAGTCCGTGGTAAGCGCCCCCTCGAAAGCCTTTTGGCGCTCGGCAAGCAGGTATTTTTTTGTCACGCCCGCGTCGATGACATCCCACGGGACAGGTTCTTCCGCCCCCAGCGGCCGGAGAAACCATTCCATTTTGACGTCGCCCGCGCCAAACGCGCTCTGCCACCGCGCGAAATCGAAATATTGAGACCAGCCGTCGTAGCGGCCGCCGTCCTTCCAAACCCGGTAAATCACCTGCCCCAGCCGGCGGTCCCCTCGGGACAAGACGCACTCGATCAGGGAAGCCTCCAGCGAATGCCACTTCACCACTGTGTTCTTGCTTTCCAGCACCCGTTTCAACCAGGAAAGACGCTCTTTCAATACCTCTAGAGACTCCAATCCTTCCCACTGAAACGGCGTGAATGCCTTCGGGACAAAAGCCCCGATGCTGACGGTCAGTTTTTTGGGACCGCGATACCGCTTTCCGATTGCGTGGATTTTTTGCACGACATCCGCCAACTCCTCCAAATCTGCCTGCGTCTCGCTGGGAAGACCCACCATGACGTAGAGTTTGATCGCGTCCCAGCCTTTCTGACAGGCGATGTCCACGGCCTCCAGCATCTGTTCGTTGGTGATACACTTGTTGATGACTTTTCGCAGGCGCCAACTCCCAGCCTCCGGCGCGAATGTAAATCCGCTCCGCCGCACCGACGCGACATTGTCCGCCAACTGCACCGATAGGCTGTCCGCCCGCAAAGACGGCAAGGCCACGGACACGCCTTTGGGCTCCATCACCGCTTTGAGTTGTTCCGTCAGGTCCCGGATGCCGCTGTAATCGGCCGTGGAAAGGGAGCAGAGGTTCAACTCGGTCAGTCCCGTCCGTTCGATCCCTCTGCGTGCCAGATCCACAACGTCCTTGAGCGCCATTTCCCGGACGGGCCGATACCAAAATCCCGCCTGGCAAAAACGGCATCCCTGCGTGCACCCCCGCATGATCTCCAGCGACAGGCGGTCGTGCGTAATCTCCATGGAACTGACCAGCGGCTTGTCGGGATAATTTTCCGCGGCAAGCGCGCCGATGTACTGCCGTTGAACCTTAAGCGGCACACCGTGTTGCCGAACGCAATAATCCAGCATTTTGGGACCATCAAATCTGAATTCGTAGAGCGAGGGGACATACACGCCCCCCATCCCGGAAAGGTCCAGCAACATGGCCGGCTTTGCAGTTTTTTTCTCCTTGTGATATTTCACCCGGTCTAAAAATGACATCAGCAGTTCTTCCCCGTCTCCAATCAGAAACGCGTCGATGAAATCGCTCAGGGGCTCCGGATTGGCCGTGCACGGCCCGCCGGCAATAATCAGGGGAAACGCGCTGTCGCGCTCACGCGCAAACACCGGACAGCCGGCCAGATCGATCATGGTGAGCACATTGGTATAGGTAAATTCCGACTGCAGGGAAAATCCGATCACATCAAATTGAGAGAGGGGGGTCTTGCTTTCCAGGGAGAACAGAGGGATATGCTCCCGGCGCATCGCCTCTTCCATGTCCGGCCAGGGGCAATAGACGCGCTCGGCGGCGACATCTTCGCGCCGGTTGCACAGATGATAGAGGATGCCAAATCCCACGTGGGACATGCCGATTTCGTAGATTTCTGGAAAGGCGAGCGCCAGCGTCACATCCGCCCGCGAGAGGTCTTTTTTGACGGCGTGGAGTTCCTCTCCCACATAGCGCTGAGGCTTGGTCACCCGGGGCAAGACCCGCGCGAGTTTTTCCCGAAAAGACACATCCCCTCCCCTTAACATTACCGCTGTTTCCCTTCCCCCCTTGCGGGGGAAGGTTAGGATGGGGGGTGTGTCTGCACACCCATCCCCAAATCCTCGACCATCCGCAAATCCTCCTGGGCGGGCCGGCCGCAGGTCGTCAGATAATTTCCCAGCATGGCACCGTTGGCGCCGGCGTAAAACATCCAGCTCTGCAAGTCCCTCAGATTCGCCTCGCGCCCGCCGCACACGCGGATTTCCTTGGACGGAAGTCCCAGCCGGTAGATGCTGATCACGCGCAAGATTTCCATCGGCGCCATCGGTTTGGCGTGCTCCAGCGGCGTCCCCTTGACGGGATAGAGAAAATTCAACGGCACCGAATCCACGTTCAGCCCGATCAATTCCTCCAACAGGTCGATCCGGTCCTCCCACGTCTCCCCCATGCCAAAGATTCCCCCACAGCAGACCTTCAACCCCGCCTTTTTCAGATTGCGCACGGTCTCCAGTCGCTGGTCGTACGTGTGCGTGGTGCAGATTTTTCCGAAGTGTCGCCGCGATGTCTCCAGATTGTGGTGGAACACCTCCATGCCCGCCCGCGCTAGTTTCTGCGCCTGCTCCGGCGTCACAAAACCCAGGGATCCGCCCCGCCGGATGGCAGTCTTGTCCTTCGTCTCTTGGAGCACACCGCAGAGTTCTTCCACATCCTTGTCGCTGGGACCGCGCTTGGCGATCACCAGGCCAAAGCAGGACGCCCCGTGGCCCGCCGCTTCCCTCGCGGCCCTGGCCATCTGGTCTTTGTTCAGCAGGCCGTACGGATCGATTCCGGTCTCATGGCGCGAGGACTGCGCGCAAAAAGCACAATCCTCCGGACAGTTTCCGCTCTTGGCGTTGACGATGGAGCAAAAACTCACGTCCCTGCCAAAATATTTTTGCCGGATCCGGTTGGCGGCATACATCACATCGTAGAGATCCGTCTCTTCGCCCGTCAACGCCAAGAAATCCGCCCGCGCAAGCTTCCCGCCGCCCAAAACCTTTTCCATACACTGAAACACAAAATATTGTCCGGTCACAATGCACCCCGTATATCCAGATACCCTCGCGCGCCGGCCCCCGTAATATCCCGGCTCCGCTTCCGCCCTTTCCATCAAGAACGTGTGGTATTCTTTTCTATGCAATCGATCAGTTTTTCCACCGCGATGGGCTTTGCCAGAAGAGGGTAGCCTCCCATCACGCTTTTCTGGGAAACCGCCTCTCGCTCCGTAACGATGGCGGTTAAAAAAACGATGGGGATATTTTTCAGGACCGGGTCAGACTTTATTTCCCGGCACGCGTCTCCCCCATCCAAATCCGGCATGACAATATCCATCAAAATCAAATCCGGTTTGAATTTTCTGGCAACAGCCAGCGCTTGCGGGCCTTTCGTCTCCGTCACAACTTCGTACCGGCCGGTTTCTTCCAAATTCAATTTCACTATCCGGCCGAAAGCCGCTTCATCGTCCACGATCAATATCCTCTTTTTCACGGTCCGCCCCCTCTTCCCCCTGTTCCTTCACCCCTTAAACGTCAAGACCACCCTCGTTCCACCTTCCGCCCTGTTCTCCACCCTGATCTTGCCATCGTGCATATCCATGATGTTCTTCACAATCGACATCCCCAGCCCCGTCCCACCCTTGTCTCTCTTCGTCGTAAAAAAAGGATCAAATATCTTGTCCAAAACAGACGGCAGAATACCCGGCCCCTCGTCCTCAATCTCAGCAACAACGGCAACGTTTCGCAGACTAAAGACAACATCCTCCTTCGACGCCGCGTCCTTCGCTCCGTTTACGGCAAGCGCGTCCGGCTCTTTGACGTATGTCCTGACGCTCAATTTGCCGCCATCCCCCATCGCTTGTATCGCATTCATGAAGACATTGACAAACACCTGTTCAATTCTATTCGGACAAATTTGAACGTCGGGAATACCTTCCGTGAGACCTTTGACAACCCGGATGTGATACTTGTCGAGCGAATGTTTAACCAGCGACAACGCCTTTTCTACCACGGCATTTAAATCATGCGGCGTAATCTCCAGGCGCGATATGCTTGAAAAATCCAACAGCCCGTGAACGATTTCGTCCGCCCTTTCCACGGCGTCCTGCATATCCCTCAGCACCGGGGAGAGATGCTCGTCGCCGGCGGGAATTTTTTTTGAGAGATAGCCCACCCCCTGCAAAATCACGGCCAGCGGATTTTTTACCTCGTGCGCCACGCCGCTGGCCAATCTGCCCACCACCTGCATTTTTTCCGCCTGGACCAATTCCTGCTGGGTTCCTCTAAGATCGGCAAGGGCCTCGCGCAATTTTTCCTCCGCCCTCTTGCGCTCGACGACACCCGCCAGGGTGTTCGCCACAGCGACCAGAAATGCCTCTGTCTCCTTGTGCCACGGACACCGTTCGCCGATGTACATGTTGATCACCCCCAGTATCTTGCCGGAGGATAGAATGGGGACACAGTAGTGACCGTGCTGGGCAATTCCTTCATACCGCACTTCGTGCCGGTCATCGAGGTGGTCGGCAAATTGCACCTTCCCGGTCAAGGCCGCTCGCCCGCACAGACATTTCCCAAAAGGCACCTGCGCGCACATATTTTGGATCGGCACAGAGAGTCCCCGTTGAACCTTCATCACCAGGACATCCGGCTTTCCCTCCACGAGCAAGATACCACCGCGGGATTCAAGGGAAAGCCAGGCAATGGAAAAGACCAGGTCGAATGCGCGCCGGAGGAATTCATCCAGAGAAACGCTGTTGTCCGAAGACAATTGAAGGAGCGTGTTCAGCGTATGCTGGACATCGTAATTCCTCTGCAATTCTTCCTTTGTGCTTTTTTGCTCGACAATATCCCTTTCCAGCGCCTGATTGATCGACGCAATTGTTCCCGCATACTCCCTCGCCATTTGACCAAAATACACCATGATGGTCATCGAAACAGCCACGACAATTCCGAGTACCAGCAGGATGCGGGGAACGTCAAAACGTTCTGCGGCGATAATCCCCGGCTTGAGCCAGGCATGAACACGCCACACGACTCCATGGAGATCCACGTCTGCGCCCGGTCCCATTTCTTTTCCGGCACAGTCATGATCCGCGCCGCGGCAGTAAATCCCCTTGCCTTGATCAATAACAGCGATGGAATACCGGGGCAGAATCTTCTCGCCCAAAACACTGTTGAGTAAATCTTTATACTGGAAAACTCCGGTGATATACCCTCTGAATTCCGTCCCGTGAAAGACAGGCACATTCGCGAGAAAACCCTTTTGACCCGTCACCAAATCGACGCAGTGAGTGAGAGTTGTCTGACGGAGTTGTCTCGCCTTCTCCAAAACCCCTTTGCGGGTTTCTTCAAAACCACGGCACAACCCTTGGGCCGCCTCATTCCCTTTTTTGGGCACGATCCAGCGCACATGAAGCGCAGGATCAACCCAGGCAATCGCCTGATATCCGGGATAGTGCTGAACATAAAGGAGGGCATCCGATTCCCACTCGCGCCTGACTGGTTTATCCCGCAGTTCCCATCGCCTGGCCATGCGGACCAACGCATCAATGCGCGACTCCACCTGGGTGGAAATAAGCTTCGCCGCACTGGAGGACGCGAGAGAAAAATCTCTCTCGATCGCCTGCCTTTCTATTGTCACAAGGGTAAGCCATTGAAACAATACGGCAGACACCGTGCTCGCAAACACGACGAATGAAAACCAGCGGGCCGGCGATATCTTCCAATTCTTGATGTCCGTCCAAAGGTAGAGGACAATTCCAGCGGAGAGAATAAACCATCCCGCCGTATCAAAGAGCGTCAGGTTGGCAAAGGGAATTTGTTCATGCACCCGTATGGCCCCGGTAATATAATCCAGCATGGCGTCCACACTCACGGCGCATATGAAAGCGACGGCTCCCCCCAATACCCAATAAAATAATCTTATTCTTCCCGGCATACAGAGGATGACCAGAGCGCCGCTCAGACACACAAATGATAAAATGGTGATTGCCGGCACATGGCAGCAGCATAATGCACCCTCGGACACCCACCCTTTGAAAAGCATGCGGTCGAGGTTCAAACCGATATCCGTCCAGTGTCCAATCAACCGCAAAGAGCTCCACACGAACACCACAGCACTCAGGATCAGCACCCAGCGTTTCCTATTCCATGCGAGAAGGATGAACGCGAGGCCAGCGCAAACGAATCCCCAGGCGGTGCCGTAATCCGTCGATCTGCATGTCGGTAATATTCGAACAAGAACCGCCTGGTTGAGGTGCCAATCCAGCAGGGAAAGCCCCCCCAATACGGCCGCCGCCCCTCCGCAGACCACCAGAAAAAGGGAGCATGAATGAAAAAACGTTTTGGTATCCCGCAAAAAAGAAGTTTTGTTCATTTGTTACGCATTTCCTTCGGCACCGCCACGCAGAGAGTGTAGCGCATTTTATATCTGCTGCAAACCGAACGTTTCAGCCATTTAATCGCTTCCCCCCCATAATAAAACACCATAGACTTGGGGCGTGAACGCGTCCGTCCTGACCGAGAGAATAGAATCCCTTGCTCAAGAATGCGGTTTTGACCTGTTCGGCATCGCATCCGCCCAGCCGTTTGAGCAGGAACGCCCGCGCCTGGAATCCTCCATAAATCAAGGCTTTGCCGGCGGACTGAACTATCTTGAGCGGCATTTGGAAAATCGGCTCGACCCCAAAAAGGTCCTGCCGTCCGCAAAAAGCATCCTTTGCCTGGGCATCAGCTACTATCATCCATCGCCCCCAGCGCCATCCCCCAACGAAAAGAGGGGCCTCGTCGCCCGCTACGCGTGGGGACAGGACTATCACCGCGTTCTCAAAACAAAGCTGGCCGCCCTCAAGAGCCACATCCTGGAACTTGCCGGTCCCGGCACAGAACTGAAAGAATTCGTGGACTCCGGCCCCCTGCTGGAAAAGAGCGCCGCCGCACGCGCGGGACTGGGATTCATCGGTAAAAATTCCCTTTTGATCCATCCTGTTCACGGATCGTATTTTTTTCTGGCCGAAATTCTCACTAATCTGGAACTGGAGCCCACCCCGCCGTTGCAGGACGGCTGCGGCTCATGCAACACCTGTCTGGAGGCCTGCCCCACTCATACACTGAGGGAACCGGGGCAATTGGACACCAGGCGCTGTCTTTCCTATTGGACCGTCGAGGCTCGCGGAGAAATCCCTCCGCACATTCAGACCGCCATGTCAAACCGCGTCTTCGGCTGTGACATCTGCCAGGACATCTGCCCGTTCAACCGCCATCCCCTGCCGTCGCATTGCCCGGAATTCGGCCCGGCGCAGGGACCGGGACCTGTATTGGATTTGGTGAAAATCGGCGCCATGGACAAGGCTGCTTTCACAAAAATCTTTGGCCATACCTCGCTCATGCGGGCAAAATATTCCGGAATCATGAGAAACGCGAAGGCCGTTCTCGGCAATCTTAATTCCTTTCCCCCTCTTTCCTCCATCCTGGAGAAATCCATCACCCAATCAGGCCTGGACAACATTTGTGAAAAAATCCTTGCGGGCGAGCGTTTGACACTGCAAGACGGTCTGGCCCTCTATGAGAATCCGGACATTTTGAGCGTGGGAGCCCTGGCCAACATCGTGCGCGAGAAAAAAAACTCCAACAGGGCATACTTCATCTGCAATCTGCACATCAACTACACCAACATCTGCGCCAATCGATGCGCGTTTTGCGCTTTTTACCGGGCGGCCGGACAGAAAGGCTCCTACACGTATCATCCGGACGAAATCTATCAGAGGGTCAGCGCGGCGCGGACACATGGCATCCGTGAAATCCACATGGTGGGCGGAGTGAATCCGGCCCTGCCCTATTCCTACTATCTGGAAATCCTCAAGGCCGTCAAAACCGCCCGTCCGGACATCCACATCAAGGCCTTCACGGCCGTGGAATTGGCGAACATCTCCGGACTTTCGGGAAAAACTTTGGAAGAAACTCTTCTGGAACTCAAGGGGGCGGGACTGTGCTCTCTGGCCGGCGGCGGCGCCGAAATATTTTCCGACCAACTGCACCAGGAATTATTTCCAAACAAACCTTCTGCCGGCCGATGGCTTGAATTCCACCGCGCCGCGCACAAAGCGGGGATCCCTTCCAACTCCACGATGCTCTACGGCCACATGGAATCCGCAGGCCAGCGGGTCGAACACCTGATGCAACTAAGGGATTTGCAGGACCAAACCCATGGATTTCTGGCCTTCATCCCACTGGCATTTCATCCTCAAAACACCCGGCTTTCCCATCTGCCCCAGACAACAGGCATCCAGGATTTACGCAACATCGCCGTGCCGCGGCTCATCCTGGACAATTTTCCCCACCTCAAAGCCTTTTGGCCCATGATCACGCCCGAACTCGCCCAACTCTCCTTAAGTTTCGGTGCCGACGACCTGGACGGCACGGTGATGGAAGAAAAAATAACCCACGCCGCCGGGGCGGCCACCCCCAAAGGCATTCAAAGGGAAGAAATCATCCGCCTCATCCGCGAAACCGGCCGCGATCCCGTCGAACGGGATACGCTGTACAACGCGGTCTAACGTCATCGCGAGCGCGGCGATCTCGTTGTTTAGTAGCCGGCGAGTTTTAAGCCGGGACGATGAATCAATCTCGAAGGTGGTGTACAAGCCAACGGGATTGCCGCGGCGCCTTCGGCGCCTCGCAATGACTACGCGCCGTCGTTGCCAACGGCCTCTACGGGACATCCTTCTTTTGCCTCGACGCACTGTTTTTCCTCGTCCGGAGTCGAAGGCTGCTGGATGACGATGGCATATCCCTTTTCTTCCTGCCGCCCAAAATTGCTCGGCGCCACCTGCCTGCACAAATCACAGTCGATGCACAGACTGTCCACATAGTATGCGCCCGGAACATTTTCCGGATGCCTGTTTGCCTTGTCTGCCATGGTTCCCCCCTTTTAGATTATCGTGGGTATCGGGTTGTTTCTAGTTACCACTCTATATTGTACTCGCCGTAAAGAAGTGGCTCCTTCCCCCCTTGTGGGGGAAGGCTGGGATGGGGGGAAATACCCGATGTGTAAGTACCCCCCACCTAACCTCCCCCGCAAGGGGGGAGGAAGTCATTGCGCGATATGTTGTGGTCATTAGAGCCAATCCGATACCCACGTAGATTATTTCAAAACCGCTCGTCTTCTAAAGAGCCTGTTGCACAAATATCTTCTACTGCAAGAAACGATATGCGGCCTGCGACTGCGTCAGACTTCGCAAAAAGTGCTCAACGTAGTACTACGACTACGCTTCCGCGCTTTTTGCTCGTCTTCCTTGTCTCGGCTCGCATCTCGTTTCTTTCGCTACGAACCTATTTGTGCAACAGGCTCTAAATCTTCACCAACTCTTCCAACCCTTTCCCCGCCGCAAAATTTCCGCTGGCGTCCTTGCCGCGGAACAAAATCTGCGGCCGTTCCAAATCCCCCTTCTTGCTAAACGAGAGCATCATGGAACCGATTGTTGAAAGCAGCGGTTCCTGAAAATCTCCCACCAAAAGAGCCGACGGGCCGCTGAAATTAACCGGCTCAAGATAGGTGGTCTTCCTCCCATCCGAGCGCTCGTGAAGGCTTGCCAGCCGTTCGTTCTCGTGTTCCTTCCGGCCAAACACGACCTTGTGCGTCTCATCCAGCCGATAATGCCGTCCCACCTTCATCAGCTCAAAATCCCAAATCGTCTGGTCCGGAAAATGTGCCAGATGGTCCTTCACCCGTCTGCCATAATTTTCATCCGTCAGGATACAGCCGTTGGAGGCATTGGGGAGCGTCTCCAACCCCACCTGACGCCCCAATTCGATCAACCGGTGCCGGGACCGCCCTTCGATGTCGTAGAGTTTTTCCCTGTCCACGATTCCTTCCCGCTCGGGCAGGGTCGGCTTGAGAAGCTTGGCTGAGAGGGGCCGCAGGAGCAAATCCTCCAGCCCCGACTGCCGCGGAATGATCTGCAGGGCATCCTTCATCTGCGACTTGGGCCGCTGTCCCAACACCTCGCCGGAAATGACAAACGAGGCATTCACCAACTGCATGAATTTCTTGGCGATCTTGAACATGTAAATCCGGCAGTCGATACACGGATTGACGCTCCGGCCCCAGCCGTATTTTGGCGTGCGGATCAAATCCAGGAGGTCCTCCCCCATGGTGACCATCGTCAGCTTCACCCCCAGCGACCGCGCCGCCGCGGCGGCATCCTCCTTGCAACACTCAAAGACCGTCTTGAAATGGAGGGCCTCCACTTCGATTCCCTGCAATCGCATCAACTTGATGGCTAGACAGCTGTCCAATCCGCCCGACAGCAGGGCCACAGCCTTTTTATTCAGCGCCACACATCCTCCCTGAGGGAACCAGGGATTCTATCAGAAAGGGCAGCCGGGGAAAATTCTAATAAACCAGAATCTGTCCCTGTCTATTTTTCTCTCTCAAGCAACCGAACCAGATCGTCCAAGAAATTTGTCTTGATCCATTGCCTGTCTTTAGCAGAAACCAGTTTGCCAAGATCCGAGACAAGTTTCGTGCGCGGAAACCGCCGCACCCTCTCCACGCCTTTTAAGAAAAAGGCTTTCTTCCGCAAGCCCGTGCATGCGGCAACGTATGCCCAATCCACTCTCAAGCGCTTTTCCAAAATAAACCACAGATCGAACATATCCCTGGGCGCCTCACGATCCATAAACGCGCACAACTTTTGCGCCATGATCCGGTCTTCCAACATGACATATACCGGAACACCCCTCAGCAATGCCACCCGCACGGGAAAATTCCCACGGGCCGTATCTGCCGGCAGAGGATCGGATATCTCTATCTTTAGGTGAAAGGTTGGCCCCGCCCACCGGAAACGAAATTCAAAAAGCACCGTCTTAAACTTAATCATCTCATCCGTAATTTCATATCCCGCGCCCACAGCAATGTCGTGAACCATCTTGAACACGTCCTTCTTTTTTTCCTTCTGGAGCAGCGTATAATCCAGGTCTTCCGAAAATCGCGGCAGGTCCCAAAAAAGTCTCAAGGCCGTTCCCCCCTTGAACGCCAACAGCGGTCCCGCCGCCGATTTGGCCACACCCTGCACCATTTCGATGATCTTTGACTCCCTGTATTGATTAAAAATCGCCTGGCTAACGGACACCGTCGTATCTCCTTTTCAATAGTGTATCGAACAAGCCCTCCAAAGACTTTTGAAATTTCGGAGGATAAAAAGGCAGATATTGCCGCGCCATTCCCCAATCCATTTTTCTCGATAGAAAAAAATCTTCCTCGTTGAATGCATAAATCCCCTTCAGGACAAAATACAGATAATCCATCAGCGCTTTTTGCGGTTGAGCCACAAATCCGCCATCCACGCAAACAGTCCCCATCCCGAGAAGTTCCTTGCCCGCTCTTCGATAGACAAAGGCAGTGCCCTGCACAACGATTTGTTTGCTCGCTCCTGCGATGGATGATACCGATTGAGGAACCTGCGCAACAACACCCCAATGGTTGAGGGCGCTCTCCAAAGACACCATGGATGGCTGGTATAAATAATTTGCCAGCTCGAAAGAGGATGGCTCCCGGGCAGCAAGCTGGTATATCCCCCTTCTCACGGGCCGTAAAATACCCGCCCGCATCATGCGGAAGGCCTCCACCTTTGCACTGCCCTTTTTCAGATGCCACAGCCCGCAGAGCGTGCGCGTGTCAAAGAGGGTACTCTTCGATTCCAACAACATGGTTATTTTTTCCGCCGCTCCGGTACGCTTCATGAGTATAAGTTAGTTAGCATATTTGCTAACTATCCTACATCATGCAATACGGCCTGTCAAGGATTTTTTGCGTCTCATCGCGCTGTTGTTGGCGAGTTTCTGGGAGGAATCACGCCGCGTGATCCAGCAGGCGGTCTGCTGATTTTTGAGCGTTCAATGCGGGACTCTGGGGGCAGGAACCGGCGCCGGCTTCGGCCAATTTCTTGCGAACCGCCACGCGCCAGCCATAACCGGTGCTGATGTCCTCGTTGGGCAAATCTTCCCTGATAACTTGCGCCCACATCCCCAATGTCCACGAGGAAACCCTGCTCTTGTTGGGCTGGGAAAATCCCGGCACGCCCTGTAGAATCTTGTCGGGGTTGATGCGGCCTCTGCGTGCCGTTTGGTCATCGGTCACCAGGAAACCGCCCTCTTTCAAACCGGCGGATATTGCGGGCAAAAACCCGCCATAATATTTTGGAACCGTCAGCGCGGCCCTTTGGTAGTAGATGTCGATCTTTCTATCCAAAACATCTTTCAGACGAGCGTGATATTGCTGCGGTTCTGTGATATCGCCGGGGATATACGTGATGGTGCGTTTCTTGGGGGCTTGTCCGTTGTATGCCCATTCAAAACTGATCGAGAACGTCCCGTCGGGTTGATTGTGTGCATCCCTATTTGGGGTAATTTCAATATTTTGACTGCCGTCCGGCTTTAGCTTCTGCACCCCCATCATTTTTAACTCGCAGAGCAATTTGCGCTCAAAATGCACGATCCCCTCTCCTTGAGCCTCCCCGAAGCCGCAAATATATTTATTCATCAACAGATTGCTCATGTCACGATCTGTGAACCTGTCCCATTGCTGGTCAATAAGGGATGTCAGCAAATTTATGTCGGGAAGCCGCGTATCCACAAAATACCCTTCAGTCGCGTTCGTGGACAAAAGAAAGTTGGAAAAGTCATGCCCCGCGCCGCCATAGACACCAACCTTGCCGGCATCGGCGGGGTTCACCAACCCTTTCACGGCCATGTCGTGACCCACATAGGCGGGGTGCAAAAGCCCCGACCTGATCGGACGAGTATCCAATCCCATTTCTTCGGCGATGGGGATGGCGGCGTCGTTGATTGCCGGTATCGGCACCTTTCTCAAACTTTGCACCAGCAATCCTTTCCGTGTTTTCTCCCACCCCTCCATTTGCGCGATGTCTGTTTCTCCCATATCGCCGGCGGCAGCAACACGGTAGATTTTTCCCACTGTCTCTATGAGGCACCGCTCCCCCTCCAATGCAACAAGGTGGCGGAGCCGGCCGGTCGTCTCGTTCCTGGACCTAATAATTCGGATGGGTATGCCAGACTGTTTGAAAATCGCGCGAAGGTAATTCGGCAGAGAACGTCTTCTTTCCCTTTTCTTCACGTCGTTGTATTTTTGGACGGATTCAAACAAAAGCTTGAGCGCAAAATCTCGTCTCTCATCGGGATCCAGAATTCGGGAACGCGGCGCCAAAGTGGACAAATCCATGAGACGTCCCGTGAACAGAATCCTTTGCAGAGCTGGACTCAAACAATAACGCGCCCGAGTGCTTGAATCGCCCGTTTCAGGAAGAATGGGTATCTCCTGCAGACTTTTTCGCCGCGCGATCACGATTTGCCCATACCCATTGGCCCCTCCCACCAGATACGTTCTGATGAATTTTTCCCAAAGCATCATTTCCGGTGTCAGAACAGCCGTATCCACCGGTCCGGAAAAGCCAGAAGATCTCCTCAGTGCCGCCGCAATATCCGTCTGTTTATCCGCTATGATGACGCGGTCGTCTGTCAGCAAAAATCCCCCCTTTTTCAATCGCTCAGCGATATACGGCAAA
>CAZGMX010000011.1:0-31582 GCA_964526865.1 uncultured Actinomycetota bacterium | reverse complement strand
CGCCGAGAGACGCCTTGATGTTGGCCATGTACCACTCGCGGTTCTTTCCCACGATTTCTTCCAAGGGCTGATGATGGCAAACTCCCAGCGTTTCGCTGCGTGTGACGATGGACAGTTTGAAGACATCATCGAGCGGATGCAGATAGTACAGGACAATCGCGTGCCCGGCCTCATGGTAGGCCGTGTTCTCCCGCTCCTTGGGCGCAATGCGTCGCAGGCGTTTCATCCCAAGGTCGATGCGTTCCATGGCTTCCGTTACGTCACTCAATTGGACTGTTTCACGCTTTTCCCGGGTGGAAATCAGGGCCGACTCTTTGACGATATTCTCGATGTCGGCCGGACTCTTGCCGACGGTATAGTTTGCCAGCCGCATGGTGTCGATGTTCTTGTCGTATTTGATTTTTGACAGATAGTAGTCAAACAGTTTCTTGCGGCCCTCGGAGTAAGGCTTGTCCACGACAATCTTCCGGTCAAACCGTCCGGGGCGCAGGAGCGCGGGATCCAGGACGGATTCCGCGGAGTTTGTCGCGCCGATGACGATGATATTTTCCCGGCGCTCTCCCAGACCATCCATCTCCACGAGAAGCTGGTTCTGAGTGCTGTTGGTTTCGCCGCCGCCGCCAAAAAAACTGAATTGCCGCTGCCGCCCGATGACGTCCAACTCGTCGAGAAAGACGATGCAGGCCCCCTGTGCATACGCCAGTTTGCGCGCCTTGTCGAACAATTTTCGAACGCGGCTGGCGCCGACACCCACAAAGACTTCCACAAACTCACTGCCCGCCACCGATAAAAACGGAATCCCCGCCTCCGTGGCAATAGCCTTGGCCAGATAGGTTTTTCCACAGCCCGGCGGCCCCACCATGAGGAGTCCACGGATGATCTTCCCTCCGATGGCTTTGATCCGGGCATGGTCTTTGATGAGGTTGACCACTTCCATGGACTCTTCCTTGGCCTCGTCGATGCCGATCACGTCGCTGAACCGGACATTGACCTGTTCACTCTTGATCCGCTCTTTCTTCATCTGGGTGAATCCTCCGCGGAAGAACACCAGATACAACCATACAAAGATGACGGCGTGGATGCCTCCGATCAACAGCTGAAGAGGAATCTGCGCCAGCGTCATGTTGCGATAGAAGGACTCCATCGATTGGAGACCCCAAACCGAAAGCACGATCAGGGACAGACAGATCACGGCAATCAACATCTTGAGCCAATGATTCAGCCAGAATATGTAAAATTTCTTGAGCAATCTTTTCACGCTGAGCTCCTCATTTAGAAGGATTTAATAATACCGAAAAAATCCACTGCCCCTTTTGACGCACAAAACAGCGTGTGCGCTCCATCTTTTTTTCTCAACAATTTGAATTCTACCCTCAACCGGCCAGTTTGTCAAACACGAACCGGAGCAGTTAATCCATATGTCTCTATTCGACAGTGAATTACACATCGCTTCCCGTTATCGGGCCAGAAAATTCGCCAGCAGTTTTTTTCCTTCCTTTGTCAAAATGGACTCCGGATGAAATTGCACGCCATACACAGGGTATTTCTTGTGTTCCAGCCCCATGATCTCATTTTCCTTGGTCCTGGCCGTCACCCGCAAACACGCGGGAAATCCTTTCCTCTGCACCAATAACGAGTGATAGCGCGTCGCTTCAAATGGATTGGCGCAACGGTTAAAAATGCCGCGGCCGTTGTGATAAATCAAAGACGTCTTGCCGTGCATCAACCGCCTGGCACGGGAGACCTTCGCGCCAAAAACTTCGCCGACGCACTGGTGTCCCAGGCAAACCCCCAGCGTTGGAATCCGCGGTCCGAGCCGGGCAATGATATCCTTGGAAATACCCGCCTCCTTTGGCGTGCAGGGCCCGGGTGAAATCACAATCATCTCCGGTCTTTTTGCGGCGGCTTCTCTCACACTGATCTTGTCGTTGCGATAGACCTGAACATCCGCCCCCAGCTCCATCAGATATTGAACCAGGTTGTAGGTGAACGAATCGTAGTTGTCGATCATCAGAATCATGTCATGGCTCCCTGCGACTCCCCGCAGACTGTTGCTCCCTCCCTTGCGAGTGATGGGCCATCTGGATCGTCTGCATGAGCGCCGCCGCCTTGGCCGCAGTCTCATGATACTCTTTTTTCGGCTTGGAATCGGCCACGATGCCGGCCCCCGCCTGCACATATGCCTTGCCATCTTTTGCCAGGATGGTCCGAATGGTGATGCACATGTCGAGATTTCCGGAAAAGCTGATGTACCCCACCGAGCCGGCGTAGGTGCCGCGCCCGTCTGACTCCAATTCATCAATGATTTCCATGGCGCGGATTTTCGGCGCGCCGCTCACGGTCCCGGCAGGAAATGTGGCCGCCAACAGGTCATAGACATCCACATTTTTCTTGAGCGTTCCCGTCACGTTGGACACCAGATGCATCACGTGGGAATAGCGCTCCACGGCCATCAGAGCATCCACGCGGACGCTGCCCTTTTTACAAACCCGGCCGATGTCGTTTCTCCCCAGGTCCACCAGCATGATATGTTCCGCGCGCTCCTTCGGATCGCGTTTCAATTCGGCCTCCAATCGCAGATCCTCCGCCCTGTCTTTTCCGCGGCGAATCGTTCCGGCGATGGGGCGCACCGTCACCTTGTCCCCTTCGCAGCGCACGAGAATTTCCGGGGACGACCCCACCAGCGCCCAATCCGGCCCTTCCAGATAATACATGTAGGGCGAAGGATTGACGGTACGCAGCATCCGGTACAGGCTCAAAGGGCTGACGTTCAATGGCCGCTCAAAGCGCTGGGACAGCACCACCTGGATGATGTCGCCGGCGCGGATGTATTCCTTGGCCGTTTGCACCATGCCGCGGAATTGCTCCGGAGACATATTGGATTGCAGGACACCCTGTCCTTTCGCCGCCGCAACGCTCAACACCGGCATCGCAATGGGTTTGGACAACTGCCCTTCGATGGCTTCGATTTTTTCACAAGCACACCGGTACGCCTTCCGCGCCTGTTCTTCCCCTCCACCGTCGGGAACGTGGGCGTTACAAAGAATGGTCAAGGTGTGTTTGAAATGGTCAAACACCAGGAGGGTGTCCGTGATCATAAAAAAGGCGTCGTCCATTGCGGCGCTGGAAATTTTCGCCGGGGACAGTTCCTCAAACGTGCGCACCATGTCGTAGCCCAGATATCCTACCGCACCGCCGCAGAACACCGGCAAATTGGGATCTTTCAACGCCCGGTACCGTCCCATCCATCGCTTGAGTTCTTTCAAAGGATGCGCGCATTCCGGATGTTTTTCCACGTGCCCGTTTTCAATGGTCGTCACATCCCGGCCGCGGCACCGGAAGATTCCCTGAGGATTGACCCCCACAAAGGAATAGCGACCGATGACCTCCGAACCCTCCACGCTTTCGAGCAGGAAGCCGCACTCAAAAGGCTCCAGCGCCGTCAGCGCAGAAACAGGCGTATGCACATCGGCGAGGATCTTCTTGCTGACGCCGATGAGGTTCGCCTTTCTGGCCTGCTCGATGAATGTTTTTTCGTCCGGGGTGATCATGATTGGTTATTTGTACGTCTTCCCGGGATCAAACACCTTTTTTCCGATGACGGCCGTCTTGCCGCCGCCGTCCCAGCGCGTATAAAAACAGGAATAATATCCCGTGTGGCAGGCACCACCCTTCTGCCTGGCCGTGATCAGGATGGTGTCGTTGTCGCAGTCCAGATAAACGCCCTGGACTTCCTGGATATGTCCGGAAGACTCCCCTTTGAGCCACAATTTTTTCCGGGAGCGGCTGTAGAAATAGGTTTTGCGCGTCTCCATCGTCTTCTGCAGGGAATCCCTGTTCATGTAGGCCAGCATCAGGACTTCCTTGGTGTCCGCGTCCTGCACGATCGCGGGCACCAGGCCGTGTTCGTCGAATTTGATCTTGTCCAACATGCCGCCCATGTCACCGCCGTCGGTCTTGTCGTTCATCGCACTGAAATTCTCCTCTGTTTGAGATATTTTTTTAGCGCCGGAATCGTCATCTTTCCATAGTGAAACAACCCCGCCGCCAGGGCCGCGTCCGCCTTGCCCTTGGTGAACGCATCATAAAAATCCGCCATATTGCCGGCGCCGCCCGATGCGATGACCGGGATGCGTACCGCCTGCGCCACACGCCGGGTCAATTCCAAATCATAGCCGGAACGCGTCCCGTCGCGGTCCATGCTGGTCAATAATATTTCCCCCGCGCCTTTTCTTTCGGCTTCCCGCGCCCACGCCACCGCTTCTTTGTTGACGGGATTGCGCCCGCCGTGGGTGTAGACGCGCCAAAAATTCTTGCGGGACAAATCCCTCTTGGCATCGATCGCCACCACAATGCACTGACTGCCAAAACGCTCCGAGGCCTCCGTCACAAATCCGGGACGCTCCACGGCGGTGGTGTTGATCGAGACCTTGTCCGCTCCCGCGTTGAGCAAATCCCGGATGTCCTGGCACGCCCGGACGCCCCCACCCACGGTGACGGGCATGAAAACCTTTGCGGCGGTCTTCTCGACCACGCGGATCATGATGCGCCGTTTCTCGTACGAGGCCGTGATGTCCAGAAACACCAGCTCGTCCGCATGCTGTCCGTCGTAAAGCGCCGCGATGGCAACGGGATCCCCGGCATCCTTGAGCCGCAAAAACTTTGTGCCCTTGACCACCCTGCCCTCTTTGACATCCAGGCAGGGAATTATGCGCTTTGTGAGCATACCTTGAGCGCTTCCGGCAGGGTAAAAAATCCCTCGTAGAGAGCCTTGCCGACGATCACCCCAAAGGGCTTCAGCGCCGCCAAAGCCTTGAGATCGGCCAAACTCGACACGCCGCCTGAGGCAATCACGGGGATTTTCACAGCCTTCATGATCTCGGCCGTGTAGGGGATGTTCGGCCCTTTGAGCATCCCATCCGCTTTGATATCGGTGCAGACCAGGCCTGTTGCCCCCATCGCCTCCAATTCCTTGGCGGCATCAACAGCACGCACATTGAGCGCCTGCGTCCAGCCGCGGGACTGGACATATCCGTCTTTGGCATCGATGGCGACCAGGACTTTGTCCTGATACAGAGCAAACATTTTCTTCAAGAAGGCCTTGTCCATGAAGGCGGCCGTCCCGATGATCACCTTCTTGACCCCCAGGTTGAACGCCTCCGCGACCATGTTTTCGTTTCGCAGGCCTCCGCCCAACTCCGTGTCCATCTTGATCGAGCGCAGGAGGTTGCGGATCACGGGCATGTTCTTGATCTTCCCCTCAAACGCGCCGTCCAAATCGACGATATGCACCCGCTGGGCTCCCTGCTCCTGCCACTGCAGCGCCACATCAATGGGATTCTCGTGATACACCTTGCTCGTGTCCATCGCCCCCTGGGCCAGCCGCACACACTTACCGCCCTTGATATCAATCGCCGGAATCAACAGCATGTCACACCTCCTTCAAAAAATAATCATCATTGCAAACCCGTCATCGCGAAGCCCGAAGGGCCGTGGCGATCTCGTAGGAACATCGAGATTACTTCGTCGCTACGCTCCTCGTAATGACCTGGCTGCCGTCATCGCGAAGCCCGAAGGAACTCGCGATGACGCATAAAACACAATTCACTCCTCACTCTTCAACAAAAGAAACCGCCGCAGGACCTTCAACCCGTCCACCTGGCTCTTCTCCGGATGAAACTGCGCCGCGAAAACATTCCCCTTCCAAATCATCGACGTAAAGTTCTCTCCGTAGCGCGTCGTCAAACAGGCCAGCGACGGATCCTGTGGCTTGGGATAATAGGAGTGCACAAAATAGAAATCTGTACCCTCGGCGGTGTCCGCCAACACAGGACAACTGCGGGCCGCCCTGCCGGAAAAATGCACCTGGTTCCACCCCATGTGCGGGACCTTCGGCGCGCGCCTGAACCGCACGATCCTCCCCGGAAAAATTCCCAGTCCCTTAGAGCGGCCCCCTTCTTCACTTTCTTCAAAGAGCAATTGAAGCCCCAGACAGATTCCCAAAAACGGCCGCCCATCCCGCACATAGTCCCGAAGGGCCGTCAACAGGCGCCGCTTGCGCAGTTCGGCCATGGCCTTGGCAAACGCGCCGACGCCGGGCAAAACCAGCCGGCGGGCTTTTTCAATGTCCTGATTCTGCGACGAAACCACTGCGCGAAACCCCAACGCCTCCACGGCCTTGGAGACACTTTTAAGGTTCCCCATCCCGTAATCAACAATGGTGACATCTGCGGACGGCTTCATCCTACGTCAGGATTCCCTTGGTGGAGGGAACTCCTCGGACACCGCGCTGAACACACACGGCATCGCGCAGGGCGCGCGCCAGCGCCTTGAAAAGCCCCTCCACAACGTGGTGGGGATTCCTGCCGTAGCAAACTTCCAAGTGCATATTGAGAAGCCCCTGCGTCGCGAACGCTTCAAAGAAATGTTCCAACAGATCCAGGTCGAATGTCTTGATCTTTTTCTTGGGCAGTTCGCCCCGGAAGACAAAATAAGGACGGCCTCCCAAATCCACGGCGCAAAAAGCCAGGACCTCGTCCATGGGCGCAAAGGCATGCCCGTAGCGCGCGATGCCCTCCCGTTTTGCCAGGGTTTCGTTCAAGGCCTTTCCGAGGCATAGGCCGACATCCTCCACCGTGTGATGATCGTCCACGGCCAGATCTCCCTTGGCCGAGCACTCCAGATCAAACCCGCTGTGCTTGCTCAAGAGCTCCAGCATGTGGTTCAAGAAAGGAATGCCCGTCTGAATGCGGTACGCGCCTTTGCCATCCACATTCAGGTGCAGGCGGATGTTGGTTTCCTTTGTCTTGCGTTCGATGCGCGCGATTCGTTTTTTCATCGTGTCCCTTTTTTCTTCTTGCCCGCCTTGGACCGGATGGCCGGCCGGATTTTCCGTCCGCCCCCCGTCCCCGCGGTTGTTCTCTCCGACGTCCCGCCGCTCAACCGTATTCGGGTGGACCGTAAATGTCCCTCCAATCCCTCGACGGTCGCAAAATCTTCCAGCGCACGGGAATACCGCTGGAGGCCCTTTTTGGAAAATTCGATGACGTTTATTTTTTTCAAATAGTCGTCCAGCGTGATACCCGAGAACGCCCGTGCGGAACGGTTTGTCGGCAGGACGTGGCTCGGACCGGCGATGAAATCCCCCACGGCCACCGGCGAATATTCCCCCAGAAAGACCGCCCCAGCATTGCGGATTTTCGCAAGCCATTTGCGGGGATTCCTGGCAACAATCTCCAGGTGCTCGGGGGCCAACTCATTCACGAGCGCCGCGCCGGCCTCCAAATCCTCGACTAGAACGAGCAGGCAAAAATCCCGGATGGACTCCTCGGCAATCTCCCGCCGCGGCAGGCCGTGCAGTTGCTCGTATATCCGGTGTTTGACATTCTCCACCACGCCCGGGGAATCTGTCACCAGAATCGCCCGGGACATCTTGTCGTGTTCCGCCTGACTGATCATATCGGCCGCCAGATAGCCGCAATTCGCCGAGCCGTCCGCCAGGATGACGACCTCGCTGGGACCGGCGATCATGTCCACCGCCACCTGTCCAAAGACCTTTGCCTTGGCCAGGGAGACATAAATGTTCCCCGGCCCAAAAATCTTATCTACGCTGGGAATGGTCTGCGTCCCATATGCCATGGCGGCAATCGCCTGCGCGCCGCCCACCTTGTAGACGTCATGGACGCCCAAGAAATGGCATGCCGCCAGGATATATGGATGGATGGACGCCGACACATTGGGCGGAGTGCAGACCACAATCTTTTTCACCCCCGCGATCTGCGCCGGCACCACGCTCATCAGCACCGTGGAAACCAGCGGGGCTGTTCCTCCGGGGATATAGAGTCCAACTGTGTCGATGGGGCTGAAGATCATTTCGACGCTGAAACCGTCGCGAGCATTTTGACTGCGGCTATTCTTCCGCCTCTGCAGGAAATAATATTTATGAATGTTGGCCCGGGCTTCTTCGAAGGACCGCTGGAAGCCGGAATGGATTTTGTCCACCGCCTCGCTGAATTCCAGGGGCTCCACCCTGGCCTGCCCCGGCTCGATCAAAACGCCGTCGAGATTTTGCGTCAACTCGCTCACGGCACTGTCGCCGAAAAGGCGGCCCTTTTCGATGATCCCGTCCACGCGCTGTTCGATCTCGGGGTCCACTTCCTCTTTCTTGAGGAAATCCTGAATCTTTTCCTTTGCTCCCGGGTCTGTGTATCGTATGATTTCCATTTTCAAGCTCCCCGCAACTGATGACAATGCAACATCATCCCACAAGTAACGCGCGGGGGGTATTTTAGTCTGTTTGACAGATAAAGGAAACACTTGTTTATGTTCGTGACCATCATCAGGGGTGTCGTGGTTCCTGAGAGCGACTTGTCGAGAGCGGCGTGGGCACCCTTCGTGCAATTTTGGGTCTTGGATACGGCGGCAACAATGGCCGAGGGTCCAAGACCCAAAATTGCCGAAAGGGTACGATGCGGAGACCAGGAGCGCGAAGGAATTACGACACCCCTTTCGTCATTAATAGGAATTAGCATCCGTGCTGCCTGCTGATTCAAAAAGAGTGTGGCAAGATATCGGGGCGATGGCCATCCTGATCGCCGTCTGCTGCATCCTGTTTTTCGCCCACCTGGGCATTGGAGACCTCAGTGGAGAAAGCGAGGGAAATTACGCGGAAATTCCCCGGGAGATGCTCGAGACCGGCGAATGGGTAATTCCTCAGCTCAACTATGTCCCGTATCTGGAAAAACCTCCCCTCTTTTATTGGCTCACGGCATGGACCTATCGGACGATCGGCGTTCACGCCTTCGCTGCGCGGCTTTGGTCCGCCCTCCCCGCCCTGTTTCTGGTTTGCTGTGTCTTTTTGTTCGTCCGGCGCGTGCGAGGCCCTTCCGAGGCCCTCACCAGCGCGCTGATTCTGGCCACCAGCATCGGCATGATCGCCATGTCCCGCATTTCCTATATGGACATGCTGTTGTGCTGGTGTACCGCGGGCGTTTTTTTATGTTTTTATTTGGCAGAAGACTCCGAAGAAGGATGGAAGAAAAAACTATGGTTTTTGGGTTGTTTTGTCAGTGCCGCACTGGCCGTTTTGACCAAGGGCCTGATCGGACTGGCCCTGCCCGGCCTGGGCATTTTTATCTATCTGGTCATTCAAAACCGGTGGAAGACCCTGCGCTCTATTCCCTGGCTCTTGGGACTCACTGTTTTTTTTGCCATCACAATCCCCTGGCATCTGTATGCCGGCGCCAAAAACGACCGCTTTTTCTGGTTCTATTTTGTCAACGAACACTGGCTGCGATTTCAAGGCAAACGGCTCCCTAGGGATTACTATCGGGGAGCATTTTATTACCAGTTCCTGCGGGTCTGCCTGTTGTTCCTGCCCTGGACCATTTTTATGCCGCTGGTCTTCATCCGAAAATGGTCCACGCTCCTGTGCAACCGGTGGAACGTGTTTTTGCTATCCTGGTTTGGCGCGTTCTTGATTTTTTATACCCTCTCCAGGGCCAAGGCCAATTATTACATGATGGCCGCCCTGCCAGCGCTGGCCATGCTCTTGGCGCCGGTGTTATTTCCTCCCGCAAACAAACCGCCGTCCGCGTTGAACAAATGGGCGTGGCGTGTCATCGTTGGCCTCCTGCTATTGGCCGACATTGTGTTCTACTGCGTGCTGGTTTTCTATCCCTACTCCATCCTCAAGAAACTGGCCCCCGGCTCCTATCCCTACCTGCTGAGCGCTGTTTTTCTGATCGCCCTGGCGCTTTTGTGCGGTTTTCTGTTCACCCTGCGCCAAAAACCAAGAGCGGCCTTTGTGTGTCTGATCGCCGCGATGGTGGCTGGCTCCTATCCCATTTTTGCCAAGGAGCAGATGCTGGAGCGGCGCGGAAGCATTGCGCCAATGATCGAATTGATCGAGGCAAACGAGACACCCCAAACAACCGTCGTCATGCGGGGCATGTTTGAGCGCAATTCCCTGCTGGCCTTTTACCTGAAAAAGCGCTTCGTGATTGTATCCAATCAGGGGGACGCGGGGGGAGACCTGGATTTCGGGGCCCGATTTCCGGCAAGCAAGCCCTATTTTATCCAGTGGGCCAACTTCCTTCGCCATTTTGGGGACAACAAGAAGATACTATACGTCACAAACAGGCAAGCAGACTACGACGAACTCCTGGGCAACCACCCTGCCCGTTGCCATCTCGTCGGCCGCGTGGCCGGCCGCCTTCTCATCGCAAATTATCATCCCTTCTACGTCGGCGGCCCTTCCCGCTTGCGAAAAAGGGCCGGGCAGAATACCTGATTACGGCGCCAAGACGGAATTCCTGCGAGGTCGTTCACTTCGGTAAAAGAATGGGGCAAACCGGCCCCACATTTCTTATTTACGGCCTCCACCACCACGGCCTCCCCCGCTCTGTCCCTTACCCTGGCCCCGTCCCCCGCCAGAACTTTGCCCCATACCAGGGCCTTGTCCTCTACCAGCCCCCTGTCCCATGCCAGACCGCCCGTCAGGACTTGCGCCGGCACCACCCCGCGGCCCGGGAGGATTTTCCCAGTTCGTTCCGCGGCCACCACGGGCACCGGGAGGATTGTTGTCGTTGTCTCGGTTGGGACCCACGCCGGCACCACCCCGCGGCCCGGGAGGATTTTCCCAGTTCGTTCCACGGCCACCACGGGGACCGGGAGGATTGTTGTCGTTGTCCCTTCTCGATGGCAGTGCGCCCTCCTGACGCGCCCCTTTTGCATCCTGGCGAAGATCCTGTTGCGCAGATCTCCTGGTCTGCTTATCCTGCTGCATCTCTTGAATATTGGCCTGGTGCACCGTCTTTAACTGCTCTCTTAACTGCTGCGCGGTCGCCGTATCCCCCGACTGCTTCGCGTTTCGCATCTGATCGACAAGCTGTTTCTCTTCCTGTTTGGCTGCAACAGCATGCGCCCTGCTCGCTTCTCTCTCGGCCTTAATGGCCGCTTTATCGGTCGCGATCTCTTGTTTGTAATTCGTATTCGAATCGGCGGAAGTAGAATCCTCCGCATTCGCACGGGTAAGCACCAGCACACAAAACGCAAAAATAATTCCGCCACACATCCATAATCTTTTCATACCAGCCCCCTTTCTCTATGAAAAACTCGCACAAAATATACCCATTTTTTTGTTGATTCGCAACTACTTAAGCAATTGTGGAAACTCACGAGGCAAACTAAATTGTCCGGGAGACCACGCAATGCACCGAAAGTTGAAAAATATTTTCAGCTCCCATCTCTGTCTTAGAATTACGTGGGTATCGGATTGGCTCTAGTGACCACAACATATTGTGCAAACACCTCCTCCCCCCTTGCGGGGGAGGTTAGGTGGGGGGTACTTACACATCAGGTATTTCCCCCCATCCCAGCCTTCCCCCACAAAGGGAGGAAGGAGCCGCTACTTTACGGCGACTACAATATAGAGTGGCAACTAGAAACAACCCTATACCCACGTAGAATTATTACTGCCGAATTATAGGGCATCCGCGATGGGATCCGGGATCGTGTACAACCCCGGACGAGTCGCAGAGGACATTGCTTCGGCAGGCGCCGAAGGGGTTGGAGTTGCTGCGGGCGCCGGAACGGCTGGCCCCACCCCCCGCACGATGGATGCCGCCTGCGGGGCCAGATGATGGACAAATCTTCCGACAGAGAACTCGTTGGAAATCATGACCTGCCGGCCATACACTTCGGACCATGCGGCCAGGTACTGTTTTTCACTGTCCATGATGGCAGTTTTTTTTCTGGAGTTTTTAATGACGTCCGTGGCAAGGATCGCAAATTTATTGAACTGCCGTGATGTCTTGGCAATCCGGGCGCTGGCATAATGGAGGAGAAGACTCACATCCTTATCAAATATCCTTAAGCCGAAGAATCTGCCGTAAAACTCATTCAGGAGGTTGACAAACTCGTTTTTGGCCCCGACAACGTCTGTAAAATCCCTTCCATACTCTCTTGCGCGCTCATCATACCATGTCCCCAATTCGGCATCGCCCAGGCTCGCGGTTTTTAATTCGTTGAATTTGTCGTGATATCTCAATCCTTTCAGCGCCGGGGTCAAATCCCCCCTTGCGATCATCACCCGATCGGAAACACCAACAATGTCGTCTAGATGTTTCAGCGCCTCCACTGTTTCTATCTTTGCCGCTATCTTCGGCCTGTATGCCAACGACAGACTATCCAGAAACCGCTGCACCATTTTTACATCCTCTGCCGACTGAACAAAGGAGATGCCGATTTCATCCGGCATCACCCCCAGCCGCGCGGCCTCTTCCAACAAGAGGTATTCCTGAGTGGTAACAGCCCGGAATGCAATGAACCGGTCGGGAAATGCTACGCCGCATTTATCGTAAAACAGGGCGTCTTTTACCTCTTTGATGACACATTCCACCGTCCCTCCGGCCTTATCAACACCGGTCACTTCCAGGATCAGATTTTCATCATCCAGCCGGACCGTGTCTCCGGTCTGCGCCAACTCTGTGATTCCTTTTACCTGAATCCGTTTTAGATCCCCTTCAACGTTTTCCTCTGTCAAAGTAAAGACAGCCCCCTTCGTAAAGCTGGATGGAGATATCCCCACGTGTTGAGAGGCGACCGGGCCAGTCCTTAACTTCCCGCCGGAAAGATCAAAAAAGGCCGTTGCCGCGGGATTGCGCGCTCTCCAATGCAGGGCAAGCAGCGCATAAGTAATGGGAGAATTATATGCCGACGTCACACGACCGCTGGTAAAACCGGCTCTTGCCTGCGCATCCATGATTTCCTGATTGGAATTGGTGGGCCCGAGTGTTGCCATCAAATTGATTGGCACTTGAAGATTTGCGCTGGGGTTGTCCATGCGCTGAAGTCTTGACATCTCTCTGGCCTTCGCCAGAATTCCCAAATGGTCAGAGCCCTCTTTTGCCCGGACCTTCAGAAGTGCGGCTTCCACGGTACTGTCCAGATCCGGATTCAACGCAAGAAAGAGTTGAATGCCCTCGATCACCCTTTCGGGCGTCATCGTGCAGTCCGTTACCATGGGCATAACTTCGGCGGAGGTCTTTGCCAAAAGGGCCTCCTGCACATCTCTATTTTTAGAAAACCTCGCCAAATCAAAAAGAACCGCCGGAATCGCGCTCCCGGCAAGTCTCATTTGTGTCTCGATGCCGATATGGGGATTTGATGCGAGGGCCTCATGGATTGAGTAGGGATGCTGGCCGGCCGATAAATCAGGCTTATAGATTGCGGAGAGAGGGACACCGGCCTCAACCTGCGCCGGAAGGATCAATTTTCCGGCAACAATTTGTCGCCTCACAAAATCATCCTGCATCTCACCAAGGCTTTTTTGCGGCACGGACTGCCCTGTTGATAAATGATCGAGAAGTTCTTGCGCGGAGAGCACCCTGCCGTCTCTAACAAAAATTGGGCGGTTGACGCCTACATTGTATTCGCTTGCCTCCGCAGGACCATCCATCCTGCCGTTTCGCGCCGTCTTGTTCACCCATACCTTCTTGAACTGATCCTCCGCTTTTATGGACGCGTCATGATGGACGACGTGATTGACAAAATCACTGGTCAGCGCACCCTCCCGCGTGAATATTTGTCCTCGATACCCGACGATCTGTGCAATCTGTAAAAATGGAACGACGCTGGGTGCTATGGATCCGAAATTATTGATCTCTTGTCTCTTGCCAATAACAACGGCATTCGCCCCCAACTCTGACACATCCGTTTCACTGTCATACAATGAGCTGACAACGTCGGGAATTGCCGCAATGGCGGGATTCAGGGCCAGTCTTGATTTTAAAAGCTTTGAACCGCTTTCTAAAACCAACCGCACGATCACGTTGTCCGCGGCATTTTTTGCCAGATGACAGGCCGCAATTTCCAGATTTCTAAAAGAATTTGCTTCAGACAGCGGGATGGTCTCTGTTGTTGCCCTGAGGTAATAGTTCAAAAGCAATTCTTGCGACGCGGCATCCGGGACCAAATCTCCAGACAGCAGGCGGATCAAGGTCTCATTATCCATAGTGGCGTCAGCGCTTCGAGCGGAGTTTTTATCGCCGGACCGCTTAGAGAAAGCGCTGGGAGGAGCAAGCTTGTCCTCTTGGAGCAACGCACACAGGACCGGTGGTTGGAATAGAAATAGTCCCATAACAACACAACCGGTCAGCATTAAGATTGTTTTGGACAAATGTCCATCACGCATAATCCATGACACCCATGACGTGTTCGTGTTTGTTTGTTCGTTGCACTGCCGTGTTTATTATAGCCCATGATTTGCGGTTTGTCAATAGAGCGATGTGAAAGTCTAGATATATGTGACTGAAGGACAATATCTTGTAGAAGTTTTAAAAATGGAGGCGTCCTGTATTAAAGTTGCGCTTCCTGTCATTACGATGGGATATCCCGGATGCGGAATGTCCCCTTATTCAGACGTTGACTTTACGCAATGCTTTATGTAATCTTTATGCATTATGTACCATCCAAAACATGAGATTACACCCCGATTCGCCCGGCTTCTGGAAAACATTGCCGAAGTACGCGAGCGAATAAGAGGCTCTCTTGTCCACGTTCCCTGGGTACCATCCCTTGTCAAAGACGCGATGGCACGAGCCGCATGGGGTTCCACAGCCATCGAAGGGTGTACGCTGTCGCTGGAGGCTGTGAGGGGGCTTTTAGAGGGCAAGGAAACCCCAAATTATCCAGAAAAACATGTGCGCATGGCAAAAAACTATCTGCGGGCCTTGGCTTGGCTGGAGAAGAAAGAAAAGGTCAATATTTTAGAAGAAAGCCAGTTGTTAGAACTCCATACGCTTCTTGCCAAAGGCGCGGTGGAGGAAGGCCCTGTCGGGGCTTATCGAAAGGTTGATGTGCGTGCTGGCCTTCACGTGGGTGCACCATGGCGGAAAGTTGGGATGTTGATGCAAGAGTTGCTCGACTGGCTCAACGGCCCAGCCAGGGAATTGCCAAGCGTCGTTGTAGCAGCAATTCTTCATTTTCGTACGGTAGATATTCACCCCTTTCGCGATGGAAACGGGAGAATTGCTCGAGCCTTGTCAACATGGGAACTGTATCGCAAGGGGTTCGATACGCTCCACGTCTTCGCGCTGGATGAGGTTTTGCAGGAACATCGTCCTTTATACATTAAGAATTTACAAAGAGTTCAAATCGAAGGATGGAATCTGGGGGGATGGATAGAATTTATAGCCGAGGCGATTCTGGAGACCCTCCAACGCGTAGACAAGCGAATCCAAGCGATCGGGCCTCGGACAACAACACCAATATCCATCAGCATACGCCAAGAGAAGCTATTGACCATGCTAAGAGAACATGGCGCAGTTGGCATACGGGAGATCGCGATGGCTCTGCATGTCACAACACCTGGTGCCCACTATGTCCTGAGACCTCTCCTTGGTGCTGGCCTCGTTAGAAGGATGGGATCCCACAAAGGGACAAAATATACATTGGCCAGGATTTCTTTACAAGCCAATGTGGACTAATCTGTCCATATAAGCCTCTATCAGTCGCGCGAATCCCTCAGCATGATGAGCCGTATCAACTGAAGCAGGGCCATCGCCGCCGCGGCCATGTAGGTCAGTCCCGCAGCCCGCAGGACCCGGCTGGCCGCCGGAACTTCATCGCGCGTGCAGACACCCGCATCGGTCAGCAGCGCCAGGGCCCGCGTGCTGGCATTGTATTCCACGGGCAGGGTGACGAACTGAAAGATCACCGCGGCCGTAAAGAAAATGATGCCGATATCCATCAGCACCGGAAAGCTCATGAACATTCCCAATAGAAACAGCGGAAAGGCCGCCATGGTCCCGATGTTGGCCATGGGAAAGAAGGCCGTGCGAAGTCTTAAGGGCATGTACGCCCTGGCGTGCTGGATCGCGTGGCCGGTTTCGTGCGCCGCCACGCCCACCGCAGCCAGGCTGGTGCCGCGATAGACCCCGCCGGAGAGCCGCACCACGCGGGTCCGGGGATCGTAGTGGTCGCTCAAGAACCCCTCGACCTCCTCCACCTGGACATCGTGAATGCCTTCATGGCGCAGGATTTGACGGGCGGCCTCGGCCCCCGTCATGCCGGACTGGGCGCTCACCTTGTCGTATCGGGCGTAGGTACTGCGGATTTTAAATTGCGCATACATGGCCAGCACCAAGGCCGGTATCAACAACAAAAATGTCGGATCGTAAAACATGGCTGCACCCTCCTTGCTGAGTGGACCTTTCCCTGTTCGAGTTCCCTCTCCTCCCCCTCCCCCTCACCCTGCCCCTCTCCCCCTTTCGGGGGCGAGGGAACTTATATCAATTGCACATTGCCAAATATTCAATTTCGACGTTTCAATTTCTAAGTTGGTTTAAGATTATTTTCACCCATCCGGTATGCCTTCAATTTTCGATGCAGGGTGCGCCGGCTCATCCCCAGCATCTCAGCCGCCTTGGACTTGTTGTTGCGCGTGGAGGCCAGCGCCTTCTCGATCAGATCCCTCTCCGCGTCGTGGATGTTCAAAGGAACTGTCCCCCGGGACTGCGCCGCCGGACCGGTCCCTCCGGTCAACAGATTGGGCGGAATGTCATGGGTCTGGAGTACCCGGTTGTGTGTCAGGACCACCATGGTCTCGATGGCATTACGCAGTTCCCGCACGTTGCCCGGCCACGAATAGGCGTGAAAGGCCTTGAGAACATCTGGCTCAACCCCCTCCACAATTTTTTTGTTCTCCCGCGCAAATTCTTTCACAAAGGTGTCCGTCAGTAGCGGCAGATCTTCCATGCGCTCCCGCAGAGGAGGAACCTCGATCGACACCACGTTGAGCCGGTAAAACAGGTCCTCCCGGAACCGCCCCAGCCGGACCTGCTCCTTTAAATCAGTGTTGGTGGCCGTGATGATCCGCACATCCACCTTGATCGTTTTGCCGGACCCCACCCGTTCAAATTCACGCTCTTGAAGCACGCGCAGCAATTTTACCTGAATCGAGGGGCTCATCTCGCTGACCTCATCCAAAAAGAGCGTGCCGGTATCCGCCATTTCGAAGCGACCGAGCTTCCGTTCCACCGCGCCCGTAAACGCCCCCTTTTCGTGGCCGAACAATTCGCTCTCCAACACCCCCTCCGCCAGAGACGCGCAATGCACGGCCACGAACGGACATTCTTTTTTGGGCCCCGAAAAATGGATGGCGCGGGCAATGAGTTCCTTGCCCGTCCCGCTCTCCCCGCGAATGAGCACCGTCGCGCGGGACGCGCTCACCTGCTGGATGACGCGAAAGACGTCCTGCATTACTTTGGAATGTCCGACAATATTTTCAAAACCGTATTTGGTGTGCAGCTGCTTCTTGAGTTCCGTGTTTTCCTTTTCCACCCGCACGCTGTTCAAGGCCCGCCGCACCAGGATTTCCAGCTTGTCGAGATTGACCGGCTTGGTCAGATAATCGAAGGCCCCCGCCTTCATGGCCTGAACGGCGGTCTCCACCGTTCCATAGGCGGTCAGCATGATCACCTGCAGGTCTCCGTTCATGGCCTTGGCCTGCCGCATCAATTGAAGGCCGTCCATGCCGTCCATGATCAGATCGGTAAGCATAATATCGACGGGTTCTTTTTTTAAAATGGCCAGAGCCTCCTGGGCATTGGCGGCCATCAGAATCTTATAGTCCGAAGCCACCAGGGCCAGTTCCATTCCCTCCCGGGTGTTTTTCTCATCGTCCACAATCAAAACGGCGGCTTTGTATTTTGGCGTCATGCGGTTTGATCCTTTTGCGCCTCGGCGCTGGCCGGCGAAATCGTGTCGCTGATCATTTTTGGCTGGTCCGGGCGCACGGGCAAGGTCAGGACAAATTCGGTCCCCTTTCCCATCCGGCTCTTGACCTCCACCTCGCCCCCGTGTTCCTTGATGATCCGGTGCGTCATCATCAACCCCAGCCCCGATCCGTTTTCGCGTGTCGTAAAATAGGGATCGAATATTTTGGAGAGATGCTCCGGGGCAATCCCCTCTCCGCTGTCTTGAATCCGGATACAAATCGCAGCGACCTTCATGGCCGTGGACACGCTCAACACACCCCGTTTGGACATGGCCTGCATGGCGTTCTTGACGAGGTTGATCAACGCCTGTTTGATGTGCGCCGGGTCCAGCAAGGTCCGGACCACCGCTTCATCCAAACGGATGTCGCATTGGATTTCCTGGCGCGCCAGCTCGTGTTTTAAAAAACGCAGGACATCCCGGACGAGGTCGTTGACACTGCATTTCTCCAGCTTTGGTTTCAACGGCCGGATGGCCACCAGAAAGCGGTGTACAATGTCGTCCAGCCGCTGTATTTCCTGCTGGACGGTGGCATTCAATTTTTGGATTTTGTGCGCCCCTTTCAGCTTTTTTATTTCGCGTTCCATCAGCTGAAGATGGATGTTGATGGAATTGAGAGGGTTTCCGATTTCATGGGCCAGCCCGGCGGCCAGGATGGACAAGGCCCCCAGCTTCTCCGACTGCACCATGCGCTCCTCCATCCGGCGTTTTTCGCTGATGTCCTCCAGGATGACAGCCATCGACGCCGCGTCTTGAGCCTCTCCCCTGATGGGCATAAAATCCATCGACAGAAGCATGGCGCGGGGACTATACACTTGTATTTCCTTGTGCAGACACTGGGTGCTCTGCCGGCAGGCGTCGGAAAACACCCCGGCCATCGAGGAATCGGTCAGCAAGGACGCGATAGCCATTCCCGCAGCCGGCCTGGCGTTCCATCCCAGCAAGCCGGACGCCCTGCGGTTGGCAAACACAATTTTTCCCGAGCCATCCACCAAAATAATCCCGGCGTCCAGGCATTGCAGAGCCGATTCCAGCGCGGCCTTCTGATCGGACACGTCCGTGAGCAAATGAAAGAGCTCTTCTTTGTCGATCCGCCCCAGCCGCTCGCCCAACTTGTCCAAAAACGCGCTTTTTTTCATCCGGTCATCTCTCGCCGTTTCTTCATGGACCGCATCACCACCATTGAATGATTGCCCTTTCTCTTAGAGCAGATTCTTGATCCGCTCCTCCAGCCGTTCCTTGGAGACCAGCCCCACCGTCTCATCGACTTTTTGTCCGGCCTTAAATAATATCACGGTGGGAACGCTCATGATCCCATACTGCGATGCGATGTCCGCGGCGCCGTCCACATCCACGTGGCACACCTTTGCCTTTCCCGCGTAGGCCTGGGCCAATTCTGCCAGGACAGGCGCAAGCCGCTTGCACGGGCCGCACCACTCGGCGGCAAAATCCACCACCACCACCCCCGGATCCTTCAAGACCTCCGTCTCAAAACTCCCGCTGTCCACCTCCATCACTCTTCCCATGATGATTTCTCCTTTGTCCACTGATCCCAATGACTGTGCCGCCCAGAAAGAACCCGTCACAAACTATTTCTGTTTTTGAAACGCCTCGTCCTTGAGGAACCGCTCCCCCTCTTTCTGCATATCCCTCAGCGCTTCGTCCGTGGATATATTACCAAACAAAACGGCATCCACGTTGGGTTGAATCACCTTGTCCAGATATTCCTGCCAGCCTATCATGCCCGGATTTTCGATTTCGGCCGTCTCCAGGGCATCCAAAAATATCTGCACACCGGGAGGCGGCGGGTGCAAAAAGGTTTCGGAATGCGCCGCCGCGCGGTATGCCGGTACGCAATTCCGGAAACTCCCCATGATCTGGGAACCGCGGGGACCGCAGAAAAATTTGACAAATTCCCACGCCTCCTTCGGATGCGCCGTTTTCGACGAAATGCAGTTGCCGCCGACCGCCAGACGGCTGTATCGCCTCTGTCCCCTGGGAACGAGGGCAACGTCCCACTCAAAATCCCTCAGCTTGCCAAATTCCACCAGCATATAGGTCCGGCCCAGCAACATTCCAATCTTTCCGGTAGAAAAAAGGCTGACACCGTCCATGACCTCGATGTCCCGCAGCGCCGCCGTCTGAGGGGCCAGGCCATCGCGCGTGAGAAGGCCCAAGAAATCGATTGCCGCGCGGGCCGGCGGTCCGTCGATCACGCACCGGCCGTTTTCAAAACACGCCCCGCCGAAAGACTTGATCAACAACACGGGCCGCGGTTGAAGGGCCCCGTACTGCACGGTCTTTCCGTCCTCCACAATCGTCAGGCTTTTTGCCGCCCGGACAAAATCCTCCCAGTGCCAGTCGCCGGTAGGATACGAGAGCCTTGCCCTGTCGAAAAGGCTCTTGTTGTAAAAAAGGATGTCCGTGCTGAAATGGAAGGGAAAACAATACATCCCGCCCTCGATCGTGCACGACTCCACGGTCTTTTCATAATAGCCGGATAGATCCACGGACGGATCCATGGCGAGAAACGGCCTCAAATCCAAAACCGCCTTGCGGTGGACCAGGAGGGGAAGACGGTCGGTGACATAATAGAAGACATCGGGAAGATTTCCAGAAGCCAGCTGGGCCTGCAGTTTTTGAAATCCGCTCGGAGACATTTGTATTTTTACCCGGATGTTGGGATGTCCCCTGTGAAACTCCTCCACCAGCCGGTTCAAGGCCTCCCGCTGCTGAGGCAATGCCTCCATGGTCTGATAGGTGATCGTCACGGCGTCCGTCTTTTTTGCGGCCGAGCAGCCGGATAGCACGCACCACACAAGCCTTTGTTTGGCCTCAGTCCCACAGCTCGCCTGCCATATTTTTTTTTTTTTTTTCCTCAACATGCAGTGCATCGTCCCCCCTTATGAGTTTAAATGGACCGGCATCCTTCCGGCAGGCTCAATATCGCCAAACAACACCTGGATCAACGCCCCCATGGAGCAATTTCTAAAACCGTATGTGGCCAGCGCTGTGCGGGCCTCCTTCAACGCCTCCAAATCATAGGGATTGCGGATGGCCGCAACGATCACATCCTTTTTGTGCGCCAGCAATTTTCTGGCAAATTCCATCTGTTTTGGATGCAAGTGCGCGTTGTACGTCAGCAGAACCGCCACATCGCAGTCCTCGCACTCCCGAAGGCGCGCAAAATCCCGCGGGGAAGGTGACAAATCGATCGCGCGCAGGGAGGTGTTGCCGTGCTGTTTTTTGAACATTTCCAGAAGCACGGGCACATCCCCTCCGGAAGGAAGAGCGGAATCTTCCACCTGTGTCTGGGATTCGTACCGGGGCACAAACACAATAATTTTTTGCGTCTTCTTCAGGTGGAGAGGGACCAATCCGTTTTCGTTTCGATAGACCGTGATGGATTCCCGTCCCATACGGTCCGCCAGCTGTCTGTGAGCCCCCAGCGTTGCCATATCCGCCACGCCGTCGTATGGGTTTTGCTTCAATTTCGCTTTCGCCTGTTCCATCTTTTGAAGGCTTTCGCGAATCCCCTGTTCCTCCCCGCCACCGGCCTTCACACACGATTCCAAAGCCCGATGGAGGGCAAGCTGTTTGTCCTGGCTATGGCAGGACAGCAAAATGTTCACACCGGCCCGGACGGCTTTGACCGCTATTTCCTGCATGGAAAAATGCGATGAGGGCGCCTCCATTGCCAGATCATCGCTGATCACCAGCCCTCGAAAACCCATTGTCTGGCGCAGGATACCGTGCAGGACACGGCGGGACAATGTGGCCGGAACCGGGTCCTTCGGCTCCCAGCAGCGATAGACCGCGTGCGCGCTCATCACCATGGACACCCCCGCCGCAACCGCCATGGAAAAAGGCACACAATCCTTTTCCATGAGTTCTTTTTCCGGTTCATCGACACGGGGCAAATCCTTGTGGGGATCCGCCGTGCAGTGTCCCAATCCCGGAAAGTGTTTGATCACCGCCATCATCCCGTGACTCTGAAGCCCTTCGATAAATGCGCACGCCAACCGTCCGACCTTCTCCGGGTCCCCTCCAAATGAACGCACGCCAACAGCCTGATTTTGGGCGTTACAGCTCAAATCCGCCACCGGCGCAAAATTTACATTGAATCCCATCAACCCCATTTCCACGGCTATGATTCTGCCGGCCGCATACGCACTGTCTTCCGAACCGATACTGCCCAGAGCCATGTTGCCCGGCAGAACGGTCATCCCTCTCACGATACGGGACACCGCCCCGCCCTCTTGATCGATCGCGATGAACAGCGGCAGGGAACTCACCGAGGAACGCAGATGCTGGCATTCCGCGATGAACTTGCAGGCCTGCGCCATGGATGTAAGGTTGCGCGAAAAAAACACAAGCCCCCCCGCATGCCGCCTGGTGATCCATTCCTTCAGGGCCGGAGTCACCTCGGTTCCTTCAAATCCAATCACCATGAGTTCGCCTGGATACAGATCACTCATCTAACACCCCTGGCAACGCCTCCCGCAAATTTCCCTTTGTCTGTTCCAAATGACGCAACGCTTCCGTTAAGGATATTTTTTTATTGCCCATCAAAATTGCCGCCCGGGTATTGCCCCGCGCCCTGGTCAGCAGCTTCTGCGCCCTCCACGGCGATGTGCCCGCACACGCCTGCACAATACGCCGGGCCCTCTGCCGCAATTTTGCGTTGTTGGCGACCACATCCACCATCCAGGGACCGTAAACTTTTCCCAGCCGAATCATGGCCGCCGTGGACAGCGTATTCAAAATCATTTTGGTCGCCGTCCCCGCCTTCATCCGGGTCGAACCAGCAACCACTTCGGGTCCCGTACACGCCGCGATCGTAAGGTCGCACAACTTTTCCAGCGGCGTGCCGGAATTACAGGTAATCCCGACGGCCTTTGCCCCGCGCCTCTTCGCCTCCCTGACGGCGCTCAACACAAAGGGGGTAGAGCCACTGGCCGCGATTCCCACCACCACGTCATTCTTTCCAATCTCTCTTTTGCGCACCTGCCGCTGAGCCTCCAGCCCGTTGTCCTCAGCCCCTTCGATCGAGCGCGTCAACGCCGCTTTGCCGCCCGCCACAATAACGTCCACAACACCTTTGCGCAACCCAAAGGTGGGAGACAATTCCGCCGCGTCCAGCGCGGCCAGCCTGCCGCTGGTTCCTGCCCCAACATAGAACACACGGCCTCCCGTGGACAATGCCACGGCCATCCAATCCACGGCCAAGGCCAGCCTCCTTCTCACAGACGCCAACACACGCGGGATCAACGCATCCTCTTCCTGAATGATTTTCACGATCCCATTCGAATCCAGAGTGTCGATCCGGGCCGAATGGACATTGGACATTTCCGTGGACAGGGCCCGCTCCAGTGCCGCCCCCCTGCGCAAGAACGCGGACGGCCGGGAGAAATCTTCGCCGGATTGAAACCGCCCAACCACCGCCCGTCCCAGCGCCAGCGCCAGCGCCCCCTTTCCCTTTATGGACCGGGCAATTTTTACGCTCGACAAAGAAAACATGCGGCGCACGTCCCGCGCCAGAGACGCCGCAAACGCCGGCTGTCTCTCCACAAGTCCTCCCGTCAAAATCACGGGAGCCGGCCAGGCGCCTCTTTCTTTTAGCCATCGACAAACCGGCTGGATATGTTCAACAATCCGTCCGGCCACATCCCCAACGATCTCCCGCGCCCGGGCGTCCCCTTTCCGGGCACAGGACAAGACCACGGGAGCCAATGCCGCGATATCAGATTTGCTTGCCCGCGAGGACCACGCCACAACCTGGTCCGCCGTGCGCATGGACAATTTTTTAAAAACCACGCGCCCCAGCACACCCACCGGCTCCAATCCGTCATTCATTCGCACAACAGACTTCAGGGCATCCCGCCCGATGGCATAGGCGCTCCCTTCGTCCCCCAACAAGGCACCCCAACCACCGCAGCGTTTGACCATGCCGCAATGGTCCTGTCCCATCACACACGATCCGGTCCCCGCCACTGCAACGATCCCGGCGGCACTCCCCAATTCACTGGCCAGCGTGGAAAAAATATCCGGATAGATTTCGATGACCGCGCGAATCTTTTTGCGGCGGCACAGGCGCTCAAGCAAGCGCCGGATTGCCAACGCACCATCCTGCAAAGAAATCCCCGCCGCACACACCACAATGCGCCCGATCGTGGGAAGGGTGTGCCTGCCCGATGCGCGAATCCTGCCAAGACATTTTTCAAAATACCGAAGACCCTCCCGGCGCCAGAAAAATCCCCCGCCCGACCGGTAATCCAGTTCATCCTCCCACCGCGCCAGGACACGGCCCTGTACATCCGCCCAAATCACGACGCTGCGCGTGGCGCCTGCTTCAAGGGCCAATACAGTTTGAATGGATTTTACACGGACCATGACGGGGCGGCTGCGCCGGCGAGAAGCGGTCTAACGCGGATCCTTGCGCCGGCTCCGGACCGCGGCGGCCGTTTGAACACGGCGGGTGCGGCCCTGCGCGGCGCCAAAATAATGACCGCAGGCGCCCACCACATGCTCCGTTTCCACACGGGGATATTTTCTGCAGTTCAACGGCCGAATCTTATAAATCGCGCACAGGGCCTTCTGATGTTCATCGAATTTGAGAAACGGACAGCGGTTGGGAAGCATACAGCACTGGCCGCACCGGATACATGTCCCACGTCTGTTCTCGGAAACGGGCAGAACGCAGGTCAGCGTGCGCTTGATCTTTGCCCCCCATGTGTTGCGGCGCTTGCCGTTCAATACCGAAGACATCTCCATCATGCCGGAACTCCCTTCCTGCCGGGCTGATCGTCACGAAGCAAACGGCGCAGAGACAGGGGATCGTTGGTGACAATCCCATCCACGCCAAGCCGGATGGCGCGCCGGCGCTCGCCCAAAATGTCCAACACCCAGGGAAACACTCTCTTCCCCATCTTTTTCATCTCCTCCATGAGATCCGGCGTCAGCTGTTCCTTGTGCGGACACACCACATCCACACCACGAAAACGGCACCCCCGAACTTCGGTCAGGGCAGAGGCGCGGAAAAAAATAAACCCTGTCCGCACACCCTCGAAACGATCCCGAAACAACCGCACGGCGCGATAATCAAACGACGCCACCACGCAAGCCTGATTTGTCCCACTCTGCCGGATGGCGCGGCCCGTCTCATCGACCAGCCGCTGTCTGCGTCCTGGCCCCAGGCGCGCGGCCTTCAATTCAATACAAAATTGAATCCTGCGCTTGAATCGTTCCAACACTTCGGACAAGAGAGGCACAGCCCCCTTGGAACGAACCCTGATCGCGTCGTACGCCAGGGCAGAAATTCGCCCCCGGTCCCCAAACAACCTGGCCAGATTTGCGTCGTGAACCACCACCACCTGGCCATCCCGCGAGAGCCGCACATCCATTTCGATCATGTCAGCGCCCGCATCCACGGCGCCGGAAAAAGCCCGCATCGTGTTTTCCGTCCAATGCGCCGAGTCCCCCCGGTGGGCAATGATCCAAGTACGGCTCATCATCTCCCGCGACGATCAGCCATTGCTTCCGCCGGAAGTTCCGGTGATTTTCAACGCCTCCTGCCTCAGCCGGCCGATCTCCTCCATCACCCGGTGGCTGATCTTGTGATAACTCTCTTTTTTCATCTGGAGGTGGTCAAATTCCTTGTACGGCATGAACGGCCCAAAAAACACATGGAGTTTGTGCGGCCGGGGAAATTTGCTGTGCCGGGGAAACATTTCGTAGGAACCATGGATGTAGCATGGCAGGATGTCGGCACGGCTCATCATGGCCAACAGGCCAATCCCGAGTTTTCCGGGCTGAAGATTCCCGTCGCGGCTGCGCGTCCCCTCCGGAAAGATGAGGATCGGTCTTCCCTTGCGCATCGTGTTCATACAGTCCTTGAATGCCCCGATATCCCCGCCGCTGCGGTTGTCCAAGGGAATCGTGTGGATGGTGGTCAGGAACCACCGGCTCAGACGGCCGCGCGGCGCGGCGGAACCGGCGATCGTCGGATCCAAAAAGCTGGCGTGATTGACCGCCAGAATGAATCCGCCGTGCGGCGGAAAATTTTCCAGGCCGTGGACTTTCCACCGGCAGAACACGCGGTAGAGAAAGCGCAATGTCCAATAAAAAACCCAGTACATGTTTCTTACTCCCTCATTTCAAACTTCTTCGCGACACTACATTCTCAAAAACCGCGCGATCAGGGGCGCGTATTGCACCGTCACCCCGGCGACCACGATGGTCACCATGCTCATCAATTTGATCAAGATGTTCAGCGCCGGACCGGCCGTGTCCTTGAAGGGATCGCCTACCGTGTCGCCCACCACACTGGCCTTGTGCGCAGGGGAATGCTTGCCTCCAAGATTCCCTTTTTCCACGTGCTTCTTGGCGTTGTCCCAGGCGCCGCCCGCATTGGCCATCATGATGGCCAGCACAAATCCCGTAGCCAGCGCCCCGGCCAAAAGCCCCATCACGCCTGACACGTCCAGCAGAAGTCCTGTGGCGATAGGAATAACAATGGCCAGCGAAGAGGGAAGGATCATCGCCCGCTGCGCCCCGCGCGTGCTGATGTTCACGCACGCCGCATAATCCGGCTGTCCCGTCCCCTCCATGATGCCGGGAATATCCTTGAATTGCCGCCGGACCTCCTCCACCATTCTGCCCGCCGCCCTGCCCACCGCACGAATGGCAAGACTGCAGAACAGAAACGCCATCATACTGCCCAAAAACATCCCCACCAGCAGTTTGGGGTTCATGAGCGTGACGTTGTAATAGAGCATGAATTGATCCAGCGTCGCCTTGGCCACATCGACCGACTGATCCCCAATCTGGATGACATCCTGTCCCACGCGGATCATGGCGGTGCGGATTTCTTCGATATACGAGGCCAGCAAGGCCAGGGCTGTCAAGGCCGCTGAACCGATGGCAAATCCCTTGCCCGTCGCCGCCGTGGTGTTTCCCAGAGAGTCCAGGGCGTCGGTCCGTTCCCGCACAGAGGCTTCCAGGCCGCTCATTTGGGCGTTTCCGCCCGCATTGTCCGCAATGGGTCCATAGGCGTCCGTGGCCAGCGTGATCCCCAGCGTGGACAACATGCCGACGGCGGAAATTCCCACGCCGTAGAGGCCCAGGGCCACGTTGTGAAATCCCCCAGCAAATCCGAAGGACAAAAGAATACTGATGCCCACCACCACCACGGGAATCCACGTGGAAAGCATGCCCACGCTGATGCCCGAAATGATCACCGTGGCGGGCCCCGTCAGCGAGTGATTTGCAACCTCCTTGGTCGGGGCATATTCGTCCGCGGTAAAATATTCCGTCGATTTTCCGATGATCACGCCGGCAATCAGCCCCGACGCGATGGACCCCCAAAGGCCAAAGTGCCCGGGAACAATAAAATAGACACACGCCGCACTGGCCGCCAGGATGGCAATGGAACTGCCGTTCACTCCCTTGCCCAGGGCGGAAAGCAGTTCCCTCTTGCTGGCCTTCTCCCCCGTGCGCACAAAATAGACGCCCAGGACGGACAACGCGCACCCGATTCCCGCGATCACCATCGGCAGAACCACCGACGACATGTCCAGCCCCGTTCCCGCAAATGCGGCGGCGCCCAGCGCCGCCGTCGCCAAAATGGATCCGCAGTAGGACTCGTAGAGATCCGCCCCCATGCCAGCCACATCGCCGACGTTGTCTCCGACATTGTCCGCGATCACAGCGGGGTTGCGGGGATCATCTTCCGGTATTCCGGCCTCCACCTTCCCCACCAGATCGGCCCCCACATCCGCCGCCTTGGTAAAGATCCCTCCGCCGACACGCGCGAACAACGCCTGCGTGCTGGCCCCCATTCCAAAGCAAAGCATCGTCACGGTGGTTTCCACCAGCCCCACGCCCACCAGACGGTATAGCACGTAAAACCAGATGGAAATGTCCAGAAGCCCCAGCCCCACCACCACCAGCCCCATGACGGCCCCGCTGCGAAACGCAATACGCAGGGCGCCATTCAACGACGTGCGCGCGGCCTGCGCGGTCTTGGAACCGGCAAAGGTTGCCGTCTTCATGCCCAGATATCCGCAGAGCCCTGAGAAAAATCCCCCCGTCAGAAAGGAAAACGGCACCCATTGCGACTGCACCTTAAGGACAAACGCCAAGAAGGCGAAAAATAAGGACAGGATGACAAAAACAACCGCCACCACCTTGTACTGCTGTTTGAGATACGCGTATGCCCCTTCGCGCACAAAGCCCGCGATGCGCTCCATGGCCGGAGTTCCCGGTGCGGCCCCTTTCATTTCATAGTAGAAAACAGCCGCGAAGACACAGGCCACGATGCCGCCGAGAGGAGAAATCCACCACCACAAGGGAATCGATCCCGCATCCTGCGGCGCGGCCCATGCCGCAGAACATCCCAGCGCCACCGCAAGAAAAACTCCCAGGGACACAAACTCCTTCCAACGACTCTCACACCACCCGCCTATTTTCACAGTCCGTTCCTCCTCTCTTGGTCCATCCAACCGCCTGTGTGACACCTCTCCCTTACAACTCTACGCCTCATCCAACACCTGCCGCGCCCGGTAAATCCGGATTTCCTCCTCCACGCGCTGGCGAAACACCTTGCGAAGGGTCAAAGTCACCGCCCCGGGCATTCCCATGCCGATGGGACTTCCGTCGCAATGAGTCACCGGCAAAATTTCCATGGAGGTATTCGTAAGAAAACACTCGTCCGCACGCGCAATCTCCTCCGGCAGAATCATGGTCTCAAAAACGTCGATGCCTTTTTTCTCCGCCAACTGCATCACCGCCCGGCGCGTCACACCCTCCAAAATCCCGGAGGTCAACGCCGGGGTCCGCACCTGTCCTCCCTGGACTAAAAAAATATTACTGGTAGAGCACTCCGCCACATACCCCTCGATGTTGATCATGACGGAATCGAAACAACCCGCCGCACGCGCCTGCGCCTTCGCCAGGACGTTGGCCAGATAATTGTGGGATTTGATGGTCGCCGGAACGCTGGTTGTGGGAACACGGGTCACCGACCCCATGTGAATTTGCACGCCCCGCTCAAAATACTCTCTGGGATACCCAATCCACTGGTGCGGAATGATCACAAACGTGGGATTGGGACACAGGCTGGTGTCCAGGCCAATGTCTCCTTCTCCACGCGTCAGGCAGATGCGGATTTGCGCGTCGGTCAAATTGTTCTTGTCCAACAGCACTTCGATGGCCTTCAAGATCACACTGCGCACCAGCGGCACCTGGATGGAGATATCCGCAGCGGACTTGAAAAACCGGTCCATGTGATCTTCAAACGCAAACGGCATCCCCTGATAGACACGGATCGATTCGAAGACGCCGTCTCCGTAGAGAAACCCATGGTCAAAGATGGAAAGATGGGCGTCCGAGGCCTTCAAAAAATTGCCGTTAAAATAGACGATGGTTTCCATATCAAATTAAAGAGTAAAGTTAAGGGCGAAAAACCAAATTCCAAATTAAAAACAATTGCCCGTGCCGCCAGAAAATCACAAATGGTTGATGATATCAGAGCATTCTTCAACTGCCAAGGCCATTGCTTTCGCTTTGTGCACCGTTTCGTCGTATTCCGCCGCCGGATCAGAATCCGCCACGATCCCGGCGCCCGTCTGCAGCCATATAGAACGGCCCTTTTTCAACAACGTGCGGATGGCAATATTCAAATCAAAAGCTCCCCGGTTGTCGATGTATCCAAAGGAACCCGTGTAGGGCCCACGCGCCGTCGGCTCCACCTCATCCAATATTTCCATGCACCGGATCTTGGGAACGCCAGTAATCGTCCCGCCCGGAAAGACCGCTTTCAAGACGTCGGCAAACACCGCACCTCCCCGGAGCCTGCCTTGGACATTGGACACGATGTGCTGGACGTGCGAATATTTTTCCACACTCATCATTTCGTTCACCCGCACGCTTCCTTTCCCGCAGACCCTTCCCAAATCGCTGCGTTCCAAATCCACCAGCATGATGTGCTCGGCACGCTCCTTTGGGCTCAACATGAGCTCATCCCTGAGACGCCCGTCCATGCGGCGGCTTGCGCCCCTCGGCCTGGTCCCCGCAATGGGCCTGGTGGAGAGGATATCCCCTTCCTTGCGCACAAGACGCTCCGGCGAACAGCTGATCAATTCCCACGGGCCCAGACGCAGATACCCGGCAAAGGGCGAAGGATTGATCCGCCGCAGTGTCCGATAAAGCGTAAAACCATCGGCACAAGTCTCGGTTTGGAACCGCTGAGACACGTTGGCCTGATAGATGTCACCCTGCGCAATATAGCGTTTGATCCGGCGCACCTTTTTACACTACTCTTCCCGGCTCATGTTGGAGCGCCAGCCGGCGGGAAATGCCATGGACCTTTCCGGCGAGTCCGCAAAAAAATCCTCTCGCGGACACGTCCGGTCGGACAGGAGCGCATTGCGGATCGCGCTGCTCCGCGTGCGCGCCCTCAGATGAGAGCCCGCATTTCCCTTGCGGTACGTGCAGTAAATCGAAATGGTCCCAAGCCGGTGATCCCACACCAACAGATCCCGGCATTCCACGACAGAGGCCCAAGGAAACCCCATGTCATCGCGGCTGCGCTGGGGCAGACGTTCCAGGACATTTTTCCATTCGTACGCAAAAACCAGAAACAGACAGCCATAGACTCCGGCGTCATGCCCAGGCCAGCGCTCACGCCACCCGTCTAACACATCCTGCATCTGGCGCAGGACATCGCCGCGCCGGCCGCTGGGGCAGCGATACATAGGCCGGGGTCCCAGTCCCAGAAAGGATTTGCGCGCGGTATCGGGATGCACCCCGCGAACACCTGAGTCGGCGTGTGCGCTTTCCAACAAGGCAAAGGGACGGCGGGAACGCAGCGCATCAAACGCATCCGCCGGCGTCAGGGACGGAAGACGCAGAATTTCCGCGGTGCTGGCAATCGCAAAAAAACTCATCGTGCGGCGAGTTGTTCACGAACAATGGCCAGGGCGTGGTCTGTCTTTTGCCGCATCGTCATGTTCGTGGAATCGATCAAAATGGCGCCGGGGGCGCGGCGGAGAGGAGACACCTCCCGTTCGCTGTCCTGTTTGTCGCGGGCCGCAAGATTCTTCAGAATTGTGGCGCGATCCACTGCCGTCCCCATCGCGCGCAGTTCCTCCAGGCGCCGTTTGGCGCGCTCCTCCAGGGAGGCAACAACAAAAAATTTGACCTGCGCCTTTGGAAAAACCACCGTCCCAATGTCCCGGCCCTCCATCACAACCGAATGCCCCTTGGCCATGGCTCGTTGCATACGGACCATCCAATGCCGGATATTCGGCACGCTGGCGAGAAGGGAGACATGCTGGGAGACTTTCACATTGCGGATCGGACGGGTCACTTCTTTCGAGTCCATCCAAACGCGACTGCCGGTGCGGCTCAGCCTCAGGCGGGTCGAGCGAAGAGGCGCATACAAACCCGCCCCATTGGAAAAATCCAGCCGCAGATTCAACGCCTTGTAGGTCAGGGCACGGTACATGGCCCCCGTATCCAAATAGGCGAAACCAAGCCGCCGGGCCAGGGTGCGGGCCAGCGTACTCTTGCCCGAGCCGGACACTCCGTCGATGGCTATGACGATGGATTTTTTCACGAGACCACGCGCTCCAATAGGGAAAAGAACCCGGGGAACGATGTGTCGATAAACTCCGTGTCAGATATTTCCATGGGCCCATCGGCGCACAGTCCCGCCACGGCAAAGGCCATGGCGATGCGGTGGTCCCTTTTTTATTTTATTTTTACGCCTCGGAAACTCACACCACCCCGGATTGCCAGACCC
>CAZGMX010000010.1:26357-32896 GCA_964526865.1 uncultured Actinomycetota bacterium | reverse complement strand
GACAAGCAGAATATCCCGGCGCGCGTGGCGGCTATCGAATACGATCCCAACCGCAATGCTCGGATCGCCCTCCTGTACTACAAGGACGGAGAAAAGCGCTATATCATTGCGCCGGAGCAGATGAAGGTGAACGATGTCGTGCTCAGTGGCGCCAAGGCCGATATTGCTCCCGGCAATACCCTGCCATTGAAGGATATTCCGGTGGGGATGCCGGTGCACAACATCGAACTGTTCACGGGGCGGGGGGCGCAGCTGGTTCGCAGCGCCGGTTCCCAGGCCATCATCATGGCCAAGGAGGGTGGACATGCTCACGTTAAGCTTCCCTCCGGAGAAGTCCGGTTGGTTTCCCTGGAGTGCCGGGCAACCGTTGGGCAGGTCAGCAATTTTGAGTTTGAAAACATGTCGCTGGGGAAGGCCGGCCGCAGGCGCTGGCTGGGACGGCGGTCGCGCGTGAGGGCGGTTGCCATGAATCCCGTGGATCATCCCATGGGGGGGGGCGAAGGGAAATCGTCCGGCGGCAGACATCCCTGCTCGCCGCAGGGGTTGCTGGCCAAGGGTTTAAAAACACGGCGTACCGGAAAGCCCAAAGATTACATCGTAAAACCGCGCAAGAAGTGATTGATATTATTAGGCTGTTACTATATAATCTCCGTTTTGCCAATTTGGGGGAAGAATGACTCGATCGATAAAAAAAGGGCCGTACGTAGAAGAGAAACTCAAGCTGAAGGTTGAACGCATGGACCGCCTTGGGGACAGGAAACCGGTCAAGACCTGGTCCCGGCGGAGCATGATCATCCCGGAATTCGTGGGACACACCTTTACGGTTTACAACGGGAAAAAGTTTCTTCCCGTCTTTGTTACGGAAAACATGGTGGGGCACAAGCTGGGAGAGTTTTCTCCAACCCGCATCTTCCGCAAGCATGGCACGCACTCCGAAGTCTCAACGGCCCTTAAATAACAGGATTGGATATGCTAGTCAGAGCCATCACACGATTCATTCGCGTCTCTCCGGATAGGGCCCGGAACGTGGCAGATCTCATCCGGGGGGTGAGCGTTTCCGAAGCCGTGAGCATCATCCGCTATACGCCCACGCGGGCGGCCCGGGTGGTGGAAGGGACGCTGAATTCGGCGATTGCAAACGCCAAGGCAAAAAAAATTGAGGACGTGGATTCGATGAAGGTCGAGGAAGTCACGGTGGACGGCGGTCCCATCATCCGGCGGTTTATCGCCCGTGCCATGGGGCGCGCCACCCGTATTCGCAAGCGGACCGCGCACATCACGATCATTTTGAACGAAGTGCCCAAGAAACTCGAAGACGCGGGACAGAAGGCGGAGTCCGTCGCGAAGAAGAAAGAAGAAAAGAAGGCAACAGAACCGAAGGCAGAGAAGGCATAGCGGGAGGATTTCCGTGGGGCAAAAAGTCAATCCGATTGGTTTTAGGGTAGGGGTCTACAAGACGTGGAAGTCGAGGTGGTACGCGGATAAGAAACAGTACGCAGACCTGCTCCACGAGGATTTGAAGATCCGGGAAATCGTCAAGAAGAAATTGTATTTTACGGGGGTTCCAAAAATTCAAATCGACCGGGCCAGCAACAAGTGCAAGATCACGATTTTTACGGCACGGCCGGGGATTGTGATTGGGCGCAAAGGGGCCGAGATCGAGAAGCTCAAGGAGGACCTCGCCAGGATCACCGAAAAAGAGATTCAGGTCGATATCGAAGAGGTGAAGAACCCGGAACTGGAAGCACAGCTGGTGGCGGAGAATGTTGCCCAGCAAATGGAAAAGAGGGTTTCTTTCCGCCGGGCCATGAAAAAGGCCGTGAGTTCCGTGCTGGCCATGGGGGCAAAAGGGGTCAAGATTCGCTGTGGCGGACGGCTGGGAGGGGCTGAAATCGCCCGTTCTGAGGCGTATAAGGAAGGGACGATTCCCCTGCACACCCTGCGAGCCAATATCGATTACGGTTTTGCGGAAGCCCGCACGACCTATGGGTTGATCGGCGTGAAGGTGTGGATCTGCAAGGGGGAGATGTCTTCGGCTTCAAGCTCCGGCGTGGAATTGGCCATGGAAAGGCCGGCCCCGTTTCCGGCGCATCACGCCCGTGGCGGGCAGAGAAGAAGACCAAGCGGGGGGGCGCCTCATGGTCCTGCTACCGAAAAGAGTTAAGTACCGCAAGTCCCAGCGGGGCAAGGTCAAGGGCAATGCCCAGGCAGGGACCCAAATCAGTTTTGGGGAGTATGGCCTGCAAGTGCTGGACCGCGGGTGGATCACAAACACGCGTTTGGAGGCGGCTCGTGTGGCGGTCAGCCGGTTCATGAAACGCAAAGGCAAGATGTGGATCCGGGTGTTTCCGGACAAATCTGTTACCAAGAAGCCGGCCGAGACCCGGATGGGAAAAGGAAAAGGGGCACCGGAATTTTGGGTGACGGTGGTGCGGCCTGGAAATATTCTGATGGAATTGGAAGGGGTCTCCGAAATTGCGGCCAAAGAGGCATTGCGGCTGGCCGCCAGCAAGATGGGCATGCGGACGCGCTTCATCAGCCGCAAGAGTGAATTTTAATTTGTTCAAACCGAGGGACTGCTGTCGTGAAGATGAATGAGATACAAGATATGACGCCGATCGAACTGCTCATGAAGGAAAACGAGCTGCGGCAGGAGTTGTTTAATTTGAGGATGAAATCGCGTGTCGGGCAGGTCGAAAAACCGAGCCAGATGCGGACGATCCGGAGGGACATTGCCAGGGTCTTGACCGTTCTGACGCGGAAAGATCCGGAAGCGCGGCGGCGCGGGTTGGCGAAGGCGGCCAAGCCGGAGGCGGCGGTGTCTCCCAAAGAGAAGCAGGGCCAGACCGGCAAGGCGGAAAAGTAAAAGAAACGAAGGAAACGGAAGATAGAGAGAGTTATGGATCAAACAAAAGCAGACAGCGCCAGGAAGAGCCATCGCAAAGAGTTGATTGGAAATGTGTTGAGCGACCGGATGGAAAAGACCATCGTGGTGGAATGCCAGCAGAAATACAGGCATGCGCGCTATTCAAAAGTCGTCCGGAATTTTAAAAAGTTTTATGCGCACGATGAGAAACGCCAGGCCAAGAAGGGGGACACCGTCCGTATTGTCGAGACGCGACCCTATTCCAAACTGAAGCGGTGGCGTCTGTGTGAAGTCGTGAAGACGGCAGACCGGGCCAAGCTGGACGTGGCCGACGTCGTTTAACGGGTATCAACCAAAGAAAAGCAGGCGGGTGTCACAATGATTCAGATGAAGACCAAATTGGATGTGGCCGACAACACCGGGGCCAAGATTGCCCAGTGTATCAAGGTCTTGGGGGGGACGCGCAGGCGGTATGCCGCGGTGGGGGATATCATCGTCCTGGCCATCAAGGAAGCGGACCCGGATGGCATGGTGAAAAAAGGAGAAATGGCCAAGGGGGTCATTGTGCGCACCAAGAGCCCCATCAAGCGGCAAGATGGTTCCCTGCTGAGTTTTGACAAGAACGCGGTGGTGTTGATCGACGAGGCCTTGAATCCCAGGGGGACCCGCATTTTCGGGCCGGTGGCCAGGGAGCTTCGCGACCGGAATTTTATGAAGATCATTTCGCTGGCGCCGGAAGTGGTGTGAGTGGACGCGATGAAAAAAATGTTCAAAAAGAATGATACGGTGATCGCCATCGCCGGCAAGAACCGGGGCAAGAAAGGGCGCGTGTTGGCGGTCTATCCGCTGACGGGGCGCATCCTGGTGGAAGGCATGAGCTTCGTCAAGAAGGCCGTTCGCCCGAGTCAGCGCAATCCTCAGGGCGGCACGCTTCAGATCGAGTCGGCATTTGATATTTCCAACGTCATGCATTTTTGCAACCGGTGCCAAGCCCGCACCCGCGTGGGACGCCGGGCCCTGGGAGACGGTACGCGGGAACGTTTTTGCAGGAAGTGCCAGGAGGTGATCTGAGATGACCACGCCCCAGGCAAAACTGGCACGGCTGCAGACGTACTACAGGGACACTGTGGTTCCAGCCTTGATGAAGAAGTTCAACTACACCAATCGCCTTCAAGTGCCCAGACTGTTGAAAATTGTTGTGAACATGGGGGTGGGAGAGGGAGTCAATAATCCCAAAGACGTGGAGGAGGCGGCGGTGGAGTTGGGCCTGATCACCGGCCAAAAGCCTCTGATCACAAAGTCTAAAAAGGCCATTTCCAACTTTCATTTGAAGGAAAATACTGCCGTGGGATGCAAGGTCACCCTGCGCGGGAAGAGGATGTATGAGTTTTTTGACCGTTTCGTGAGTACGTCGCTTCCGCGCGTGAGGGATTTTAGAGGTATCTCCCCGAATTCCTTCGATGGCCGGGGGAATTTCAGCCTGGGAATTTTGGATCAGGTGATTTTTCCCGAGATCGATCTGGACAAGGTCAAGCGGACCCAGGGAATGGACATCACCCTGGTGACCTCCAGCGGAACTGACCAGGAGGCAAAGAGCCTGTTGGAATTGATGGGGATGCCATTTAAGGGAAAAGAGAAATAGCGCATTGCAGGGGAAGCGGGCGCCGCGGGGTGCCACAAAAGGGAGACAAAGGGAATGGCAAAGACGTGTTTGATTGTGAAGTGCCAGAGGACGCCCAAATTCAAGGTGCGGAAGTACACGCGTTGCCGTCGTTGTGGCAGGCCTCGCGCCGTTCTGAGAAGGTTTCAGTTGTGCCGCGTTTGTTTTCGGCAGCTTTCTTTGAATGGCCTGATTCCCGGTGTCTGCAAGGCCAGTTGGTGAGGACAAACAAATGAATATGACCGATCCGATCGCAGATTTTTTAACGCACATCCGCAACGCGGTGAAGGCCGGACACCCTGAGGTCCAGACGAAATGCTCCAAACTGAAGACGGCCATTACCAAGATTCTCAAAGAAGAAGGATTTATCGAGAATTTTGAGGTCGTTGAAGGAAAACCGCAATTCACTTTGACCATCGGATTGCGCTACTCGGCCGGAAAAAAGCCAGTGATTCGGCATCTCCAGCGGGTGAGCAAGCCAGGGCTGAGAATCTATGTCGGTTTTTCTGACATCCCGAAAGTTTTGGGAGGGTTGGGTATCGTGATCTTGTCCACTCCCAAGGGAGTGATCAGCGGCGAGACTGCGCGCAAGGCAAAGCTGGGCGGGGAGATTCTCTGCAAGGTGTGGTAACAATGCATTCAATTGTTTCGTGCTAAGAAGGGAACAAGGACGATGTCTCGGATAGGAAAACAGCCGGTGGTGATTCCACAGGGAGTGGAGGTAAAACTCAGCAAGGGGGAGGTTTTTGTCAGCGGCCCCAAGGGGAAATTGACCGAGCGCTACACGGAGGAGTTGTCCGTGGAGATGGCGGATGGAAAGATACTCGTCAAGCGCCTGCATGAAGACCGCAAGAGCCGGGCCCTGCACGGGACCATTCGGAGCAAGATTCAGAACATGATGGACGGCGTGACCAAGGGATTTTCCAAGTCGCTGGAGATACAGGGCGTTGGGTTCCGCGCGAAAGTGGAGGGAAAGATGGTGGAGATGCTGTTGGGATTTGTGCATCCCATCCGGCACCCGATCCCCGAGGGGGTTGTGGTTGAGGTGGAAAAGAATGTGTTTGTCCATGTGCGGGGGGCTGACAAGCATTTGGTGGGGGAGGTGGCGGCGCGGATTCGCAGATACTATCCCCCCGAACCGTACAAGGGAAAAGGAATCCGGTACGTCAACGAACACGTCCGGCGCAAGGCCGGAAAGGCCGTGGCGTAATCGCGAGGGCAGAGGGATCTGGGTTATGGTCAAGATGATTGAACGGACACAGGCAAGGCAGCGCAGGCATTTTCGGATGCGGACGAAGGTCGTGGGGACGCCGGGACGCCCCCGTTTGAGCGTTTTTCGCAGTGAAAAAAATATTTTCGCGCAGATCATCGACGACACGCGGGGAGTGACGCTGGTCAGCCTCTCCACGCTGAACAAGGACATGAAGCCGGGGGAAAAAGACGTCAAGCCGGTGGAGTCCGCCCGTTTGGTGGGAAAATTGCTGGCCGCCAAGGCCGCCGAAAAAAATATTGCCAAGGTCGTGTTTGACAAGTCGGGTTATCAGTATCATGGACGCGTGCGGGCGCTGGCAGATGGTGCTCGAGAAGGCGGACTGAAATTTTAGCCTGCGGCAGGCGCGCAAAAAAAACTAGGAGGAACAGTGGTTCAGCAGAGGCAGGATAATCGAAGACAGCGGCAGATGACGGAAGAGGCGTCGGAATTTATTGAGAAGGTCGTCCGTGTCAACCGTTGTGCCAAGGTGGTGAAGGGAGGCCGCCGGTTCAGTTTCAGCGCGCTGGTGGTCGTGGGAGACGGCAAGGGCAAGGTTGGTTACGGTTTTGGAAAGGCCAACGAAGTTTCGGACGCGATCAAAAAGGGCATAGAAGGCGCCAAGAAGAAGCTTTTTCCTGTGATCCTCAAGGGCGCGACCATTCCGCACGATATCATCGGACGGTACGGCGCGGCCAGGGTGCTGCTGAAACCAGCGGCACCAGGGACGGGCGTCATTGCGGGTGGTGGTGTCCGGGCTGTCC
>CAZGMX010000010.1:24097-26347 GCA_964526865.1 uncultured Actinomycetota bacterium | reverse complement strand
GTCCTGACCAAGTCTCTGCAGTCTGCCAACCCGCTCAATGTCGTGAAGGCCACGATGGACGGCCTGCTGTCCCTGATCGACAAGAAAAGTTATTTGGAAAACAGGGGGAAATCGGTCGTTACCCCGGAGCAACCGGTGCAAGAGGAGAGTCCCGCGAATGGATCTAGCGCATTGTCGTAACAATACAGGGGCCCGTCACAGGACCAAGCGGTATGGCTGTGGCATCGGCAGCGGGCATGGCAAGACGTGCGGCCGGGGGGGCAAAGGCCAAACGGCTAGGACGGGGAGCAGTATCCGTGCGGGTTTTGAAGGCGGCCAGATGCCGTTGTACCGGCGCATCCCCAAGCGGGGGTTTAACAGTTTTTCGCAGGAAACATACGGGGTGGTCAACGTGGAGCAACTCAATGCGTTTGCCGACGGGGCCGTGGTGACGCCAGCGGCGCTTCGCAAGAACGGTCTGGTTTGCGGCGTGGACTGCGGAATCAAAATTTTAGGGGATGGGGAACTGACAAAGAAGAAACTGACCGTTGTGGCCAGTGCGTTCAGCAATACGGCCATTGCCAAGATCGAGGCGGCGGCGGGCCAGTGCCGTGTCGCCAAACGGCACGATATTCTCAAGGACTATCGGGGGGAAGGTGCTCTCGACGTTGCGGCCGCGGTGCAGGCCAAGCCCGCGGTCCCTGCGGGAAAACGGACCGCCGCAGAAAAAAAACCGGTGGCAAAGAAGCCGGCGGAGGAGAAGAAGCCTGCAGAAGCGAAGACCGTTGTGCCAAAAAAACAAGAAGGGTCGGAGAAAGAGCCAACCGCGTAGGAAAAATCCATGCTGGCAGCATTCGCAAACACATTCAAAATTCCCGAATTGAGGACGAAGATCCTGATCACCATGGGGCTGGTGGTCGTTTTTCGTCTGGGGGCATTTATTCCGACGGCCGGTGTGGACGGCCATCAGCTGAGCCAGTTTTTTGACGACATCAGCACGCGGCAGGGCGGTTCCATTTTTGGAATCATGAACCTCTTCTCGGGCGGCGCGCTCAACAACTGCACTATTTTTGCCCTGGGTATCATGCCCTACATCAGTGCCTCCATTGTCCTGCAGCTCTTGACGGCGGTGATTCCCTACCTGGAGCGGTTGATGAGGGAGGGGGAACAGGGGCGCAAAAAATTAATCCAATACACGCGCTACGGAACGGTCGCGTTGTCGCTGTTTCAGGCATTCTTTATCGCGCTGTGGCTGGAAAATCCGCAGTCTTTCGATGGAAGGCTCATCGTTCCGCACCCCGGCTGGGGATTCAGGATCCTGAGCATGATCACCCTGACGTCGGGAACCGCTTTCTTGATGTGGATTGGCGAACAGATTTCGGAGCGGGGCATCGGAAATGGAATTTCCCTTTTGATCACGGCGGGTATCGTGTCGCGCATTCCGGCGGCCGGAGAGATGACCTATCAGATGATCGTCCCGGGCGTGGAAGGGAGCGGGAGGCATCCCGCCATCCTGATTTTGATGGCCGCCATGCTTATCGCGGTGGTGATCGGTGTGATCCTCATCACCCAGGGGCAGAGGAAAATTCCCGTCCAATACGCCAAGCGGATCGTCGGCCGGAGGATGTACGGCGGACAAAGTACGTACATCCCCCTGCGCGTGAATTACGCGGGAGTTATTCCCATTATTTTCGCGTCTTCCATCCTGCTTTTTCCCGCGACGATCGGCAGCTTTGTGAACACCCCGTTTTTGCAGAAGGTTAGCGGCTGGCTGTCTCCGGGGGCCTTGCCGTACGAATCGCTCTACGTGTTGTTGATCATCTTTTTTAGCTATTTCTGGACCGCGACACAATTCAATCCCATCCAATGGTCGGAGGATATGAAACGCAACGGGGCGTTTATCCCAGGGGTGCGTCCCGGCAAGGCGACGGCGGACATGCTGGATTCGGTGATGACAAAGATTACTCTGTCCGGATCGATTTTTTTGGCCATCATTGCCATTTTGCCCAGCATCATCAGTTCGTGGCTGCAGATTCCCTACTTGATTGCCAGCTTCTTCGGCGGCACGGGACTGTTGATCATCGTGGGTGTGATGCTGGACACGATGAAGCAGATCGAGAGCCATCTCGTCATGCGGCATTACGACGGGTTCATGAAAAGCGGGCACATAAAGGGGAGACGATGAGGTTAGTTCTGTTAGGGCCGCCAGGGGCGGGAAAAGGCACGCTCGCTGCGTTCCTGAACAAGGAACTTGGCATCCCGCATGTCTCG
>CAZGMX010000010.1:15243-24087 GCA_964526865.1 uncultured Actinomycetota bacterium | reverse complement strand
GGACACGATGAAGCAGGTGGAGTCTCACCTCCTCATGCGGCACTACGACGGTTTCATGAGCAGGGGAAGACTGAAAGGCAGATATTAAATGATTCTATTTGAGCGGTGCGCCATGGGGCGTGCGTGATGCGTGTGATCTTGCTCGGCCCGCCGGGCGCCGGAAAAGGCACCCATGCGGTTGATCTTTCAAAACAGTTTTTCTGGGCGCATATTTCCACGGGGGAAATCCTCAGGGAAGCGGTGAAACAGGGAACCCCAACGGGTGTCAAGGCCAAGTCCTTCATGGACAAGGGAGAGTTGGTTCCGGATGCGGTGGTGGTCGGGATTGTTGCGGAACGGCTCAAGAAACCGGACTGTGCCGAGGGGTTTGTCCTGGATGGTTTTCCGCGGAATCTTGCCCAGGCCAGAGAATTGGACGCGACGCTGAAGACCATGGGGGGCGGAATTGACCGCGTGCTGAATTTGCAGACCGATACGGCTGTCATCATCCGGCGTTTGACGGGGCGACGGATGTGCAAGAATTGCAACGCGGGATACAATGTTTTTACGCTGCCTCCCAAAAAAGAGGGTGTGTGTGATGCGTGCGGGGGGCCGCTCATCCAGAGGGAAGACGACAAGGAAGCGACCATCCTCAACCGGCTGGGCGTTTACGACCGGGAAACGAAAGATTTGATTGAGTATTACAGGGACAAGGGGCTGTTGCAGAACGCCGACGGGAATTTGGAAAAGGAACAAGCGTTTGGGCAGATTGTCCGCTTGTTGCAATCGCCGCTGAAGGCCGCGGCGCGATAGCGGCGGGGCTTGTTTGGCCGGTTTGTTCTTTGGGAAAGCGGAGGGAAATCGCGTGATCGTCTTGAAATCTCCTGCGGAGATTGAAAAAATGCGTGTCAGCGGAAGGATCGCGGCGGAGATTCTTGAGGAATTGCGCCAGGCCGTCCGTCCGGGGGTGACAACGGGTTCTCTGGATGTGCTGGCAGAGAGAATCATCAAGGCACGCGGCGCGACGTCGGCATTTCTGGGGTATCACGATTATCCTGCGCGCATCTGTGTTTCATTGAACGAAGAAGTGGTGCACGGGATCCCCGGGAAACGCGCGATCCTGGAGGGAGCTTTGGTCAGCATCGATGTCGGCGTCTACAAGGACGGCTATTGTGGTGACACGGCGGCCACGTTCATCGTAGGGGACGGCGGCAGGGCAAATCAGCGGCTTGTCCAGACGGCCCAGCGGGCTCTGGAAGAGGCCATTCAAAAGGCAACAGCGCAGTACCGGCTGTTTGACATATCGTTCGCCATAGAGTCTTGCGCTCTGGCGGGCGGGTACGCGGTTGTGCGGGATTTTGTCGGGCATGGAATCGGCACCAAGATGCATGAGGACCCGCAGGTGCCAAATTTTGGAAGGCCCGGCAGCGGTCCCCGGCTGAAGGAGGGCATGGTGCTGGCGATTGAACCCATGTTGAATGCGGGGACACACGAAGTAGAGGTTTTGACAGACGGCTGGACGGTGGTGACCAAAGACAGGAAACCGTCGGCTCATTTTGAACACACCGTGGCCATTACGGCCCGAGGGGCGGAGGTTTTGACGTGTCTAAAGAGGAACCCATCAAGGTAGAAGGCGTGGTGGCAGAGACCCTGCCCAACACGATGTTCCGGGTGGAACTGCAGAATGGACACCGGATCCTTGCCCATATTTCGGGAAAGATGCGAATGAATTTTATCCGGATTTTGCCGGGGGACAAGGTGGTCGTTGAGATGAGTCCCTACGATTTGACAAAGGGCAGAATCATCTACCGGGAAAAATAACTGGTCAACAACACAGGATGCAGAGGTGAGCGTGTGAAAGTGAGAGCGTCGGTAAAAAAATATGTGAACGGTGCAAGGTCGTTCGGCGTAAAGGTGTGGTGCGGGTGATCTGCACGAACCCGCGCCACAAACAACGCCAGGGTTAGTAACAGGCAATCGTCCAGACGTAAGGAGAATCTATGCCGAGAATTGCGGGAGTGGATGTTCCAAAGGAAAAGCGCATTGAAATCTCTCTGACGCACATCTATGGAATCGGAAGGTCCCGGTCCAGGCAAATCCTTGCCGCAGCGGGGGTCAATCCCGACACGAGGGCGAAAGATCTGACCGAGGGGGAGGTGCACAAGATTTCCGAGACCATTCCCAAAATCTGTCCCGTGGAAGGCGACGTGCGCAGGGTGATCGCTGGAAATATCAAACGACTGATTGCCGTCGGCTGTTACCGGGGGCTGCGCCATCGGAAGGGACTGCCCGTCCGCGGACAACGGACACATACCAATGCCCGTACACGCAAGGGACCGCGGCAGACGGTGGGTGTGAGAAAAGAAAAGGGGGCGGCACCGGCTGCGAAGCCGGCGGCTGCGGCGTCCGCAAAGGGAGATAAGAAATAGCGATCCGTGTGGATCCATGCGGTCGCCGTGAGCGAGGGGAGCAACGTATGCCGGAAGAGATAAAACAGGGGACAGCAGAGACTGCTGTCCCGAAGAAAAAAGAAAGAACCAAGAAGAAGAGGGTGGCGCGGCAGGTGAGCAGCGGGGTAGCCCACATCCAGGCCACGTTCAACAACACCATTGTCACCATCACGGACATGAAAGGGCACGTCGTCAGCTGGTCGAGCGCCGGACGTGTCGGATTCAGCGGTGCCCGGAAGAGCACCGCGTATGCTGCCCAGGTGGTGGCCGAGGATTGTGCCAAACAGGCCATGGCGCAGGGGATGCGGGACATCGAGATCTACGTCAAGGGGCCGGGAGCGGGTCGGGAGTCCGCCATCCGTGCGCTTCAGGCGGCGGGCTTGTCCATCAGCCTGATCAAGGACGTGACACCCATTCCTCACAACGGGTGCAGGCCTCCAAAACGGCGTAGAGTGTAAGGGGAAAATTATGGCAAGATACATCGGGCCTTCGTGCAAGCTTTGCAGGCGGGAAGGGACCAAGTTGTTTTTGAAGGGATCGCGCTGTTTTGCGTCCAAGTGCGCCATCGAGGTGCGCAATTTCGTTCCGGGACAGCATGGACAGAGCAGGACCAAGCTCTCGGAATACGGCCAGCAGCTGCGGGAAAAGCAGAAACTGCGCCGGATGTACGGTGTCCTGGAGCAACAGTTTCGTTTCTATTTCAAGAAGGCCCAAAAATTCCGCGGTGTTACCGGGGAAAAGCTTTTACAGCTTTTGGAAACGCGGCTGGACAACGTTCTGTACAAGTCAGGGATGTCCAACGCGAAGGCTTCCGCCAGGCAGTTGATCCGTCACGGCAACGTCCGAATCAATGGGCACCGGGTGGATATTCCGGCCTACACGGTGCGCGCGGGGGAAGTGATCGAGATCATTGATAGACCAGCCATCCGGAAGGTCATCAAGACCCATCTGGAGGAAACCAAGAATCGTGAGGTTCCGACCTGGTTGAAGGTGAATCCGGATGCGTTTCGCGTCGAAGTCACGCGGACCCCGACCCGGATTGATATTTCTGTTCCCGTGGCCGAGCAGTTGATTGTGGAATTGTATTCGAAATAAGAGACAGGCCCCGAACCTTAAATTGCTAGCGATAGGAGGATCGACATGTCCGTTCAATTAGGCAGATTTGAGATGCCCGCAAGGCTGACCCGTGAAGAAGAAACAGCCACACCCACCTACGCCAAGTTTGTCGCAGAGCCATTCGAACGAGGGTACGGCTTTACGGTTGGACACTCCCTGCGCAGGGTGCTTTTGTCCTCCCTGGAGGGTGCGGCGATCACGGCGGTAAAGATCGAAGGATGTCTGCATGAATACGCGACCCTGTCCGGGGTGGTGGAGGACGTCAGCGAAATCATTTGCAATCTCAAGAAGGTCTTGCTAAAAATGCACACGCGCGGTGAGCGCATGCTGACGCTCAAGGTCCATAAGGAAGGCGAGGTCAAGGCCTCTGACATCCAGACGGACAGCAATGTGGAGGTCCTCAATCCGGATTGTCACATTGCCACGCTCAACAAGAAGGTCAATTTGAACGCGGAGATTTATGTTGGCGTTGGACGCGGATACTGGCCCGCGGAGCGCAACAAGAGGTCCAACCAGCCGATCGGGGTTATTCCAATCGATTCCATCTTCACTCCGGTCAAGAAGGTGAAATATTTTGTGGAAAACACACGGGTGGGGCAGATCACGGACTACGATAAATTGATCGTGGAGGTCTGGACGGATGGACGGATCACTCCGGAAGAGGCGCTCAAGCAGAGTTCCTCCATCCTGCAGAGACACCTGGATGTCTTCGTCGATTACGACAAGAATTATGTGGAGTTTGAAAAGGGGGAGGCCTCTCAGAAGGGGGAAGAAGCCAAGCTGGAAAAGATGCTGGCGACTCCCATCAGTGAGATCGAACTTTCCGTGCGGTCGGCAAACTGCATCAACAATTCCGACATCAAAACCATCGGGGATCTGGTGGTAAAGAGCGAAGCGGAGATGCTCAAGTTTAGGAATTTTGGCAAGAAATCCTTAAACGAGATCAAGGCCATCCTGACGTCCATGGGACTGTCGCTGGGGATGAAATTGCCGGCGGCCGCTGCCCCCGCAGAGGTTCCGGCCGAAACGGCCCCGGCCGGAAAAGAAGAATAGAAAGGTTTGCCCAACAACCAAGGGACAGGATACGTTCATGAGACATGCACAGCAATTTTTGCAACTGCACACCGCGCATCGGCGGGCGGATGCTGCTCATTTGGTGAACAGTTTGATTGAGCACGAACAGATACGCACAACGCTGACCAAGGCCAGGACGGCGCATCGTCTTACCGACAACATGATCACCCTGGCCAAGAAGGGAACGCTTGCCAGCAGAAAACAGGCTGCAAGTTTTCTGGGGGCTGGTGCGGCTCTGTCAAAGCTGTTCAATGAATTGGGCAAGCGGTACGCCGCGCGGCCGGGCGGGTACACCCGGTTGATTCATGATTTTCCGAGAAGGGGGGATGGTTCTCCCATGGCGGTTTTGGAATTGATCGACCGTGTTCCCAAGCCTGTGACCACGCAGAAAAAAGAGGGGAAAGACAAGAAGGCCGCCCCCGTGAAGGCGCCGGCGAAAAAATTTGAGGCACCCGCGAAGGCGTCCAAATAGATTTCCGGTTGCCGGTTGTTCGCGGATTTTTTGCTCTCCGTTCCGAATTTATTCGGGACGGAGATTTTTTTATTAATCATATCGGATGTGTTACAATTTAAAAATAGGATTACGTGGTGCGGATTACGTAAAAACGTCTCAAGTGTTGCATCTTCACGCAATCCGTAATCCTTAATCCGTCATTCGTTTTTGATGAGAGAGGGTCGCCATGGACGGTTGTGTTTTTTGCAAGATCGCGAGTAGGGAGATTCCGTCGTGCCTGGTGGATGAGAACGAGAAGGTTGTGGCGTTCATGGACATCTCGCCGGCGCGTAAAGGCCATATCCTGGTGGTGCCCAAACGGCATGCGCAGAATATGATCGATGTCTCCATGGACGATTGCACGGCCATGATCCAGATGGTCAAGCGCGTGGCCTGTGCCCTGGAGGCGGCGCTTTGTCCCGCGGGGCTCAGCATTGTTCAGTTGAATGGAGCGGCCTCGGGCCAGACCGTTTTTCATATCCATTTTCACATCATTCCCCGGCAAGGGGGGGATGGACCCGTTGTCAAATGGGCGCACGAGACCTATGCGGCGGGCGAGATCGAATGTTACCGGGATAGAATTGCGAAGGCGCTGCAGAAAGATAAAAGATAAGAATCGGACATGAGATGGATAGCCACGGGCGTATGTGTTGCAACCATAACGGCGGGAGCCTTTGTTTATGCGGTCCAGGAGACCGGTCCCATGGGTGATCCGGCCGTGGGCGGCACGGTCTTGCGCCGGGTGTTGGACAACGGCTTGACGGTGGTCCTGAAGGAGGATCACCGCTCTCCTGTTGTGGCCTTGCATCTGTGGGTTAAGACCGGCAGTGTGTTTGAACAGGAATATGCCGGGACGGGCATTTCTCATTTTGTCGAGCACATGTTGTTCAAGGGGACCGAACGCCGCGGCGTGGGAAAAATCGCCCAGGAGATTCAGGCGTGCGGCGGGGAAATCAATGCGCACACCTCTCTGGAGAACACCGTCTACACCCTCCAGGTCCCCAAAGAGCATTGTCTGGAAGCGCTGGATATCCTGGCCGATGCGGCCGTGCATCCGGCGTTTGATCCGCAGGAATTCGCCAAAGAAAAGGACGTCATCCTGAAGGAAATCAACATGCGGGACGACGATCCGGAAAGCTATTTGTCCAGGATGTTCTGGTCCACGGCCTATGCTGTGCATCCGGCCAGGGACCCGGTCATTTGGCATGCGCCGCTCTTTCAGGGATTGACGCGGGAGGATCTATTGGCGTATTACCGGACACGCTACACTCCCAACAACATGGTGCTGGTCGCGGCAGGGGATTTTTCCGCGGCCTCGCTGTTTTCGCAGATTGAAAAACTCTTTGGCAATGTCTCCCGCCACTCCGGGCAAGGTGTTCTGTTGCCTGCGGAACCCAGACAGCTGGGGCCCCGGCGGCTGGAGCAGTACCGCGATCTGGGGCAGGCCTATGTGCTGATTGGTTTTCATGGTCCCGCGCTGACCGACACCGACATGGAGGCGATGGACGTTCTCTCCATCCTACTGGGGGAAGGACGCAGTTCCCGGCTGTATCAGGAGGCCCGGGAGAAGCAGGGACTGGTCAGCGGGATTGCCAGCTGGTCCTATACGCCCTCGTTCCCGGGCGTGTTTGCGATTATGGCCAGCCTGGATCCCGCTAAAATCGAGGCCTTGCGCGCACTGATCTGGAAGGAATTGAACGCACTGAAGACCCGCCCCGTTGATGCGGCGGAGTTGGAAAAGGCGAAGGCGCAAACCATCAGCGAGTATTACCATTCTTTGGAGACGGCGTCCGGACAGGCGTCCGATCTGGGAACCGGGGAAGTTTTTGCGCACGATCCGGAATTTACCCGGCGATATGTCCAGCGGGTCGCTGCCGTCAGTCCACAGGACATTCAGCGTGTGGCCCGCGCCTATCTTACGGAAGATGCGTCCAACGAAGTGCTGTTGCTGCCAAAGCAATGCGAGACGGCGGCAACGGTTCCGAGCGGAAAAACGGGATCTGAGCCGGTGATTTCCAAACATGTCTTGGACAATGGCGCGCGGGTCCTGATCCGGGAAGATCACAGCCTTCCCCTTGCGACCGTGAAAGTGCTGTTCAAGGGCGGATTGCTGACCGAAACAAAAAAAGACAATGGATTGTGCAACCTGTTCTCCCAGATGTTTCTCCAGGGGACCCGAAAGCGCAGTTCCTATGACATCGTGAAGGAGCTGGAGACGGGGGGCGGCGGTATCTCCAGCCATGCGGGAAACAACAGTTTCGGTTTCTCCATCAGTCTGCTGTCGAAACATTTGCCGCGGGCACTGGCTCTCGCGGGGGAAATTCTGCGGGAGCCGGCGTTTTTCGTCCCGGAATTGGAAAAAGAGAAGAGCGCCATATCCCTGGACATCAAGGCGCTGGAAGATCAGGTCTTTCAGACGGCGTGCAAATTGTTCCGCGAAACGATGTTTGCCGGACATCCTTACCAGTTTGTGACCCTGGGCTCGCTGGACTCTGTTCCAAATCTCACGCGGGAAGACTTGCTGCGGTATCAGGAAAAGTACGTCACGGGACCCAACATGGTGGTCGCGGTTTTTGGGGATGTGTCGACAGAAAAAGTTTTGGCGGACCTCCGGCGGTCGATGGGCGCGGTCCCGGGCCGGGCGGTGGAATTTCCCGCGGCGGCATTGCCCGCATGGACCCAGCCGGAAAAGGTGTCCAAGACCCAGGAGGGCAAGCAGGCCTTTGTCCTGCTGGGATATCCGACGGCCGGCATCGATGATCCGGACCGGTATGTCCTGGAGGTATTGGAGTCCCTGCTCTCGGGCCAATCTGCCAGGCTCTTTGAAACACTGCGGGAAAAGCATGCGTTGGCGTACATGGTGGGATGTTTTCAGATGGTGGGGTTGGATACCGGCGCCTTCGTGTTTTACACCGGGACGGTGCCCCAGAGTGTGGATTTTGTGGTTGAGGAGTTGTTCAAGGAAATCGAAAAAATCAGAGACGGGGACGTCGATCCGGCGGAACTGGCGCGGGCAAAGAACGGGCTGAGGGGGCAGAGAAAAATGCACCTGCAGACCAATGCCCAATTGGCTCTGCAGACAGGGTTGGATGAACTCTACGGCCTGGGCTGGGATGACTACACAAAATACGATGCGCGAATTTCGGCTGTGACCGGGCAGGACATTCGGCGAGTGGCCCGCCGGTTTTTTGACAACCGCCGATATGTCTTGAGCGTGGTGACGCCTCCGGCGAAATCCCCGGCGGCCGGCACTGCGCAGTAAGCCGGAGTAACAGACCGCGAAGAACCAGGAGGACATGACATGGAAAAGACCGATCCACGAATCACGGAAATTCAGTTTGTGAATCTCGTCACGGCCCTGGCCGCGTCGGCCATGCAGCAGTTGGGCAAGCTGGTCCATCCGTTGACGGGAAAGAGCGAGGCCAATCTGGAAGGGGCGAGGGCGACGATCGACCTCCTGGTGATGCTGAGGGAAAAGACCAAAGGGAATCTGAATGCCGATGAGACGCAGTTGCTCAACAGCACGATTTCAAATTGTCAGCTCAATTATGTGGACGAGGTTGCCAAAAAGGGTAAGTCCCCGGCGGCTGAACAGGACGCCAAACAGGCCCCGCCGTCCGCCTCCAATCCGGCCGATCAGAAAGGCGACTGATGGAGTGGGACATTCAGAAGAGCCGGTCTTCTTGCGGTGTGTGCAGCCAAGCCTTTCTGGACAATCAGCCCACGCATGGG
>CAZGMX010000010.1:0-15233 GCA_964526865.1 uncultured Actinomycetota bacterium | reverse complement strand
TGCCAGCGGTGCTGGAACCGGGACATGGTCTTGCGCCTGGCGGACATGAAGGATTATGCGGCGTGGGGTGCACGCTACAAAATTATTGTTTCACCGCCGCCCAAAGAAGCGATCAAGAAGGATGCCGCCGAGATATTGTTTAGAAAGTTGATCGCGGCCCAGGATCCGGCCGGCAGAAATTTGATTTTTGTCCTCGCCGTCATGCTGGAGCGCAAGAAAATCCTCAAGCCGCAGAAAGTCGTTCGCAGGGATTCTGGCGCGGAGAGCCCCGCAAAAAAAATCCTTGTCTATACGCACGCCACGACCGCCGAGAGCATTCTCATCGAAGATCCGCAGATCAAATTGTCCCAGTGGGAGACGATTCAGCAAGAGGTCAAACAGCGTCTTGAAGAGGAGTTGAAGGCGTAAGAGATCCGCCGTCCCGGCGGGATGGCTACGTTTGTTCGGACGGAGTTCTGCAGTTTCCCACGAACGTGGCGCCGTCGTGCACGATAAATGTCCTGGCGTTTACGTCCCCTTGAATGTGTCCCGTGGACCGCAGCTCCACCCGTTCGTCCGCCCACACGTTGCCGACAATTTTTCCTTCGATGACGGCGTTGCCGACCCGTGCGTCGGTACGGACGTCCCCGCCCAGCGCGACGGTGAGAGTGCCTTTGGTCAAAATATCCCCATTGAATTTGCCCCGAATCTGGTAGTCCTGCATGTTGATCCGCTTGCCGCATTTGTGACAAAATGCCGACAAGGCGTTGGAGGGGACTTCCTGCGTGGATTTGCAGTGTGGACAGCAAAGAGACCGAAGGGACGCTTTTAATGCAGAGGCGACTTTGGCCGGCGACGGTTCTTGCGCGGGAATGCGCTTGTTGCAGTTCTTGCAGAAGACCGACAGGACGTGCGGGCTCGCCGGCTGTTGAAATTGGCAAAAGGGACACGTGATGATTTTGAGAGGCGTTGCAGTCGGCTGGACTGGTGTGGGAGTGGAACTTTCCGCACTTTGCGCGGGAATCGTTTGCAGCACCGGGGTCGAGGGCGCGATCCAGGGCGCCGGACCGGTTGAAGTCGACGGCATCCCAAACGGTTTCGGAATGGCAGAATTCGTGGGTTGTGATTGCGGACCGGGTAACGGCAACGGCGCAGCAGACGGCACTTTTACCGCCGGCGGATTTTTTTCCGCAGACGAGCGCACCTTCAATACCACTTTATTATGGGGCCAGAGGAGCATCGCACCTGATTCAAGGCCGTCCGGTAATCGTCAAGAAACAGCCTTTGTTATGAGTGTGTTACAATCCACAGACTGTTAATACAGACTGTCCCGCAGTGTTGGAGTTGGTTCCTCCGCGGCACCCATGGGTTCCTGTTCTTTGATGGGAGGCTGCGGAATACTCTCGACTTTTTCCGCCGGGTTGACGTCGGATTTTCCAACAAACACAACCCCTTCGTTGATGACCAGCCGGGCGGCCTTGATGTCGCCAAAGAGCTGGGCCGTGGCGCGCAGTTCGATTTTGTCCTGGGCGACGACGTTGCCGTAAATTTTCCCCTCCACGATGAGGTTGCCCACCTGGATGTCGGCACGGACGACGCCGTTTTCTCCCACCAGAAAGGTTCCCTGCGAGCGCACCTCGCCTTCGAATTTTCCATCCAAACGGAGATATTCCTTGAAGATCAGCGATCCTTTGAGTTCCACGTCCGAACAGAGATTGGTGCGGTTTGCGTCCAGAGTTCTGGTGAGGGTCGGGGGCTGGCTAACAAACTCGCGGGGCCGCTGCATGGCGCTGAAATCGTCCTCTCTGCGAACGGGGCGAGTGTCTGTCGAATCGGTGGTGAACTTTTTGAGCAAATTGCTCATGGAATGCTCCTTTCTTTGCCTGTCAAAACTTCAACTCTGCCGTTTGCCGGCCCACGCCAAAAGATGTTCCCAAATCCGAACGCACGCGCATACTATCTTCATATTTTAGGAACGTCGCGCCGCCTGTGTCAATGTTATTCGCCAAAATTGGGACACTGTCCCCAATTTTTCAGCAGATTCAGGCCGCGGATTGGATGGGGGCTGGATTGGTTCCGCCGGGATTCATGGGCCGGGGACTGCCGGCGATGGAAAGAGCGAGTTCTTTCTTGAGCGTATAGAACAGCGCCGTGACCCATCGCTCAAAAACATTCCCTGGCAATCCTTCTATGGAGGCTGTTTGAACAATAGATTGTGTGGTTTCATTCAGCACCGTGCGGGGATGCTCTCGCATCCAATCGAATAAGAAATGTTGCTGCGTTTGTCCCATTCCCAGAATGGGAGTTGCCAAGGATAAGAACGACCACTGTTCACGAGGGGATAACCCTTCGCCCAAAAGTCTGCAAATCAACCCTGTCGAATATCCAAATAGTTCGGGCCGACGCATAAAAGATTCATAGCGCATGTCCACGCTGAGGTGTCCGATGATGCCAATCAGTTGGGCGCGACGATATTGTGGAAGATCCTGCCATGGACAAGGAGGGTCCTCCGGAGCACGCCAGAGTCCCCGTTCATAGATGGTTTGTAGAATCAAAGTGGAGGCCGTGAAAGGCTTTGTTGCCGCCAGCCGGGACATCTCTCGCAGTGTTTCATCGTCCAGTTTTTCAAGAGAAGCTTCAATTTGGGCCAAGCATTCCACGTATTCTTTTTGTGTGATATGGCTGTAGGCCTCGGCGAGCGAAGACGCGAGCTCCTGGCATAGGATCTGTTTTTCACTGAAATTTTTCAACGCGCGCTTCCCCGCGAGAAGCGGTTGAAAATCCCCGTTGCGCATACGCGTTTCTGCATATGTCCCAAGCGACGGCCGGTGAAAATCTTCCTTCAGCCAATTGCCGGTCAGCGAATGTGCTGCCCCCCTCAGGAGCGCAATTTTTGTCCCGGGATCTGGGTAAGCCTGCGCCAACTCTGCCAGTCTATCCAGGATGCGGTCATCGCGCTGCACCAAGGTAAATGTGCATTGCAGATTTTTCCCTATCCTGGCCAAAGTTTCAGGATCAACCACACGCGGGGAATGGTGCCGCGTAAAACTGTGATATTCCATATAATGGGCCAGATATTGATTCAGCACGGCGATATTGTCCTGCCCTTCGTCTTCCAGCACAATGCCCTCGACTTGGGGAATCATGAAGAATGGAGCGATAAGCTCCCGCATACTTTCAGGGAATTCGAGCATTCCCACGGGGGAAGGGACCACGCCCATTGTCAAGCCAATCAACATTTGCTGGCGGGAAAAGAGCCTTGGAAGCTCGGGTTGCCGCAATTGCTCTGCAAAACCGTAAAGGAAGTCGATCATTCTCGTTTCTTGCGCATGCCTTTCGAAAAAATCAGGGGTGAACACTTTTTCCTGTTGTGCCGTATCCCGCAACAGGGCGTTCACGGCCTTCTCCCATTGGGGAGAAGGCGGCTGTGCCGCATAATAACAGAATTTATCGGAGGAGAACTCCACCACCACCCAAACCTTGGTTGCGCCAGTCCGCGCTATCTCCCCTGCCAGGAGTTGAGCTTGAGTTGCATACGCACCCTGGGTGGAGGGTGCTCCGTGATCCCACAAAATTGGGAGCCAGCGGTCCTGCACTGACAGGTAAAAACTGCGAGGATGTCTCGGATGATAGGGGTTGGGATCCAGGGCATGATCCAATGCCAGGCAGAACAGGTATTGATCGCGCATTCCTGTTACACGGAGCAGATCATCCTGTGGGATATGTCCAAAACGGCACAGCGCCTCTACCAGCCCGATCAACTCATCCATTTGAGGCTGAGCAAGGGAGAGTCTCTGCGCGCCGTGATCCCGCAGACGATGGAGGATATCCGTCCATCGCTCCGGATTGTTGTCAAAGATCTCTCGTGCGCGGAGAGGGAGGGCATATGTTGGGATAAAAATATCATCAAGTGACTGCTGGAGTGTTTCCGCCAGTGATTTGGCTGGAGATTGGAATGCTGACGGCGGCGCAAGCGCATCGTCTCCCGCGCGAACGCAGATGGATGGGAGAATCAGCACGGCCAGAACACCACAAAAGAGAAAAAACCTCTGGCCAAATCCGGCGATCAACTTTCTGTTTCCCATAACCGTCTGCACCCCCGTATTCTACAGCAAACAACGCGAAACATCAAGTTTTATTTACTGGAGTTGGAATAAGTTGTGTGTCCCTCTAATTCCGGGATATAATGAACCGCAATGCGATTGGCGGATTTGAAATTGCCGCCGGGATAAAAAGGGGTGTAGCGTGGCTGTGATTCATCCTACCGCCTTGGTGAGTCCCAAGGCGCAAATTGCCGAGGACGTGGAGATCGGGCCCTACACGATCGTGGAAGAAAATGTCACGATCGAGGCGGGCACAAAAGTGGCCAGCAGCGTGGTTCTCACGGGATGGACGCACATTGGAAAAAAGAACGTGATCCACATGGGTGTGGTCCTTGGCCACGAACCGCAGGACTTGGGCTGGAAGGGCGGCCGCAGTTACCTAAAAATCGCAGACAACAACATCATCCGCGAGTTCGCCAATGTCCACCGGGGAACCAAAGAGGAGACTGCCACCGTAATTGGCAACAACAACTATCTGATGGGGTTCTCCCATGTGGCGCACAATTGCCAGCTGGGCAACCACATCATTCTGTGCAACGGCGCCCTGCTGGCGGGATACACGACGGTGGAAGACCGCGCGTTTATATCGGGCAACGTCGTGGTCCACCAGTTCACGCGGCTGGGGATGCTTTCGATGATGAGTGGAGGAGGCGCCACGTCCAAAGACGTTCCGCCCTTCATGATCGTGGCCGGACGTTCCGAGGTCTTTGGCGTCAATCTGGTCGGGATGCGCCGCGCGGGTTTCACGCGCGAGGTCATCCGGCAGATCAAGGATGCATACCTGCTGCTGTTCAAGTCCGGTCTGGCGACCAAAACAGCTGTGGAAAAACTCCAGGCCGGCCCCATGGGCAAGGAACTCCAATATCTTTTGGATTTCATCAGTCATTCCCCCAAAGGGATCTGCCGGCCCAAGGTGGAAGACCGGGGAAAGATTGAAGCCTTTGTCGATGAGGACGACGGGGGCTGATTGTTTCGGGGAATGAAATCCCCAATATATTTCAAGAAGCGTGTTGAACATCAAAAGGGATCGCATGGGCGTGTTTAAGATCGGGGTGCTGGGATCTGGCAGAGGGACAAATTTCGAAGCCATTGCCCGCGAGATTCAGAACGGTACGTTGGGCGGTGTGGAGATTGCCGTGGTGATTTCCGACTGTCCGGATGCCCCCATTTTGGAGAAGGCACGCGAGCGCAACATCAAGGCCCTGCATATTTCTCCGGGCAAATTCAAGACGTGGCTGGAGCCGGCGGTGGAGGCCCAATACGCGCGGGTGTTGAAAGAGCACGGGGTACAACTGGTGGTGCTGGCCGGATTCATGCGCGTGGTGAAGAAACCGCTGCTGGACGTTTTTCCCAACCGGATCATCAACATCCATCCGTCGCTCTTGCCGTCTTTTCCCGGCTTGGAGGCGTGGGCGCAAGCGCTGAATTACGGCGCAAGAGTTGCCGGGTGCACCGTCCATTTTGTGAACGAGCAGTTGGATTCCGGTCCGATCATTTTGCAGGAGGCCGTGCCGGTATTGGATACGGATACAGTGCAGACGCTCCACGAGAGGATTCATCAAAAAGAATATGCACTCTATCCCAAGGCGATATCGCTCATAGCCCAGGGCCGGTTGCATGTCGAGGGCCGGCGGGTAAAAATCCAGAATGAAAAGGAGAAATAATTTATGAAATTGAAATTGGGACTGCCCAAAGGAAGTCTGCAGGAGTCCACCTTTACGATGATGGCGCGGGCGGGCTACAACGTGAGCGTGGGGGCACGCTCCTATTTTCCCTCCATCGACGACGATCAGATCGAAGCCCTGCTGATCCGCGCGCAGGAGATGTCCCGCTACGTGGAAGAGGGGGTGTTGGATGCGGGGATCACGGGACGGGATTGGGTTTTAGAGAACCGTTCCGACGTGGTGGAAGTGGCCGATCTGATTTATGCCAAACAGGGCCTGCGGCCCGTGCGCTGGGTCCTGGCCGTTCCCAACGATTCTGCCATTCGGTGTGTGAAAGATCTTGAGGGCAAACACATCGCCACCGAAGCGGTGAATCTGACGAGTGATTATTTGAAGAAGCACGGTGTCAAGGCGCGCGTGGAATTTTCCTGGGGCGCCACGGAAATCAAGGCCCCCAAGCTGGTGGACGCCATCGTGGAATTGACCGAGACCGGATCCTCTCTGAGGGCAAATAATTTGAGGATCGTGGACGTGGTGGTGGAGTCCACGACCAAGTTGATCGCCAACAAGAGTTCCTGGAAGGATTCGTGGAAACGGGAAAAATTGGAAACGCTGGCCATGCTGTTGAAGGGGGCCATTGCTGCGCAGGAAAAGGTGGGGCTGAAGATGAATGTGCCGGAGAAGAAACTTCGACAGATATTGAAGATTCTTCCGGCCTTAAAAAACCCCACGCTGTCGAAACTGACAAACAAGGGATGGTGCGCGGTCGAGACGATCATCGATGAACACACGGTCCGCCAAATCATCCCCAAGCTGCGGCAGGCGGGTGCGGAAGGGATCATCGAGTATCCGTTGAATAAGGTGATTTATTAAAGGATTAAGGATTATGGATTACGGATTACGTAAAAGATGGACACGTTTTTGTCATTCGTAATCCGTAATCTGTACAACGTAATCCGATAAAGGAGGCAATCATGCCCTGCGGAAGAAAGAAGAGAAGAGCGAAGATGTCGAAACACAAGAGGAAGAAGCGTCTTCGCCGGGACAGACACAAGAAGAAGGGTAAGTAAGAGCCTGTTGCAACCCAGAGCTTGCGGCTGACCAGGATTGCGGGGCGGCTGCGTCTATTCCCAAGGACCATTCAACGTCTCACGGCTGGTGTTGTATTGGGCCTGTGCGGGGTGGGGTGTCTTTGTCTGCCCCTGCAGGCCGAGGATTTGCTCAACGGCCAGTCTTTTGAGTACACGGATTCCAAACGGCCGCCGCCCATTTCCTCCTATGCCCTGGTCCAGACCAAGGCCAGGGCCGTCTCCCACTACTGCAAGGGGGCCTTCTATCAGAAGAGAGAAATGCTCGACGAAGCGTTGAGCGAATATCAACAAGCCCTGGAGTACGATCCCGGTTCGCCTTCCCTTCTTCTTCGCATTGGAATGATTCAGCTTTCCAAGAAGGATTTTGATGCGGCGCAGAAGACCCTCAAAGAGGCGGTCCGCGTGGACCCCAATCTGTACGTCGGGCATGTGCTCCTGGCCACGGTCTATTACACCGAAGACAACGTCGATGCGGCCATCGACGAATATAAAAAAGCGATCCAGTCGGATCCGGAAAAACTCAGCCCGTATCTGTCCCTGGGGGAAATTTTTATCCGGGAAAAACGGGAGAAGGACGCCATTCGCATCTATGAGGACTTGCTTAAATTAAAACCGGATGTGCCGTTGATATGGTTCAAACTAGGCCTGTTGTATAGCAAGGAAGGCAAGATGCAGGAGGCCGTGAAGATATTCAAGCAGGCGATCGAGCTGAAACCCGATCTGATTGAGGCGCGGCTGGGGCTGGCGGTGACGATGGAACTCATGAAAGACAAGGCGGGAGCCATCAAAGAGTATGAGAACATATTGAAGATCAACCCATTGGACATCAACATCTATCGTCGCCTGGGGAGGCTCTATCGGGAAGAGGGATTGAAAAGCGAATCTGTCCGCCTGCACGAAGTGCTTGTGGAACTGGACCCGAAGAACGTCAACAATTATTTGGCACTTGGATATGTGTTCATCCAGATGGAACGGTATCCGGAGGCCCTGAGGGTTCTGACGCTGGCGGTGGAGCGAGGGCTTGAAAACGTCGAATTGTTTTATCTGTTAGGGGTTGCCCATTCCTATTTGAACGAGGAGCAAAAGGCTTTGGGCGCCTATCAGAAATCTCTGGCGTTGGGAGGGGAAGGCGATCTCTTGTATTTCCGGATGGGGGTTAGCCATGAAAGATTGGGCAACATGGAAGAGGCCGTGCGTTGTCTGCGCAAGGCCTTGGAACTCAATCCAAAAAATGCCGAGGTGTGCAATTATCTGGGCTATCTTTATGCCCAACAGGGAATTGATTTGGACGAGGCGGTCACCCTTTTGAACAAGGCGGTTGCGATGGAACCAGACAATGGGGCCTATCTGGACAGTTTGGGATGGGCTTACTTTAGAAAAGGCATGGTGGGGGAGGCGCTGGTGGAGTTGGAGAAGGCCGCCAGAATCATTGGAAATGACGCGACAATCCAGGACCATCTTGCACAGGCTTATTGGCAGAAGGGCGAAAAAAAGAAGGCAGTAGCGGCCTGGAACAACTCGCTGGCCTTGGATCCAAACAACAAGGAGATTGCCGCAAAATTGCAGCACGCAAAAGAGGAGCTTGAGGGCAAGTGAAGACCGGTGCGGTGAAAATTCTTTCTCCGGCGAAGGTCAACCTGTTTTTGGAGGTGCTGGGAAAAAGACCGGATGGTTTTCACGAAGTCAAAACGGTTCTTCAGGGAGTGAGTCTTTACGACGAGTTGCATATCCGGCGTGTGCCGAAAGGGATTTCGATTTCTTCCGACTGTCCGGATATCCCGCTGGACGGAAAAAATCTTGTCCATCGGGCCGCCGCGGCATTTTTGCGCAATAACCGGATCAAATCGGGTGTCCATATTGACCTGATAAAGAGGATTCCCGTGGCAGGGGGAATGGGAGGAGGAAGCAGTAATGCGGCGTGTACCCTGCTGGCATTGAACAAATTGTTCGGCCATCCTTGGGGCAGTCAGGAAATATCATCCGCGGCCGAAAGCCTGGGATCTGACGTGCCGTTTTTTATGCGTGGAAGTCCGTCCGTCGGGATTGGTAAGGGTGGAGAAATCATAGTGTTAGAGAAATATGTCTCTTTGTGGATTCTGCTGGCGGCCCCCAGGGGACTTGTCCTGAAAAACAAGACTGCTCAGATATACAAGGGACTGAAGATTGCGTTGACAAAAAATAAAAGACCAATTACCATAACACTCGTAGCAATAGAAACTAATAATGTAAAACTCTTGTGTGACAGCCTTTTTAACAGGCTCGAGAGAGTTGTTTTTTGTCAAATGGCTCAAACGCGGAGTATCAAGGCGTTCATGCTGGTTCATGGTGCGATGGGGGCATTGGTAAGTGGTGCGGGTCCCGCCGTATTCGGGGTTGTTTCTGACAGGATTGCCGGAAGAAAATTAGAGCAAAAAATACACCGGCAATTTGGAGAGGGTGTTTGGACCCGGCTTGTCAGAACCATTCCGGCAACGCCGTCGGCCCAGGCTTTCTGAGACACATGGAGACTGTTCCATCCAGGAGGTTGTGTCATGGAAATTACCGAGGTTAAGATTCACCTGGTCGGAAAAGAGGAAAGGGACAACAAGCTGAAGGCGTTTGCCGCCGTGACATTTGACAATGTATTTGTAATACGCGATTTAAAAGTGATTGAAGGCAAGAAGGGTCTTTTTGTTGCAATGCCCAGTGTGAAGCTGACGGAACTTTGCCCAAAATGTCACAAGAAAAATCCTTTGCGGAATAAATTTTGCGGTGAATGCGGAAACAACCTGTCGGGTGTCGTGAAGTGGGAGACCGCGGAGGGAAGGCGGGAAGAGTACCGGGATATTGCCCACCCGATCAATGCCCAAATGAGAGATTATGTTCAGAAAAAGGTGCTGGAAGCTTTTGAGAAGGAGTCGCATAGTCCTACGCCGCACTCGGAGGGACACGCAGAGTAGTTCCCCTTTTATCTTTTGGACGGCTCTCGCCGCCCGGGATCCGGTTTGAACTGACAGACTGCCGATTTTCTGACCAGGAGTGCGTCCTCTAGAATGCGGGCGCTGGGGGAGGGATGGGTATCACAAGACTACCCGGTGGTGTAACTGGTAACACAGCAGTTTTTGGTACTGCTTTTCCAGGTTCGACTCCTGGCCGGGTAGCCAAGCAAACCCATTTTTACTGGGTTTGCGAAGCCGCGACCTCGAAAGGATATTTCAGGGGTGGTGGTCTCGATGAAAGAAAAGAAATCGACTCAATATGGCAATAAAAAAACATAAGCCCACGCACAACGCACCACGCATCACGCGCAACGATAAAACAGCCGCTGTCATTCTGGCTGCGGGCGAGGGCAAGCGGATGAAATCGGCACTGCCCAAGGTTCTGCACCCTTTGGCGGACAAGCCCCTGCTGGAGCATGTGGTTGACGCCGTGAAGGGGGCGGGTGTCCGCCGGATTGTGGTGGTGGTTTCCGCGGACCGCGGTCCCATCGAGGACGCGATCGGCCCTGCGCACACCTATGTGGTTCAAAAACGGAGGCTCGGGACGGGACATGCCCTGATGCAGGCCCGGAAGGCCCTGGCGGATTTTGGCGGCGATGTGGTTGTGTTGTGCGGAGACGCGCCGCTGATCCGGCCGGAAACTCTGCGTTCGCTCATCCAACAGCACCGCTCGCGCGGCAATGTGTGTACGGTCCTGACGGCGGAGGTAGACAATCCCAAGGACTATGGCCGGATCGTGCGGGGTGCCGGTGATCGCATTGAACGGATTGTGGAGGAGCAGCACGCCACCGCGCGGGAAAAGGCGGTTTGCGAGGTCAATTCGGGCGTCTATTGCCTGACATTTCCCGACGCGGGAGCTGCGTTGTCCCGGATTCAAAAGCGCCCGCCATCTGACGAGTATCCTCTGACGGACATCGTCGGTATTCTGCTGGCGGAGGGGGGACGGGTGGAGGCCATGAGGATTTCGGACGGCACGGAGATCACCGGCATCAATTCCCGCAAGGCGCTGGCCAGGGCGGAAAAAATCATGCAGAGACGCCTGGCGGATTGTCACATGGAAAACGGCGTGAGTATCGTCGATCCGGACACGACCTTTCTGGGATGCAGGGTCCAGATCGGGCGGGACACCCGGATCGAACCGTTTAGCGTGATTGAGGGGAGGGTGCGCATCGGGAAAAACTGTGTCGTCGGACCGTTTGCCCACCTGCGGGATGGGACAGTTTTAAAAGACGGCGCGGAAATTGGAAACTTTGTGGAGGTCAAGAAGTCCACCGTCGGTGCGTTTTCGAAGGCCAAGCATCTCTCGTATCTGGGGGATGCGACCATCGGCAGAAGGGCCAATATCGGGGCGGGGACCATCACCGCCAATTATGATGGAAAACACAAACATCCGACGACCATCGGGGACGGGGCGTCTATCGGCAGCAACACGACGCTGGTTGCGCCGGTGTCCGTTGGGGCCGGGGCCGTGACGGGTGCGGGCAGTGTGGTTTTGAAAGGGCGGGACGTGCGGCCGGGATGGGTTGTGGCGGGAGTTCCGGCGCGCGTGATCACCAACAAGAGGAGGAGGCAGGGATGAGCAAGGTGATTGTGGTCAACCGCGGAGAGATCCAGCGTGCGAGGGTTCATGATCCTTTTTCGTCGGTTCAAAAATCGGGAAGACTCCAACATGTGAGGGGCGAGATGAAAATATTCTGTGGCAATGCGAATCCAGATTTGGCGGCCAAGATCGCGGCGGCGGTTGGGCTGGACCTGGGCGGTGCGGAGGTGACCCGTTTCAGTGACGGTGAAATCGCGGTTAAAATCCAGGAGAACGTCCGGGGGTGCGACGTGTTTGTGGTGCAACCCACCTGCGCTCCTCCCAATGAGAATCTGATGGAATTGTTGATCATCATGGACGCGTTGAAACGCGCGTCCGCATCCCGGATTACCGCCGTCGTTCCCTATTACGGCTACGCGCGGCAAGATAGGAAAGATCAGCCCCGCGTGCCCATCACGGCCAAACTGGTGGCCAACTTGATTACGGCGGCTGGGGCGGACCGGCTGTTGACGATGGATCTGCACGCCGATCAGATCCAGGGATTTTTTGACATTCCTGTGGACAATTTGTATGCCGCGCCGGTGTTTGTGGAGGACATCAAAAAAATGAATTTGAAGAAACTGACGGTGGTGTCCCCCGATGTCGGCGGCATCAAGTCTGCGCGGACGTTTGCCAAACGGCTCAACTGCGATTTGGCGGTGGTGGACAAACGCCGGATCGACGCGCGCCAGGCGGAGGTCATGAACATCATGGGAGAAGTGAAAGGCCGGAACATCGTTGTCGTGGATGACATCATCTCCACCGCCGGCTCTGTGACCGAGGCGGCCAAGGCGTTGAGAGAAAAGGGCGCGCTGGACATCTACTGCTATATCACGCACCCGGTGTTGAGCCCTCCCGCGCTGGAGCGGCTGGAAAAGTCACCCGTGACCATGCTCAAGGTGACGGACACAATTCCGCTCAAGGAAGAGAGCAAGGGCTGCAAGATTGAGGTTCTCACGGTCGCGAAACTGCTGGCGCAGGCCATTTTGAGAATCCATAAGAACGAGTCGGTCAGTTCTTTGTTCAAGTAAGCATGTGGGGACCGGCAGGCTTCGACAACAACAAGGTTATTGGGAAAGGAGAATGAAGTCATGGCACAAGTTCAATTAACGGTTCAGGTGAGGGAGTCCGGCACGAAAGGGGGGCGCAAGAATCTGCGCGACGAAGGCATTGTCCCCGGCGTGGTGTACGGCGCGGGAAAAGATAATCTGATGGTGCAGGTGAACGAGAAGGAAATTCGGCAGGTGTTCCGGGGCGCCGCCGGTGAAAATGTTATCCTTACGCTCACCATCGACAAGGCCGCCAAGAAGGACGCCAAGAAGACGGTCATCGTCAAGGACATCCAGCGGGATCCCTTGCGCCACCGCTGGCTCCACGTGGATTTTCAAGAGATCTCTCTGACGGAAAAACTGCGCACTATGGTGCAGGTTGTCCCCGTGGGGACGGCTATCGGTGTGGCACAGCAGGGTGGTACGCTGGAAAGAGTGCTCAGGGAAGTGGAAATCGAGTGTCTTCCGACCGAGATCCCGGAGGGGATTGAAGTGGACATCACCAATCTGTCGATTGGGAGTTCCATTTATGTCAAGGACTTGACAACCCCGGAGGGAGTGAAGATCCTCAACGATCCGCAATTGCCGGTGTTGTCCATTGCCGCGCCGCAGGCGGAGTTGGAGGCGGTCAAGGCGGGTGAGGCCGAAGCGGCGGAACCTGAAGTGATCAAGGAAAAGAAGGTGGAAGGGGAAGAGGCCGCGGAAGAAAAAGAAGGGTCCAAGGAGAAGGGCAAAGAGGCAGCTGCCAAGAAGGAAGAGGCCCCCAAAGAAAAGGCCCAGAAATAACGGGTGCGGCGCATCGTTGCTCCCGGTGCGTCACTGTATTTATGGTATCGACCACTAAGGATGTGCGGGACGTGAAAGTTCTGGTGGGATTGGGAAATCCAGGCGCTGTCTACAGAGAGACACGGCACAATGCGGGATTTCTTGTCGTCGACCGGCTTGCAAAAATGTGGGATGTGTCGATGGTCAAAGATGCCGCCTGTCAGTCGCTCGTGGGCAAGGCGCGCCAAGGGAATCAGACGGTTCTCCTGGTCAAGCCTGCAACGTTTATGAACCGCAGCGGTCTGGCGGTGGCCAGGATTTTACACAAGCACAGTGCCTTGCCGGCGGATGTGACCGTGGTTTTGGATGACGTCTCCATTCCCCTTGGGATGGTCCGGGTCCGGGCAAAGGGCGGGGCAGCGGGCCACAACGGTCTTGTCTCCGTGATCGAATCCCTGGGTACGCGGGAATTTTCGCGGGTGCGTTTGGGGATTCAAAGTGGGCTGGTGGAATCGAAGGACCTGGCGGAATTTGTCCTGGGGGAATTTGGTCCCGGGGAGAAGGAGAAGATTGCCGATGCCATCGAACGGGCGGCCCAGGCCTTGGAAATGCTCGTCCGGGACGGGCTGGGAAGGGCGATGAGTAGTTTTAACCGGCGATAGGGGTGAGAGTGGCGAAGCGCGGCAGTAGTCGGGCTCAAAGACTTCTGCGTTGTCTTTTTTCAGTGAATGGGGATGGGTTTTAGGCCTTTTTGTTGGTTTTTTGGCGGGGAAGATGGTAGCCTTAATCTTTTGCAGTTTATTGATGGACTGCTAGTTCAAGGAGGTGTTCTGTTGAAGGCGTACGAAGCGTTGATCACACTCAACCCCACCATGAAGAAGGAGGACATGGACGTCCTCATTCAAGAGGTGGAATCGGACATATCGAAGAATCAAGGCAAGGTTGCAGAGATGCAGAGGATCGGGAGGAGAAAACTGGAACATCCCATCCGGAAACAGGCGGAAGGATATTTTGTGCTGGTTCATTTCCATGCGGAGCCGCAGGCGATCAAGAAACTCACGGAAAAGTTCCGTCTCAGGGAAATGATCCTGCGTTTCTTCTTCGTCGATCGCCAGGAAGGCTTCGTCAAGTTCAAGTCCTTTGACGAAAATGCCGCCTATTCCGATCACTATGCCCAAGAGATGCCGGGTGGGCAGGGAGGAATTTAGCCATGGCAAATTTGAACCGTGTTCTTTTGATGGGCAATCTCACGCGGGACCCTGAGGTGCGCCAAACGGCCGGCGGGATGACAGTGGCCAACCTCGGCCTGGCCGTCAACCGGAACTACAACACCAAGACCGGCGAAAAGAAAGAGGAAGTTTGTTTTGTCCGGGTGGTGGTGTGGGGCAAGCAGGCGGAGAATTGCGGTCAGTATCTCTCCACGGGCTCGACGGTGTTTGTGGAAGGCCGTCTTCAGAGCCGTTCCTGGGAGACGGACGACGGCCAGAAACGCAACACGCTGGAAGTCGTGGCCTTGTCGGTCCAGTTTATGGGGAGGTCGAAAAAGACGGGGGTGTCCGCGCCCAAGGCGGAAGGGCCTGGAGGAGGAGACGAAACTCCGATGGAGGACTTCGAAAAGAAGGAGTCCGTCCCCCCAGCGGAACCGGTGGGGGCGGGGGAAGACGAAATCCCGTTTTAACAACAGATTCCCGGTTCCTCAAACGTCGGGGGGATCGGGAGAGAACCAACAACAGCCGCAGGGATCAGGAGCAGGAACATGAGAACAGAGCGTTTGGAACGGGTTCCGAAGGACAAGGACAAGAAGAAGTCAAAGACAAAGTTCATCCGGAAAAAGAAATGCCATTTCTGCGTCGATAAGATCGAGACCATCGATTTCAAGGACATCGGCAGACTGAAGCGTTTTGTGACGGAGCGAGGCAAAATAATCTCCAGGCGGATCACGGGCAATTGCGCGTATCACCAGCGGCATCTCACGCGGGCGATCAAGCGCGCCAGAAATGTTGCCCTGATGCCTTATAAAACACA
>CAZGMX010000009.1:6518-32957 GCA_964526865.1 uncultured Actinomycetota bacterium | reverse complement strand
TTCCGGCCGAATCTATTGTAAATCCGTCGCGCACGGCATTTGCCTCGACAACCAGCCTGACCCTGTTTCCTTTCTCATCGATCAGATCGCCTTCGCGCATCTTCACCGCTGGCGCAGTGCCCTCATCGTTATGCTCCAGCCATGCCATCCCTATGTAGCCGCCCAACCAGCCTCTCGTGCTTGACTTGACAAAGCGATCCCAATGCTGGACCGCCGTGGGCTCCTCTTTCTCCGGGTCGGGAATCGCCACCTCTGCGATCGAATGCGTTCCAATGATCGACACCTGCTTGCCTTCGTATCCCTCCAATACTCCGTGGTCCTCGTCCGTCAACCGGTAATTGCTCGTGATCCTTGCGATGGCGTCGTCCTTGTCATCGGTCGCCTTGAAATCGGCCACCAATTGCTTGGTCTGGATGTCCCAGGCCAGCAGGTGCTTGTCGATATAAAGCTGGCGGATCACCTTGTCCTTGATCGCCTTTTCGATCTGATCAGCCGTTGCACCGGCCTCCACCGTAATCCCTAGAAGCTGGGCAATGCGCGTCAGATGGTCCAAAGCGTTTGAAGAGTTCTTGATTTCCCCCAGCCGGTTACTGAAGATGGTGGGATCCCCAAACCTCTTTTGGCGGATCCAGAAGTACTTGCGCTGATTTTCCTGGTCCGCTTTTGAAATCCCCTCGATGAGAAGATCTTGCAAGTCCTTTCTTCCCTTGAATTCGGGCCTCATGAAGACAACTCGCGTGTCGTCCCAGGACCGGTATCGGAACGGAGGCTGGAATTCTTCGCCGTTGTTCAATATGACTTTGGGAAGAGGCTCCCCCTCTTTCATCTTCAATTTACCCGGCACCGCATCGTATTTGTGATAATCGTGCGATGCGACTAAAAATCCACCTTCGTCAGACCACTGATGTCTCTTGAAAAGCAGGGTTCCCGTCGCCCTGTGGTAGAGATTGCCGCCGAGACTGAAGACGCCCTTGCTGGGATCGGGGTCGTCAAAGTTGTCGTAATACATCCGGGTGATTTCATGGACATCTTCGATCTTTTCGTCGTACTCGGGCAGTTTCAGGTCGCGGCGCCATTCCGCGTGATATCCTTCGCCGAAATCCAGGTTGAAGGAGTAGTCCTCGTCGAAGATCGGCAGGCCATCGTCTCCTACAATAGAGGCGTCGTCCGAGTTGGGAATTCTTTCTCCCGTCCGCTTGTTGAGACGGCTGTGCTTCCGCCGGTCGCTGAACTGGTTGCAATAGGCAATTTCGTACCACGTTCCCATCACGATAGCACAGAACAACGCGGCGTATCCGCCCGGCTTGTAAAGAAACCCTTTGACCTCGGTCTGCTGGTTGCGGACAAACAGCCCGCCCTTTTTGTCGAACGGCCGGAAGAACATATAATAAAAGTCGCTTGCTTCCCTCTCGATGATATCCTTCCTAACCGCATCAGAGCCCTTGATCAAGAGAGAGTGATCGTCCGGATCGGCCTTGCCGTCTGGGCCGTATCCCCGGTTGCGCCTCCAGCTGTCGATCAACTGCTGATCCGCATAACCCGCTCCGATTGCCGAGTCTGCACGGCCGTTTTGAAGGGTGCAGGTAACATATTTACCGATGTTCCTCCCGATCTTGAACATCGCCTCGTGCTGGTCGAGTTCCCAGTCCTGCACTCCCATGCCTTTTAACAGGCCTTCCGAAACCGCGGCAGTGGCAAGCAGGCTGGCGCCGAAGTTGATGATGTAGTAAATCAAGGAACTTGCGCCCAACACGATTTCCCAGCCCGCGGAAAGCGTCCAACTCAGTGTCTTGAAGGAATAGATGCTCATGCCCAGGAATCCCACATAGGTCATCAAGAACAGGAATACGCTTTCCTTCACCTTCTGGAACGATTTGGTGTTGCCCCTTACGTAAATATTTGCCCCCTGTTTTGCCAAAATATTCCACTGCTCGCGCAGGTTCTCGTAGCTCCGGTTGTACAATCGCCCTCCAAACACGATTTGGATGATATTCCAAACGGTTCCTATAGGAAGCCACAACGCCAGCCCTGTCCATTTGATGAACGACAACATCATGGGTTGAAGGGGCGAGAAGAACAGGCCGTAAAATACTGCTGCCAATGAAATCTTCAGAAGTATCATGACCGGCACCGTGCTAAAGAGATACAAGAACGGTATGCTGAACAACAGGAGCATGGACGCGTGAAAGACGATTCCGGCCGCTCTGTACATTAGCCACCGCGCGGGTTTCCCAACAGTCTTCAAGAAATTCGCTTGATCAATGGAAACGTCGCTGACTTTCTTCCAATGTTTCCAGGACTGGGTCACGGCATCTCTGGTGTGGCCGACTATTTCCATGATCGGAAAACTGAACATGAGCATGGCGATGAACTTGCTAACAAAATCGCCCGTCCACAGCGCCGGCGCAAGCATTTTGGCGAGGGTGAACTCGTATCCAAACAGGTTCATGGAACCGCCGTAATAGAGCTCAAAGATCATGAACAACACGACGGCGGCCGTTTCGAGTTTATGCTCCAAAACAAAGTCTTTTACCTGTTTGCCGAACCACCACCACCAGGGATAGATTTCCTCCCTGTCGAGCGTCTGCGCGGGCGGGACAATGGCCGCTTCCTCTGCTGGCTGGCTGCGGACTTTATTGATCAGCCACCGCACCGTCAAAAACACAAGCAACGCCACGCCCACTGCCCCCACCGCACCCAAGAGATAGAGCTTGATCATGCCGATGCCGGGAACAAGGGAATTTGGAATTATCCCGAGGATCCATGCCATGGAATACATACGACTTCCCAACACACTGGGTGCAGCCTGCTGAAGATAGGTCCTGCGATTGGTCAGATAGTGACTTTCAACGTCTTTTTGGCGGGTGGCAAGGGAACTGACAAACGCCGCCGCTTCCGGCGCGGCAAGGATGGGATCGAGCCCGCTGGAAGTCAGGGCGTCGATAAAGATGTTCCACAGGTGCGCAAAATCCTCCGGGGGCGCGCGGGTCTTCGCGCAGAACAGGCAGAATTGATCCCTCATGGCTTCGTACCTGTCCGGCAGACCGGCCGCTGTATTCTCCCGCACAAAATTTGCGTAATTTTGAATGGCATCCGCCAGAACCGGATATCGTGTTGCATCGAGTTTCTTTTGCGTATCGGCCTGCGAGAGGGCGCGGTTGACCCTTTCGCGTTGAACCACAAACTGACCGGCCGATCCTCCCTTGAATGCTGTCGTAACCATTCCCCAAATCGTCCGCCTGAATTCCGCAAGCCTCACGCGGACCGGCAGGGGCACTCCCTGGGCAGGCAGGACAACCGGGACAGCAGGTTTTGCCGGCTGCCGGACGGCAAGCGTTTCAAGCGCTTCCGCCACCTTGGGGGCGTTCTTCTCCCTTTCCTCCCACGACGCAGGTATTCTCAGGACGTTGCTGTCTTTGCCCAAGACTTGCAGACCATACAAGTAGATAATTTCTTCCGTTGAAACATTGTCGTTCGCAAAATCCTGACACACCGCCTGCGCCAGGTTGGCGATTGCCTCCCCAACCGCCCGTATCTCTGCGGCCTCCGGTGCAGCCGGATCCAATCGTCCATAGCTGATTTGCGGAACCTTGTCTTTATCGAGCATCAAACTCCTCACATATCCGACAATTTCTTCCGCCTTCGCCGCGTCCCTCTCCCGCCGGTTTTTCCATGCGGCAGGCTCTTGAGCCGCTTTTGTCCCAAGAACATATTGATCGTACAGATACAGGATTTCCTCCGGAGCCATAGTAGGATATTTTCCTCTCACCGCGGTCTCCATAACACGAATATCGTTCTGAATAAAGGACAGTTCCAACCCCTTGTCCAGTTGTGTCCTCAGGGGCGCTTCCATCCTCTGTGCGAGGAAGGATTTTATTCCCGCCGCATATTGCATGAGTTTTTCCGCCGATCCGGGATTCGTATCCCTGCGCCGGCTCCACGATTCCGGCTCGGGCAGGGCCTTTGTCCCCAGAACATATTGGTCGTAAAGATAAAGGACTTCGTCATGCCCCAGCAGTGCAAATCCCATATCTTGATCGAGACACTTCATGAATTCGCGGACATCTCTTCCCAACGCCTGGAATCCCTCCAGCTTTCCAGCCGACGCAAGAAACGAAGCGGTCTTACCTTCCGCAAGCGCGGATTTGGCACCATTTGTGACGGCAAGCAAATGCCCCATCCTTCTCTCGATTTGCTCCAGCTTACTTGTGTCCGCCCCCGCAAGGGCCCTTGCTTCCGCCCACGCGGCGGGCTCATCCAGCATTTTCGTCCCCAGGACGTAGTGATCATACAGATAGAAGATTTCTTCCGGGTCCACGGGTTCAAGATCCTGTGTGATATTGTCTTTCAGCTGTTTCATGTCCGCATACAACAGACGCAGTTCACCCTTGAGATCTTTTCCTTCTTTCATCAGGGGGATCAGTGCGGCATGTCTGCGGAATTCGGCGGCGGCAGACATGAGTTCTTTTATCTTGCCGGGATGCTGACTGCCGCGCTCTTTCCACTCTTCGGGGGTCTCAAACACCTTTGCCTCCAAAACAAACTGGTCGTACAAATAGAGGATCTCTTCACAGCTGATCTGCCCGCCCAGCGTTTGCCGCATCACGGTCGTGAATTTTGCGAGATCATCCTGCATCAAGCTATACCACCGGACTCTCTCCATCGCCTTCATCAATGCAGAGTATTCCACTTTCGTGGTCAGTCCCTGGGCAAATTCTATGACGGCCTTCGCCTGTTCGGAATCCGCATTCATCCTTTGAATCCATTCCTCGGGCGCAGTCATCACCGTGATGCCCAGAACATGCTGGTGGTACAAGAAAAATATCTCCTGCGGCGTAAACCCGGCATTTTTGAATGCCTCGTTCAGTTTCTGCGCAAACGTCCCGGCATCGTCCAACATCACGCGCAGTTCCTTCACGTCCTCTACCCCTGCCCGCTCCAATTCACCAGGAATGATATCGGCCTTTGACCGGACGGCCAAATCGATCAGGCGATTTGTCTCCACGGGCTGTTCGATCAGCCTCTTCTGCCATTCAAACGGCGCATCCAGCACCTTGCTCTCCAGCACGTATTGATCATACAGATAGAGGATTTCCTGTGGAGTTATATCGCTGACACCTCTTAATGCTGCAGCCGAACCGACGAGACCGACTGGCGCCAATTTGAGACTGGCCAGCTTTCGGGTGTTCGCCATGTTCGGCACATGCATCGAAGCGGCCATGGCCCGGGCCATTCGAATCATATCTCGCTGCATTTTTCGTCCCGTAGAATATGCCTCCCGCGTTTGCCACTGCGCCGGTAGGGACAGGACATTGGTCCCCAGGAGGTATCGATCGTAGAGATAAAAGATATCATCGTCCTGGGGGTCTATAACCAGCCGATCGGCGAGTAATAATAGTTCCTCGCCTGTTGCCTTCGCCCGGAGACTCTCTCTGAGATCGATATTCATAAGATCCCGCTCCAGCGCCTTTTTCAGCCCATCGATGTCGCCCACAATCAGGCGCAGTTCTTCCACCTTGGCGGGTCCAGCCTTGATCGCCGCGTTGATGATCCCGGGAAGGAATTTGCGCGCCGAATTTTCGAGTGGATGGCCCTTAAAGGATGCAAGCAGATCACTCTGTAAATCCTGCGGTGCAATTTCTCTGCCACTCGTTAACATCTCAGCCAGACGGCACAGACCGTCGGACACCAATCTGAGGTCGGCCTCCTTACGGGCCTGTGCCTTGAGAGGCGCATGCTCTGTGGCCACCATATCCTGGGCAACCTTCACCATGCCCTGCGCCATTTCCCGCCCTGAAGGATAATCAAGCCGCGTTTGCCACCGTACCGGTGTGCTTAGAGAGTTGGTCCCCAGGAGGTATCGATCGTAGAGATAAAAGACATCATCGCCCTGGGGGTCTATAACCAGCCGATCGGCGAGTAATAAAAGTTCCTCGCCCGTTGCTTTCGCCCGAAGGCTTTCCCTGAGATCGATATTCATGAAATTCTGCTCCAGCACCGCTTTCAGCCGGCCGATATCGCTCATGATCAGGCGGAGTTCTTCGACTTTGGCAGGTCCCGCCTTGACCGCCGCATCGATGATGCGGGGAAGGAATTCGTATGCCGAACGCTCGAAGGGATGGCCCTGGAAGGGCACGAGCAATTCCTTGCTCAATTTCTCGATTTTTCCTGCCCGGGCTGGAATCCCCCGCATGATATCGTTCCACAGATCGCCCAGCCTCTCTCTTCTGATCTCTACTCGATACATGTCAAACTCCAACACACTGGTGCGAAACTCCAAAAGACCGTCTACCAGCGCTTCCCAATTGTCCGCCAGAATCGCCTTGGCATCTTTTGCCGCCTCCGCTTGCGCGATCAACAGGCTCTTGACCTGTGCAAGCACTTTCTCCCGTATGACGCTCGCAACTTTTTCGTCGATTTTCTGCTTGCTCTGACCCTCTCTTTCGAGTTTTCTACGCAGGGCCGCGATTTCGTCGCTGCAATACATCCTATCCATGATGTGCCCTTCGCCATGCATAACCTTGAGGACTTTTTCCAGCGCCACGGCAAGGCGGCGGGTATGGACAAACTCTTTGACCCGCTCCTTCATCAAGTCTTTCACGGCCTCCACAGCGTCCTGATCGGTGATTTGTGCGCGCCCCAGGCTTTCCGTCAATCTATCTTCCATGATGCCGCCGAGCGCCTCATCGATTTGCCGCAGTCGGGCTTCCTTTGCCTCCGGCGTACTGAATTTTTGGATCAGATCCCAGCCGGGAAACACCTCCAGCATGGAAACAATCCCCGCGTTGAAACATGAATCCACCAGTGTGGTCCATTCATCCTGCGTAAAGCGACCGATTCCCGGGACGACCCGGTTTTTCAGTTCCATGATATCCGCCACCGCCTGTTTAAAATCAGCAGGATCATCGTCGTTTGCGATAAATACATCCAGGTAACCGGGAGCCACTTCTTCCCTGCCCAGCGCATCGTCATCGCACCTCTTCCCAAGCCAGTTCATCCCCTTCTGGACAACGGGAGTCAATTCTCTTCTGCGTTCCATAAATTCGTCGTAGCGGCCGTCCAACGCGAGAATAGACGTCTTTTTATAGACTTGATCGACCCCGACCTCCCTCTGCACCGTGCGCACGTATAGGTCCTTCTGGGCCGGCCGCATCGGTTTGACATCCAGCAGGCGGAGACTCTTCTGGGGCGGCATCGTCATGTCTAAGAAGATCAGGAGTTTTTCATCGGTATCCTCGACGATGTTCAGCGCCTTTTCCAGCATTTCACTCAAATATGCGTCATTGAGAGCCGCACACTTGCCCATCTTGAGCACACCATCAACCGTCCATTCAGCAAGAATCTTCTGGCGCAGGGCTTCTATCTTTTCACTGCCGACGGCGGCCTTCCACTCCGCCGCCAGATAGACCAATTGGGCAAATTCCGCAAAATCCCGGTCCCTCAAGACCAGATGACGCGCCAGGTTTCCGGCGGACAGATCCCCCGTGAGTTTCAGCCCCGTCTTGTTCAGCAGATTCTCGATCTCCGCCGTCATGGTGCGCACGCGCATATCCATCGCCGCCAAAACAATCGCCTCCTGCAGACTGAGAGGACGCGCCTTCAATGCCGCCCCATCCACGTCCGGCTGTTTGTCCCTCTCCCGCGCCAGCCGCAGGGCCTCCAGCCGCGCGAGTAAATCCTTATCCGCACTCGTCCGGTTCTGCGGAATCCAGTCTTCCAAACGTTTCATAACGGGATTTGCCAATTTGTCTTTGCTCGCCAGATAGGCCTGGGCCTGTCCTGCCCGCAGACCGAAAAAGTCCAAGACCTCCTGCATGAGAACGGATTTCTGCCACCTCAACTGGTCCTCGTTGAGCGCGCTCTCCTTCAGCCGCGGAACCTCGATTTCTTCCTCCAATGCCGCAATAAAGTCGAAACCGAATTCGGGTTCCAGCGGTTCAAAATACCCGAGATTCGTGGCATCGTTGATCGCGCAGGAGGCCGCCAGCTTGAATCCCTGGCCGTCCAAATCGATTCCCGTCAGGCGTCTCACCACATCGGCAATCGCGTCGATTCTCTCCCCCAAGACATTCAAATGATCGATCGTTATCCCCTGTCTGAACATATTTTCCACCTGATTTTGGACCTGAACATCGCTCATGCCCAGACCGGTCTTTTGATTCATCTGGCGGACAATCTTTTCCGATTTCAACACGTCTTCGAGATGCGCGATCACGATCCCCATGCCCGCAATCCGCTCCCGGATCCTCTCCTCGTATTGGAGTATTTGGGCGATTTCCGCCTCGGTCCTCAGTTTGTCCCCGACCTTGTTGACAAAATCCTGTATCTTGTGCAGATCCTCAAAGGACATCTGCACAAGGCCGAGGGTATCCCTGTACATGTCCATGATTTTCTTTTTCAGGTCATAGTGTTTCTCCAATATCCCGCCGGGCTCCAGACCATTCAAGCACTGCTCCACAAAATAGAGCAGGAGCTGTCTGTTCACTTCGATGCCCCGGCCCAAATCGCGCAATTTCAAGCTGTCTTCCCCTTCCCTGATCAAGAACGGATCCTGCATGCCCTCCATGGTTTGGAGGGCTTTGCGCATGCCCTGCGCGTCCGCCATGAGCGTCCTCAATTCACGGTCCAGCCGTTCCCTCTTTTCGACACGGGCCAGACCCAATTGGAGCGTCATCTCCTCGACTCGGTCTCTCTCCCGGTTATAGTCCAGGCCGCGTTTCTGCCGGACAGGTTCATCTTTCATCTCGCGGGCCATGGCGGTCAACAGTCCCTCGTACGTTCCGTCCCCGCCGAGGATTTTCCACACCGCCGCATCCGCTTTCTCCGAATAGTTTTCCACGCGCTCCAACGCGATGGCCTTTTTCAACGATTCGCGCGCCGCCTCGTCAATCGTTTTCATCAGTTCTTCTTCCATATCCGCCACGGCCTTTTTCATCATCGCCCTGGCCAGCACCACGCTGAATGTCTGCCGGAACGAGGCCGCGCGCTCAATCAATAGGAACATGTGCTGCCACACCTTCCCCGGCGAGGGCTTGAGATCATCTTTCTCGTAGCTCTTGCAAAGCTCCTCGTATGCGGTCACAAACATCCTCAAGTGTTCCGCATTCGGCTCCTCTTTGAATTCCACGCTGATTTTGTTCAGGAGGATGCTGTTGCGGGTGATCTTCTCTCCCATGTTACGGAACCCAAAGTCCAGCGGCGCCTTGATTTCAAACGTGGCCACGGCGCGTCCCCTCGGGGAAAGCCAGTTGTTCAGGCGGTTCACCTCATCGAGCGCCTCTTTCACGGAGAGATTGATCATCTCCGGCGAAAGGAAACGCCCCTGCTCGTCCCTCGCCAGGGCCTGGTCCCATCCCATGTTGTCAAACCATGCATCCAGATCCCCCTCCAGATCCCTCATCCTCTTTTTCCTGTCGACAAGCATCTGAATCATTTCAGAGACCTTGCCCAGCACCTGCGCGTTGTTCAGTATCTGGAATTGGGAGATGTTCCCCGAATACCGCACGTACAGGCGCCGCACCACTTCCCGCTCCTTCTGTCTAATCACCGCGCTGAGCCGCAGGACAGAGGCCTCAAACTGCCGGCAGACCTCGCGCTCATACAACTGCTTCATCTGCGCCCGCACTGCAGGTCTTGATTCCCGATTCAATTTCTCTTCCATCGTTTTCAGGTTTTTCAACCGGGGGTCGAGCGCCGCCGTCTCCCTGGCCAACTCCCACCACCTTTTGGCCTCTTCTTTGACGGTCAGACTTTTACGCAGGTCGGAGAGGAGACTGCTCAGATCTCCCTCCAGGACATCCTTTCCTTCATGACAGGCCATCCAAACACCTTTCAAAAGGACTCTGTCCTTGAAATACTCCTTCAATTCGTCCAGCGTAAATTTCTTATTGAAAAACATGGCGCTTTGGCCGTAATAGACCGCCTCACGGTCCGGCAGCGGGCGCCGCTGGGCACGGATGAACAGATTTTCCAACAGCCGTTGGATCTGCGCCCGTGCGTCCTCGATGGAATATTCTTTCCCGCGCAATTTTAATTTCCTGACACCCAGGCGTTCCGCCTCATCCACCATGGCGCTCATCCGGACCAGCAATTCGGCACGAGCCTCCATACCGGCGCGCGTCTTCTGCAGCATCGCCAGCTTCAATCGATCCAGGACGCGGTTTAAAAGCCTCAGATCATCCCACTGCAGGACTGGATCAGTCAGGCGATACATCTGATCAGCGGTATTCCGCACCGCATCGGCAAACGGCGTCAGTCCCCATCCCTGCGGCGGGACCGGCGTGCCTCCCATCGGTTTGAATTCAACAACCACACCGTCTTTCATCACTACGTCGATGGGCAGGTTTTTCGCAAGCGCGACGATCTTGTCCAAATGCGTCCTGGAATGCTCCACATTGTCCCTGTATTCTTTCAACTTGCTCTGCGCCGCCAACAGGCGGTCGCGGAACAGGACCATCTGATCGTGTTCATTGCGGATGGCATCCCATTGGTCTTTAAGCGTTGTCATCACTGTCACGGCGGCCGCGGGGGGCATCGCCGGAGCCGCCATGGCCATCGCTCCAACGGCTTGATCATACGCGGCCTTTGCCACGGCCATTTTCCCCTGTACGCCGGCAATCTTTGCGTTGAGCTGATCCAAAACCGTTTCCATGCTCGCATCCATCTGATCCATCGCATGGGTGGTGGGAATCGAGCCCGTTGTCACAGCGGCAATCTTGTTGCACATGTCATCCCACTGCGGCCGAAGGCCGCTCAACATCTGATACTTTGCCTCCAGCGTGTCCAGATGCAGCGCCGAAAATTCTTCCGCAATCCCCAGGACTTTGCCCGCCTCGTTTCGCATCTCTGCCAGTATTTGCTGGTTTCTCTGCCACCGATCAAACCCGCCTTTGACCTTCTTCTGTGCCTCAAGTTCCTGCGCTTCCCGATTCCATTCCTCCAGGCGATCCAGCACCTTTTTTAATTTTATCTGCAGGTCATTCAAGGCATTCTGGAATTGGCCGGGATTGGTGCGGAGGGTGGATGACAAGTTTTCCACTGCCGCACCAGCGTTTTCCAGATCCCGTAATGAATTTTTCCAATCCTGCGTCAACTTCTTATCCTTCAACCATTGCGAAAGCGATGGGAAGAAGAACTGCTCTGTCATGGTCACAATCCCGCCCACATCATTTCTCGCTTTATCCCATATCTGTCGATTCCTTTTCCACAAATCCGGACCAACCTTGATCTTCTTCTGTACCTCAAGTCCCTGCGCTTCCCGATCCCATTCCTCCATGCGATCCAGCACCACCTTTACTTTTGCCTGCAGATATTTCATGGCATTTTGGAACTGGCCGGGATGTGCCTGAAGTGTGGCTGAAAAGTTTTGCACGATCGTGCTTGCGTCTTCCAGATCCTGTAATAAATTTTCCCAATCTTTGGTCAAATTTTTATCCGATAGCCATTTGCCAAATTCCTTGTCGTACCTCGTCCGTTCTCTCAATGTACCAAGTACCGTCATGACTTTGAGGTGCTGATCTTGCCAAACCACAGGTTCCATTAACTCAGGGATCTGGTCGAATTTTGTCCGTTCTCCCAGATTTCTCAGCATTGTCCCAACTCTACCATTGAGTTCCCGCCAGCCCGCCGGCACCATAAGCTGGGGCAAGAGAAGCTTCATTTCCATATACCCCAGTGTGAGGACATCAGTCTGTTCCGTCAGTTGATCCCGCTCGCTCAAGAGTTCCTGGACGGCCTGCTGGATTTGTTCCCAGGGGGCGGCCTCCTCCTGGTTCACCGCAACATTGGCCGTGAGCACGTGCTTCTTCATGTCATTCAGGTGCTCCGACTCCAATTTTCTCTCCGCAAGGGGCGTCGTCTTATCCGCTTCGCACCACCCCTCGGGCATCTCAAAACCGGTCATGACATTTATCAACTCTTGCCACTGACCGCGCTCTTCCGCCAGAGTCTTGTCATCCATGGGGGCATGGGTATCGGACGCCGTCACCGGCAGCACCTGAGCTGCGGCAATGTTCCCAAAGATAATCCTCATCTGTTCCGGCGTCAGGCCGCTGTTGCGCGCGGCCTTCTCCCAATTCATCAGGCTTGCGCCGTCCTGCTTTTTCCATTCGCTCTGGACAAACCGGCGCAGTTCGTCCCGGTCCCGGATCACACGCTCCGCCAGGATGGGATCCTTGACCATCGTCCGGAACAGTCCGTGAACAAACCCAACGCGAATTCCCTCACCATACTTTGCGGCATAATTCGGCGATCGCATCATGCGCATCAGTATCTGCTCCAAATACACAGAGTCCATGGGAACCCGGCGGAAACGCCGGCGCAGATCGTCACGCATGTCCTGCTCCGTGTTGAATCTGACCAGTTCGAAATAGGGGCCCTCGCTAAGCTTGTCCAGCCTGCCCTGGTCCTCCATCCGGCGGACCACATCCCACACGCCCAGAAAGTTTTTGACATGCGACGCCAGGAAGTCTCGCTTGAACACTTCTCTGCGCCATGCCGCGACGATTGTATCTTCCACAGCTTTCTTTCGCGCGGGCAGAGGTCCCAATTGATACTCCCTTGCCGCTTCGGCGTCCGTACCAACTCCATCCGAGAGTTCCTCGATAAAGTTCGCCGGCACCTGGTCGAGGGCGGTGATGCTGGAAGAGTACTTCAGATCCGCACAACGCTTTATCAACGATTCCATAGGTTCCTGTCCCGGGCTCCACAACGTACCCTCCCCTGTCTGTTTTTTCAACAAGACCTCTGCATACTCGCGGAAATACCGCTCATGATCCTCGCTGATTTCACCGACGATGAACTCCACGGCATACTGCGGCATCCGTTTGCCGCTTTCTGCAGCCATGACATCCAGATAGTGATTCAACTTTGCGGGATCCACCGTGATTCCCCGTTCCATCATGTCCTGCCTCACGCGCATTTCTTCCGCTTTTCGGGCCAAATCTTTTTCCGCATCAATCCGGTCCCCTTCTGTGGGATAACAGATCGGATGCTTTTTCAACGTCTCCTTCCCCGCCTGTACGTACGTCAGATACAGGAGGATCTTTTCGGTCATTTTCTGCCTGTCCTCGGGATTCCGCCAATCCAACTCGCGGAAAGTCTCTGTGGACTCGTCTTTTTCCCGTGCGATCTTTTCGATCAAGGGAGAATCTAAAATGTCTTCCGCCATCTTGGAAACGGTCCATTGCCGGTCCTTCACGGGATAGATGAGGTCTCTCAAGGTATTCCTGGTATTAGAATCCAGCCCCGCGCCCGTCTGGATCAGGCACTCTGCGTTCTCCAATTCCAGATAAAAGTCCCGCTTCGCCTCGTACAGTGCACCTTCCTGCTCCAGCACAACAATCCCTCGCTTCACGGCCTTGTCCAACAATCCCTCCACCCACAACTGGCGCTTGAGGGCACTCATGACGGCGTCCGCCTGGAGTTCCGGATGGTCGGGATTGGCAAGTTCTGCCAGGTCTCTTGTCAGAGAATCCAACAGTTTGGTTGATCCGTTCAGCGCAGCATTCAATTCCGCCGCTTCCCTTTCCAGCGCCGCCTCCTGCGTCTTGCTCAATCCGGGCTGACCCTGCAATGCCGCGACCTCCCCCATCCTTTTTTGCAGATCCGCTATCCGCTTTTCCACCGCCGCCTTTGTCCGCTGGGCTTTTTCCGCCCGCTTTGCCAGCCTTGTCTTCGCGTCCCACTGGAGAAGATAGGCCTTGTAGGCCAGACTTTCCATCTCGCCGGTGCGCATCGTCTCGTTCACCCAGGCATTGAATTGGCCTTGAAAGAGGACGGCCTTGTTTTCCTTCAGCGCTTCCGCCCGCGCATCTTTCATGTATTTCTCTATCTGGTCCGGCGCAAGCACCAGCGGCGGATCTGCGACGATCTTGTAATATTTATACTCCAGGCTTTCCTTCATCCTCCTTTTCTTCAGTTCGAATTCCTTCGTCTCCGTCACACCGTCCAATTCAAACATGCTCTTTCTTACCCGCTCGTCCAGAAGGGCTTGCAGTTCCGGATCCGTGGAGAAAGGCTCCTCATATTCCAACAGGTCCGTCAATTTCTCGACCGTCTCTTTGCCAGCCTGCTCTCTTTCCGCACCCGTCTTTGCTTCGCGCACCGTCGCATCGAGGTTCTTACCGTAGATCAATTTTCCCATCTGGGAAAGGACACTGATGCGAAGGATGTCTTTGAAGAGTGCATCCACCTCCGTATCCTCGCGCTTCTTCCATGACCATACATCCTCTTCTTCTTTCTTCACCTCCTTCGCTTCTTTCTCTTCCTTCTCCTCCTTTTCTTTCTTTTCCTTTACGATTTTATATTCGTATGGCGTCCTGCTGCGCAAAAGGACTGATTGCCTGTCGGCCGCACCCCGTGACGAATACATGATGGCATTCACCTTATTGTCGACAAACTGCTTCAATCCAGTGGCATAGGCACTGTACGCCAAAATTTCGCTGTGCACTCGGCGAATAAAGTCGTCGATGTCAAATTTCGCCATTCCCGCCGTCGCCATTTTATGACCAAAGGGATCGGCACGATCATAGGCTGTAATCCTCTGTTCCGCCAATGTCCGGGCAAATTGCATCGCCAGCCCCACAAGCTGGATTTCATTAAACATCTGTGTCATCTCATTCTGACTTGGCCGCAATTTATCGTCATAATCAGCAAACTTTGCGGCGATGTTATCAACAAAGAATTGTTTATCCGCATCGAGCTTTTGCGGTGTGACGTCATTCTGGAATTGACGCAGGGCCATCAGATTTGCAACCGCCTCCGGACTGTCCAAAATCGTCGTGACCGTGTCCAGTGACATGGCCAGTTCTTCATAGACCTTGTCCCTCTTACTGCGATCGACAAGGATGGCAGGATCCATATCCCGCACCAGGCTGAACGCCAGACCGCGCAGGAAATTCAACGTCATGGCGGAATCCATCCCCCGTCCCGCGCCGCCCAGTTCACTCAATATTTCCATATCTTTGATGTTGCTGACCTCATAAAATTTGGGCACATGCTGGCCATCCGTCAGTAATTTGGTCAATTTTTCCAGGCGGGGCCGCAGGACATCTTTGTCATCCAACACATCGATAGCCATGTCATAATTTCGTCTTGCCATCGGTTCATTTCCGAAATATCCCTTTTCCACCGAGTCGGCAATGGTCTTCGCCCTCTGCTTCAAATCCACGATATCCCCTTCTTCTCCATAGACAATATTCGCGCCGGTCAAATCCTCCTCGGCAGAGACCTTGACGATGGCATTGCCGGGGACCGCATCCAGTACCTGCGGCGCTTGAGGGGGCGTATAGGCGCGGGGCATTTCTTCGGCTAGCAATTGCTGGCCCAGATCCGCCTTTTGCTTATTGGCGTTCTGGAGATAAGACCATAGATGTTGGCCCATCGTGGTTTTGCCGCTCAAGACGCGGTGCAGGGCCATGATTTCAATGCCCTTTGCCAGCGGTGTGCGGATCTTGGATACCTTGACCGTCACCTGACCCGTCTCGCTATCCCTCGATTCCGTCAAAGATTCCGCAAAACCGGTTTGAGAATCGTATGCCTGGCACTGCTTCATTCTCTCCAACATCTCCCACGCGTCGCCAAACTGGTATTTCAACGCCAGGGCAACGGAGTAGGGCGATACAGGCCCCAGCGTCTGCCTCTTGTCGATGTCTTCCACCTCGTCGGCAAATTTGCCGGCGCGCGGGATGCAGATCTGGCTGTTGCCGGTTCCCACCCCCCAATAGCGGCTCGTGCCAAAGGCAGGAGACCAACCCCAGAAATGCAGTCCTCTCTGCCTTGCCTCGTTGATTTGAAGATCGACCAGCATCTGGTGATTGTGTTGATAGAACGGCGAGAAATTTTCGCCTTCCAGCATGGTGTCCGTGAACACTTGCGCAAAGATATCGCCAAAGTCGCCCTGGACAATGTCCATAGTCCGGCCGTCGGCAGTGGTATAGCGGGTCTGGGAGCGCTCCAGACTTCTCCACAAATCCGGCGAATAGCCGTCTTTGACCACGGCCAGAAATACGCCCATCCGGCCTTCCGTTAAGAGAGTATCGTAATTGTTATCGTCGCCGAATTGATAGGTATTCCTCGTCGGGTCCACCTTTAAGTTGTTTGCAAACCGCTCTTTTCCATCCATATCGCGAACAAATATTTTGTAATCCTGCGACCTGGTGTCGATAAATTTCTGAATCCTCTGAACCAAGGTTTGATCGCCGGCAAACGCGCCGGCCGCAATCATCAAAGACGCAGTCAGGTTGGCGTTGTCCACGCTGGATATCTTGTACCGCTCAGCCTTGTTCCCGACCGCCTTGCCGGTCACGGAGTCGTACCACTGATACAAGAAGCCGTTGTATTTTTCCATCGTCTCCAACCGGTTCACGATCTTGGTGACTTTTTCCAGCGCCTGGGCGTCCGTCAGCACCCCGACATCCCGTGCCGCAATGATCGACTGAATGGCAACACCGATATTCGTGGCGGACGTCTTCATCGCCCCCTTCATTTCCTTCTGCAGGACAACTTTTCCATTTTCAAACGCCGCCGAATCCACGGGCAGGCAATATTGTCCGTCCTCATAGAGCATCGCCAGCATGCCCTGAACGTCCGCCTTCACCATGTTCTGCAATTCCGCCTGGATTGCGGGGTCGTTTTGCTGTGCGACAGGCGCCTGCATCGGCGCCACCGGCGCATAGGCACCGCCCGCCTGCACATACTGAATGCCTTCCGAACCATATCTGGCAATATGGTTCGTCACGACTGCCTGCTGTTTTTCGAGAATCTGACGGTATCCATTGAGCTCGGCAACCTCTTCTTCGCTCAACCGCTTGTCTGCCAATTTCATTTGCACGCCCTGCAACTCTGATTTGAGGTAATCCAGCCGCTGTTCCAATGCACCCCTCCTCATGGGCGCGGGCGCCGTCGTCCCTGGCATCGGCGCACCCGGCGCCGGAGATGGTACTCCTGGCGCAGCTGGCGCCGGCGCTCCTGCTGGAGGAACTGCTGTTGGAGGAGCAGCCGGCACCGTCATCAACGGAGCTGCACCAGGCACGGCAGGCACACTCCCTCGCGCAGGCAATTGCTCTAGAATCTGAGGCTCTGCCGGCAGGTCTGCGTCTTTCAACGGCGGCACCGATTTGAGCAGGTCTTCACCTGTCTTCTTTTTATCGGCACCCAGATCCTCACAGAATCCCCAGAAATAATCGCTTATTTCCCTTTGGCCGGCAGCCTTCGGCAACACACCGTAAAATCCCAAAAGTCCGATGCCCTTTGCGAGCACTGTCCTCCTGGCCGTCACATTAAAGCCCGTCTGAGTTTCATCCACGGATTCTCCAAACCCGCTTGCCCCGTAGCCGCCCGCCTGATCCATCCTCTGTAAGTTGTCCCACGCCTCTGGGAAGCAGTATTTCAATGCCAAAGCAGAGGCATATGGCATCGAGGGACCCGATTGATTGTCTGGTTGGTCACCCGATCCAAAAACGCCCACTCCGGCCAGGCGCTGATCTCTCCTGCTTTCGACATCCTCCGCACCCACGCCCAGGTATTCCCCGCTGGGACCATACCCGGGATCCGCGCCCCACACATGGCGTTTTGTCAATCTGGCATCGTCGATGTGCCCAAGAATCATCCGCCGGTGGTTTGCGGCAAAAAATTTCGGATTGATTCTGTTGCCCGCCAAAAATTCGTCCACAAAAATGGCCGAATAGAGATCGCCAAAGTCATTTTGGGCAAATTCATATTTCTTGCCCGCATAGTCGTATTCTGCAAGATCACGGTTCAATTCCTCCCAAATCTCTTTTTTTGCACCGTTTTTGACCACCGCCAAAAAGACCGCCAGACGCCCTTCGCTCAGAAGCGTTTCGTAATTCATGTCTGATCGTTCTATCTCTTTTTGTCTAAGCGGAATTGTGGCATTCACTACAATGTTGAGACAAATCTTTTCCTTGCTTTCATCCAGGAATTGCGTGTAATCCTGGACGTCAACAAACTGCCGGATGTCGCCGGCAAGCGCCGTATCCGCTCCAAACGCCTTGGCCGCCGCCATCAACGAACAGGTCAAAATGGCGTTGTCAACGGAGGAAACTTCGCGCCTGGCGGGAGCCCCAACGGGTCTTCCGTCGCTCGCGTAATACCACTCGTACAAGAAGCCCTCGTATTTCTGCATGGCGTTCAACTGGCTCATGATCTGCTTTAGGGCATCGGCAGGATTTTGACCGTTGAACTGCAAGCCCAGTTCCTTGGCGATCACAATGGCGTTGATGGCCATGGCGATATTGGTCGGCTTTGTCCTGACGTCTCTCACTCTATTTATCCTGCGCCCATCCGACACGCCCAAATCAACTGGCAAGCCCGTTGCGGAATGAATCATCTGTTCCACGCCGGAAATTTCCCGTTGGACATACTCCCGCAGTTTCGCCTGGACTGCCGCCGGCGTTTTGGGAACTGCTGCCGCAACGGCGGCAGGCGCCAACGGTGCACGCTCTCCCGCGCGCGCAATCACCTCCGGCCTTGCCTCCGCCGCGGGACGGCGTACGGTTGGAACCCCTGCGGCGGGAACACCCGCAGCAACAGTACCCGGCGCCGCAGCACGCCGTAAAGTCCCAGGCAGGGCGGCCATGGTGGGTTCAGGCGCCCTGATCGAGGTCGAGCCTCCTGGCACACGCGCCAATTTTCGTCTGGCCGCCTCGGTGGTCATCGGAGTCTTTTTCTCCGCCATACTGCTGATCTGCCCCGACATCCACTCTTCTTCCGTAATCAGCCATGCCTCCTGATGTTCGTCCACCTCTCGCTGGGATACCGGCAGCCGAAAGACTGGAGTTGTTCCGGGGATGCCGTCCACAACTCTCAACCCCCTCGCCTGGCGCATGGCAACGGATCTCTGCGCCTGCTCATAAAATTTCATCCTGTCTCTCCCCCTCAAGAACAACCGGACAAATTCTATGGGGCCTTTCCTCTGCGCCAGTAATCTTGCGCGCTCAAACAACGCTTTTCGCACGCCCTCATCGGCCCACAATCGCGCCTGGTGTTTGATGGATTTTTCCGCCACATTCAGGTTCTTGAGCATCTTGAACGTCTTTCTCTCGACGGCGCTGGCATAGAACAACAGCGACGTGACCGTCTGGAATTCCCTGAGCATCCTGGTCTCGCTCTCCGCGGAGACCTCCACATTCTGCTTGCGCAGGCGTTCCACCAGCCTCTTGTGGTCTTCCCTGTCCAGGGCGTCTTTGTTGGGCATCAGCAGAGCCTTGTCTTCGGCGATGCTCATCAACGCATCTCCTACCCCGTCCCGGCTCGCTAAATCCAACGCGTTGTTGAGAATGTTCATCAATTCCTCTTTGTCCGCAAAATCCGCTATCCGGAGGGCCTCACCCAGCGATTCGTACAAGCCGATCAACTGAAACTCCTGCATGACAGTCTCTTTCTGCCTGTCGTCCGCGATGACAACCCCTTTGTCCCTGAGCCCCAACAAGTACGGCGCCAGCCCCTTCTCGTCGTTGCGATTTTTCTCACCGGTCCAGCCATAGATCGTTTCTGCCACTTTCTTCAGTAAATTCCTGCACGCAGGATCTGCCAGAAGTTCCTTGACCCCTACAAGATTGCCCTTCAGGTCAGCCACTTCCTGCTTGATCTCCTCCGGCTTCGTCTTGTCCTTGAAGAGGATCTCGCGCGCGTGGGCAGAGGCCAGACCGACCAGCGCCGCTTCGTTAAACAGGACGTTTCTTCTCGCGGCAGTCTGCCTCGCGGCGGTTGGTACAGCGGCGCGAGGCGCGGGCCTTGCAGGCACTGTCGTCTGAGCCACCAACCACTCGTCCGTTTTTAAAGAGATGTCTTGCAATCTTTCGTCAAATCCGGACAGATCCTCACGTTTTGCTCTGACAGCCTGTTCTCTATCCCTCAACGCCCCATTGAATTTCGCAATGGCATCATCCAAGTAGGCGATCTGTACGCTCGCATTTTGTATTGCGCCTTCATACCTGGGCCGGTCCGGCGAATCCGCTGGAAGCTTTGACAAACGTTCCTGGGCACCTTCCATCGTTCGCTTAAAGATGGACTTGTTCTCTTCCATTTTGTTCAGCATGCTTCGGTGCGTGGGCGAAATGCCCGCGGGCGTGGGCACGGGGGCAACAGCAGGCACAGGAGCGGCGGTTGGCGCCGTCACACCTGTTGCCGGCACCCATTTCCTGTCCTTGAGTTCGAGCAGTTCCTCCACATTGATCCCCTTGCGTCGGTATTTCTCCAGCGTCCTCTCGAATGCCTTCTTTTCGAGCGCCGTCTTGTCGGCGGTCTCTGTGCACAACTGCGGCGAAATCTCGGCCAGGTCCTTCATCAGATCTGGGTCTTTGAGCACCTCCAACAAAATCGTGACGTGCGTCTCCATATCCTCCATCTTGACTGTCTTGCGCGCGATCTCCGCGGCGTAGCTCACGACGGTGCCGATATTGCGCATCGCCTTCAGCAACTCTGCCTTCTGGGCGTCGTTGACCGGCACCTTCAGTTTCTCTTTGATGATCTTTTCGATTTCAATGTCTTCCGCCGCCGTCTTTTCAGGCGTGAACGGCAGGAGGGCATCCGTCAATTCCGACAACAGAGCCCATTTTTTTGGATCCTTCATGATTTCGACTGCCATTTCGACGGTGGTCTTGAGCCGGCCCATTTCCTCGGTCTTTTCCGCGGCGGTCTTTTGGCTGGAATCGCCCCGGTCTCTGGCAAAGGATACGATGGCTCCCATCAATTGATTTTTGGAAAAGTACTTGTCGAGTTGAGGATTGTCGCCGGGCTTCTCTGCCTTAAAATCCATCCCCCGGCGGGTGAGAACTTCCCTGTAGTCACTCCAATATATCCCCATCGCGTTGGGACTGCGCTCATTCTGCAGTGCCCCCATCTTTTCCAGCGCCGTCACGACATCCTTGTTCTGATACATCGCCGTGCAATTTTCGAGAACCCACTTCAGCTCCTCCTTGTCCTTCACATCGCCGTCCACCATCTCCTTGGCCCAAACAGATAGGATGCCGTCTAAACGATATGTTTCCAATGCGGCATCAAAATCTGCCTGAGGCATCCTCTTGACCTCCTGCTCGGTCAACCCTTCTGGCAGGACCTCTCCAGCCACATAAATCCTTTTGCGATGGAAATATTTCTTTGCCATTTCTACATCCAATTCCTTGAGTTCCTGCATGTACGGATCCGATGCCTTCAACATATCACCGATTGCTTTCAACACTGATTTGTCATGCCTCAGATCCTCCTCTATCACCAGTATCAGAATCATTTTTTGCATGTCCGTGATTCCTTCCAGCTCCATCCTTTCGGACAGCGATGAAACAAATCCGTCGTCCAGTGTGGCGTTAAAGAGGTCTTCCCGTTCTCTCGCCAAAATGGGTGTCCCCAGATTGATGGGATGTTTGGGATCATCCTTGTTATATATCTTGTTGATGTCCTCCTCAATCGCTGCGTCATCCGCAACGACCTTCATTTCTGAGAACACCGCCAGATCGTCAAAAAACCTTTCTCTCATTGTGAGCATCTCACGCGCTTTGGCCCGCCGGTCAACATTGGAACGAACTAAAGGCTCAAGCCTGGGATCGTACTCCGGTGTCCCGGTCTTACGAGTATTTCGAATCAACCGCTCATTCTTGAGCATCTGGATCACCCTCTGCGGATCCAGTGCCGGCGTGCGCTCCGCCAGATCCATCGCCTTGGCGCTGATGATGAACGTGCGATACCCCGCGGGATCCTCAAGGAAAAACTTCTTGAGCAGGGTGTATCCATCCTGACCGTCCGTACTTTCCCTTGTCATACGCACCTGCTTGTAGAGCAGTTCTTTGTATTTTCCGCGGAAGAAGATTTTGGCTTGAATATCTCCCATTTCCTCGGGCGTCTCCACTGTGCCGATGTTCTCCGCCACCAGTTTAAACGCCTCCAGATACCGCCTCATCATGTTCTCATCGCCCTTGAACTGCCGGTGGATCATCATGGCCAGGGACGTCAGGATGCCTTCTTCGTTCAAGGACTTGTACGCGCCGGCCAGGACATCTTTCTGGCTGGTCAGCACCTGCTCGGGGACGCGCCACTGGGCGCCCTCTTCCGTCAGGAAAAATCTTTTGCCCAGTTCATAGAGATCGCCATTGGCAACAAGGACATGCTCAAAAAGGCTTGGATCGGTAATGCGCAGACTCCTCAGGAACCGTTTGTGCTTCAGCACCGCCTCAATTTCATCTTCGCTGATGCCGCGGCGCACAACATCTTCCGCCAAATACGACACCAGTCCCCACAGATTCTCCCCTTTATACGCCTCATTCAGACGGGCAATGTCGCTTGTCACAAGAGGCCCGCCCGCGATGAGCGCGTCGTTTTCCTTGAATTTATACTTGAACTGCCCCAGGATAGCCCAGTTTGCCCGCTCTTCCTCCGTCATGAATCCCGCTGTCGGCAATTCCGCGATATATTGCACGATGAATTTCTGTATATTAATGCGGGAGAGCAGCTGCTGAGTGTACTGTGAAAACGGGATAGCTCCCTCCACATGCATATCGTGGAAACTCTTTCCCGCGTAGTGGGGCTTGCGGGTCTCCTGGAAGAGTCTGGCGTCGTCGCGGCCGATAAACCGCGGCAGAAGCGGATACCCCAGCATCTGGGCCACAATCGGCGTGATGAAGGCGCCGTAGCGCAGATACTCTTTTACGCCGCGCACCCCGGGCCGGTAATGATGGGGGGAATAATTGGTGATTTTGCGGACCTGGGCAAGACAAGCCAATCGCTCCAGAAGGGCGAGGTCGTTTGGATCCCGGATATTCAGCCCCTCCCATGCGTCATAATATTGTTCGGCGTCCCACTTCAAGAGTTTCATATTCATCAGTTGTTCCCGGACATTCTCAGACCCAATGTCCATCGCCTTGTTGGCAAAGAATCCCAAGAGGCCAATGTCCTTGCCGTCCGGATTTAATAAATTGAGCGTTTCCCCATCGGGAAGGAGTCCTTGTACAGGATTCCTAAGCTGGCGCATCATCTCGATAAACTTTTTGGCATCTTTGACACCCATCACATCCGCCATCATGGCATAGTACGTCAAGATTCCGCCGTGCCTCTCTCGTACCTCTTTGACCGGATGATCCAATTGAAGCCGGTAACGCCCATCTGGGGGAACTTCATCACCCCTCTGCAGGGCCTCCCTTTCCAGATCTTCACTCAGCAGTCCATCCAGGGCAGGCTTTATCTCAACCATGCGGTGAATCAGGTGTACCACTTTTTCTTCGATTTGCCGCATATCGGCCAGACTGTCCCCGGCCAGAACCATAAAGACAAAATAGCTCAATATGCCTGAATCGATTCCCCATTGCCGTCTCAGTTCGGGGTTGACCAATATCGTTCGGCCCAACAGTTGCTCCATGTCCGGCTTGATTCTGATCATCATCCTCAATAGGGATTTTGTCAGGGCACGGCCACCGGTAATATCCCCCGGCCGGGCCGCATAGCAAAACTGTCCCCAGTACATGGCCAGTCCGGACTCTCCTCCCTTGGGATCGATCATATCCAAGAGCATCGTGATATCCTCTCCCGCTTCCGGTTTGCGACCCATCAGTTGGGCCAACAGACCGCGCATTTCTTTGTCCATGCTTTTCAGCATCTGATCATAAATACCTGCATCGAATCTGCCGTATGTCACGGGCGCGCCATAGGCGCGCAAAATTCCCCACTGCATCCCGCGATATTCCTCCAGTGTCATAAACGGCGGGCAATTGCGCTCGCTCTCTTCCAGATTCAGGTACAGCTTGCCGTCCGCAGGCATATAGATGACATTGCCGTCTGGAAACTTATGTTTACAGCCGGCCACCGCGGTTTGAATACCACCCCGCAACGCAATGAGTTTATCCAGCTCAAACTTCGCCGCCGCTTTGGCTACTTCGGGATTGGACCAATCCCGGACGGCCCGTGCCGTTTTCACCACGCCCTCTTCGTCTTCCCAATTATATTCCACATTCACACCGCTCACAGCCATTCCCAGCGCAAAGGATGCCACCGACCCTACATGCTGAGAATTGGTGGGATCAAACGTGTCTTTCTCCTCCATCAGTTCCTTCCACACCTTGTTGACAAATGCGGTGTCGCCCAGGCCTTCGATATAAATATTGGAAACCCTTTCATCAACGGCCGTGCCGCCCAAAACCTTCATGTCGGCCAGACTGACCAGGACACCGATATACTTGCCGCTGGGACCATTGAAATCGGCGTTTTGTCCCCACGCCCTCACCATATTCTGGACTCTTTCCTTGATCCGCCACATCTCGTTGATTTCATCCACCATAAAGTTTTCAGGGAATCTGAAATCCTTCAACCTTGGAGTCCCGTCGGCGTTCGGCGGAAGAATTTTTCCGGTTATTGGATCCCGCTCGGGAATTTTCACATCCCGTATCAATGTCTTGAGGGCAAACGCCATCACCCGCCCCACATGATCTGAATTGCGCAAATCAAAATCGTCCGTGTGTTCCAAAATCTTTTTCCACAGCGTGTCTTTGATGGCGTCGCTGTTGAGATTCGTGAGGATTTCGTCCATGACCTTTCGGGTGACAGGCCCCGGCTTTCCCGTGCCGATACCGGAGAAGGCCACCTGACCCGCGATGCTCTCCAGGAGCCCCTGCCACTGCCACCGGATTCTATAATCAGAAGCGTTGATATCAAAACCCGGCACCTTCTTTTCCAGTTCGTCCTTGTAATACACCATCTCTTCGATCAGATTTGGAATAGCATTTTCCGGGATGACGATGACCTCGCCCGGCAGGAGTTCGTCCAGAACCGGCATGCCATTGGCGTCCAGCGGAAGTGTGCGTCCCATGCCATCCTGATAGATCGACCTACCCTGCGCGTCGTACCCGACGAACCGCACGTACTTGGCTTCCACGCGGCGGATCGTCGACTTGATCAGCATCCCCATGACATCCGCCAAATCTTCCGTCACATCAAATTCCCGCTCCGTGTGCCCCAGAACATCCTTCCACAGCCGCTCCCGGATGGCTGTCTTCATGGGCTCCGTCTCCAGCTTCATAAGAATCTCTTCGATCATCTGCTCCGTAACCTGCGGCGCTCCGTTTTCTTTGCCCGTGGAAATCAGCTTGCTCGCCGCGATATTGCCGGCCAGACTTTCCCACAGGCCGCGCCACTTCCACTGCACCCGCACATCCGGGTTGGCAATTCCCTCTTTGAATCCCGTCAATTTCTCCATAACCGGCCGCAAGCGAACCATGGCATCAATTTGCTCTTTGATCAACCCCACCGGGATATCCACTCCCAATTTATCGGCAAATTGAGGCACACCAAACTCGTCAAACTGGACTTCGCGGCCCTTCAGATCGACGGAAACGAATTTCTTTTGCTGGGCATCCCACACCCTCCGGACGGAATTGAATGCGACATGCCTGACCGAAGCCTTCATCGCCCACAACATCACTTCGCCCAGGTGCTTTGTGGGGTCAAATGTTTCGTCCGCCCGGTGGCCCAATATCTGATGAAAGAGGGTGTCCCGGATGGCCTCGCCGTCCTTTGTCTTAAACAATGCTGTCAGGATGTCCTTCATAATTTCCTTGGTGATTTTTATATTTCCTTGCGCCCCTGCGCGGATGAAATCGCTGATGGCCACATCGCTGGCCAGGCTTTCCCACAGTCCCTTCCACTTCCAGCGTGTATAGGCCGACAAATTTTTCTGGTTTTTCGGATCCACGGCGTCGCTAAATTCGTCGCCGAATATTTCCGTCAAAATCGTTTTCAGGTCGATCATGACCTGTCCCTGTCTCTCGATCAGTCCATCCGGTATGACCGCGTGAATTTCGTGGCCGGGCTTTAACTTTCCGTTTTCGTTAAAGTCATCAAACGACAACGGCCGGTCATTGAGATCGGCAGAAATCCATTTCCCTGTCTTGTCTTTGATCTTGCGGGAGGTAGCGAAGTCTACTTCCGTCACCGTTGCCCGCAGAATCCATGGCATAACCTCTCCCAAATGCCGGGACACGTCAAACACATCACTGGGGTCGTTTCGGTCATGGCCCACAATGTCATAGAAGATGACACCTCGGATTGCCCTGCCGTTTCTTGTGTCGCCCACAACCGTGGTCAGAATTTTTTCCACGTGAGCCACTGTCAATTTAAACCCACCAGCTCCTCCTTCACGCCCCGCGGTCACCTTGTTACTAACCGCTACGTCTCCCGCCAAACTCTCCCACAATCCTTTCCATTTCCACCTTTCAAACGCAGATAAATTGTTTGGATTTTTCGGATCGATGGCAGCGGCAAAATTCGTCCCAACCAGCACTCTCTCAAGCATTGGCTTCATCACCGCCATCTGATCGATCTGATCGGCTACGAGCCCGACCAGACTTCCACTGTCTAACGCATGCGCTCTTGTTGCTGCGTCCGTCAGTGTCCCGTTGGGATTGTAGTCGCTTGCCTGCACCTCTACGCCGTCTCCCA
>CAZGMX010000009.1:2973-6418 GCA_964526865.1 uncultured Actinomycetota bacterium | reverse complement strand
TCACATCGAATGTCTCGCTTGCAGGATGTCCCAATATCTGATGGAACAATTTGTCTTTGATCGCTGTTGCGTCTGCTCCGGTTCCCATGATCGTCTTTAGGATCTTCACTACGTCTGCCGACTGCAGCGTGAATGTCCCTTCTCTTCCCGCGCTCACATGGTTGCTCACCGCGATGTCTCCCGCAAAACTCTCCCATAATCCTTTCCATTTCCACCTCTCGAACATCGTCATGGAACTTGCCGGATCCAACGCGTCTTTAAACGGCTGGCCCAGGACATCGTCTGCTTCCAACAAGGGCTTCAACGCGATCATCTCATCGATCTGACGTTTTACCAGCCCTGCCAGTGAGCCGCTGTTTATTCCGTGCGCGCTGATCGCTGCGGCTGTCAGTGTCCCGTTGGGATTGTAGTCGCTTGCCTGCACCTCTACGCCGTCTCCCACAAATACTGTCACCAACTTGCCGTCTGCATTGTAGATCTGTCTGGTCGCTGCAAACGTTACGTTGGGCACTCCCGCCTTCAAGATCCAGCTCATCACCTCGCCTAAGTGCTTCGTCACATCGAATGTCTCGCTTGCAGGATGTCCCAATATCTGATGGAACAATTTGTCTTTGATCGCTGTTGCGTCTGCTCCGGTTCCCATGATCGTCGTCAAAATCCCCTCGATATGCGACGCCGTCAGAATGAAAGCATCTTCCCGCCCTGCGTTCACCTTGTTGCTAATCGCCACGTCCCCGGCAAAGCTTTCCCATAACCCGCGCCACTTCCACCGGTCCCACGCAACCGGGGCATCTATTCCATTTTTAAAATCATCCCCCAATACCCTTTCCAGCATCGGCCGCATCGCCACCATCTGATCGATTTGCTCTTTGACCAGCCCCGCCAAATTGCCACTGTCGATCTCATGCCCGGGTTTCAGCGTCCCATCTGCATTATAATCGTCTGCCGTCAATTCTCTGCCATTCAGGTCCACCGTCACTAGCTTCCCATCTGCATTATAAGTCTGCCGCGTCGCCGCAAACGAAACCGCAGGCACCGTCGCCTTCCACACCCAGGTCGTAACTGCGCCCAAATGTTTTGTGATTTTAAATTCCACATCGTCGGCATATCCCAACACTTTATGGAACAATTTGTCCTGAATAGCGGCACCGCTATTTGTCTGGTACAATGCCCTCAGGAGTTTCTCCACGTGCTCTTTCGTCATGATGACGCCGGCCGGGCCGCCCTCTCGTCCTTCTTCCACCAATTCACTGGCGGCGATTTGTCCGGCCAGGTTCTCCCACAGCCCCATCCATTCGGCCCTGACTTCTTTGTCAGGGGAACGAATTCCTTCCCTGCATCCCGGCACCAAATCATTGAGCATCGTTTCGATCTCGAGCATCTTAGCAATCTGCCGCGCCGGAAATTCCGGCGGGATCCTCGCCGGTATTTCATGTCCGCGCTTGAGCTTCCCGCTATCCTCAAAATCGTCCCGTGTCAATTCCCGCCCATTCATATCTACCGTAATCACACGCCCATCTCTCAAAATGGATCGCGTGGCGTTATACATAATGTTGTCAATGCCGGACTTCAATCCCCACACCATCACGTCCGCAAGATCCGTCCCCCAACTGAAATCAGTGTCATGTTTTAATATCTTTTTCCACAGATTATTTTGAATCGCATCTGTATTAATCATCCGAAGAACTTTTGTCATAATGGCCCTGCTCATGACGGGATCGCCAAACGCCACATTGCCGGCCAGGGACTCCAACAGACCCCGGTACACCCCCCTCAGGACGGGATCGCTGTGATTAACGTCAAAACCGGGAACCACCTCTCTCAGCACAGGCTTCAAGTCATTCATTTCTTCTATCTGCTTTTTGACTTGCACCCAAATGTTCCGCACCTCTTTTTGCACGTTTTCCATTACCGGCTGCCCTGTCGTCCAGTCGTAAGATTTCCGCTTGAAATCCACTGTCAATGTTCCGTTGATAGTCGCCTTGTATAGGAAGGACATCACCTCCGCCATATCTCTTGCTGGATCAAACGGACGGTCGGTGTGTTCAAACACGTCCCTCCACAGAGTGACCGCAATGATCGGGTCCATGGCCGCTCCCAATATATTTCCAATGACAGTCTCATTGATAATTGGGAAACCCATGCCAGGCCCCTCTGTGATGAGCCTGCTCAACGACACATCGGCACCAAATGTCTCCAGGAACCCCCGCCATTTTTGCGCCACAACCGGATCGGGGTCTTTCAGGTTGAAACCAAGTCCGGGAATATTTTCAAAGATAGTCTTTAACCTTTTCATCGACTGGACTTGCTTGTCGATCGCATCCGCTGCAATCCGAACCCGTTCCTTTGTTATTTGTTTTCTTTCGATCGTTCCATCCTCGTGGACAATGATCTCTTCTCGATCGATGGTCACATCCCTTGCCAGCGGCATCATTTGAAGTAGAAGTGTCATGACCTCGGGGAGGTCTGTCGCATAACTGAAGGGCCGCGTGTTGCCCAAAATATCCACCCATAAATCGTTCTGAATCAGCGTGGTCCCCGCCTTGGCGATGATCATCTGCATCGCTTCGACGCTGAAGATGGGCTGATCGTTCACCATTTTCGTCAACGTCACATTGCCCGCAAGGCTGGCAAGAACCCCCATGTGTACGGGGTTCTTGATGTCAAATCCGGGCCAGTTATCCTTCAATGTCGTTTTGAGCGCGGCCATATTGGTGATCAATTTTTTCAGAGCGTCTGGGGCAAAGGTAACAGACTTTCCAGGCGACTGGGGATCAAGGACATAGCGCCCCTGCGCATCGCGCGTCACAGGCCAGCCGGCCGCGTCTTTGACAACCAACTGCAGTTTCTTGGTGCCCGTGTCAGGATCGATGATCTCCACAAAACTAAAGACCAGATAATTCGCGACAGCGTCGTTCACGAGGGCCTTGAAGACCAGAGGCATCACCTCTCCCACCTGGTCTTTGTCCGTGGAATCAAATGTGCCGGAATGTTCCAAAATGGTGTTCCAGAGCGTCTGCCCGATCTCCTCTGAACCCAACTGTTCGATCACCTTGATCGCCGCCGGCACATCATATTCTTTGGGCGTGCCGTCCAACCTGCTTGTCTGAATGATGTTTGCGTAGAAACTGAGGACTCCCATTTCCTTCGGGCTTGTCATATCGATTCCCGATCCGTCCGTTCTTTTAAATATATGCCGCGCAATGGCCTTTGCCAGCGGCCCCATGGGATCCTTTAGGTCAAGCGTATCTCTGAACACTTCCGGCTGGATTGCCACCGATTCCCGCACATCCTGACCAGCGTAATTTCTCCAGACAATATCCACCGAATCGATCAGTGTTCTCAAATCCAGTGCGATTCCGCCGGTGGGGATGTTGATGGGGGCTTCGATATCGGTTCTGGCCCGTGCACCCTCGGTCTTTGCCATACCCGCGGCTGCATCCTG
>CAZGMX010000009.1:0-2963 GCA_964526865.1 uncultured Actinomycetota bacterium | reverse complement strand
GATTCTTTCCAGCCGCGCCATAGTGATAACCTCCTTGCCCTTGATGATGTTGCCGACAATCCTCAAGTCCGCCAACTCCTGCATGAACTTCAAAAGCGTGGGATTGTTATAGTCAATATCCGTCAGATGAAATGCTTCTTTCACGGTGGGCTCGAGTTCCTCCATCAAAAGAAACTCTTGTGCGACAAAACCACTGGGCAAGTTGACCGTTACATCTCTATTGTCCATTCTGATGTGAACTTGCGGATTCCACCCTCTAAATTTCGACTGCAGCACCTTCTGCACGGACTGCAAATCGCGCTGGTTGTCGGAGCTACCAAACTTCTCGCAACTGCTATTCATCGTTGCCTCGTCCAGCGGCGTGAGGATTTTGGTCATTTCTTCCGGAGTGACCTTCCCTTCCGAAAAGTAAAGCAGTCCCGCCCAGTCCCACAGGATTTTGCCGTCTTCTCCCCACGGAATCCGCAGATCCAGCGGCCGGTCCGCGCGGCCGATAAACCGCTCGATGGCATATTTTCTCTCTTTGATCGTTGCCAGCAGCTGTCCGACTTTAACGGGGTCAGCCTGCTGGGCGGGAGATGCCAACTGCCGGCCGGCCAAACACCACCAAATCAAAATCTGCGAGTCCTCTCCGTTTGGATCCAGCAAGTTGAGCTGCTGGCCGTCCAAATGTGACTCCACGGTCGCTCGCAGGGCATTGATCTCGCCCAGCAAACCGGTGATTTGCTGAATGTCGAATGTCTCTCCCGCTCTGCCAAACGTCGGCATCTCCGACCAGAAGTTCAACAGTTTTTCGTGGTCTGGATTACTGCCATCCAGCACCAAGGGCTCGCCAGCAATTTGACCCAGGTAGTCCGTGGGTCCGGTTTTTCCCACCAGCAATAGCTGTCTTTCCAACTGTTGTTTTATTTTGTCGCCCATGGCGGGAACCTGCGCCGCAAATGCCTTGAACTTCAAGGTTGCGGAATCCTGCATATTTGTCACGTCAATGGGATTGCCCTGCCGGTCAAGCAATTGCTCTAACAAACCCTTGATTTCCAGCATCTTGTTCAGTTGGTCCATGATTTTGGCGCGGGCCACATTGCCAAACGTGATCGGGTCAGACCACGCCGCAACCACACCCACATCCACCTTGGCCGGATCGTCCGTCATCTGGCGCAATAGGCCCCGGATTGCCATTCGGGTACTGAAGAGACCCGCATCTCCGATCAGCAAATTGATATCAGCCGAAAATCTCGGCTCCAGAGAGGCCATCGTCCAATATTCCAAATCGAGTTGATCAATGACGTTGTTCAGGGGGTCAAACGTCTCTGTTCTCTCCAGAAATTCCATCAACAGTGGCCGGAGTTGCGCGCCATTGCCCAAATACGATTCCAAATATTCGATGGTAAATTGGGGATTCAACAGCAGTCCTGTCCAATAGGACACCAGCCCTTCCTGTGTGGGATCAAAATGGTCGATATCCTCAGCCAAACCGTAATAACCCTTGATGTGCTGATTCAACCGTTTGCGGTTGGCCATTTCCCGCGTCAGGATGGAAACGACATTGCGCACGTTCAACGCGTCATCTTCCCTTTTGGTCTGATATTCCGCCGTCCCCATGCCAAACAAGATCCACTGCCGGATCAGTACTTCAGAGGGCTCCGCTCCAAAGTAGTCCTGATTGTTGCGCAACAAGTCCCCGACCTGTTGCATCAATTGCGACTCTGTTTCCGGTGTGATACGGCCCCAATTCTCTGGCCGGCTCCATTTGCGGATATATGTCTCGCGCTCCTGCATGGCCGTGTTTGCCGTGTCAAGCCTCAGATGATGCGCGTCCACTTTGCCCCTGAGATCCACATTGAAGAACACGCGGGCGTTTTCCGTTCCAGCGGCAATCTCACTGTCTTGACTCGCCAAATCTGCAAAAACGCTCGTATAGACATCGGTCTTGTGCCGTAGAATCGCCTGGACACGGGAGAAATAATCGTTGGCAGCGGCAAGAACCGCGCGATACACATTCTCGCTTTTTGCGTGTGTTATCCCCAGCTTGCCCAGTTCGGTTTCAACCGCTTTGCTGATTTCCACCCCCGCCAGTGCGGAACCGATAATGGCATCCAGGATATCCTTCGCTTTATTCTCCAACTCCGTGTTGATGGCCGTGGCGCGCGTCATCCCATCGGCCCACACCCCTGAAGCCTTGTCCCAGGCCGCCGCTTCGCCGGCAGATTGCTGGAGATCATTTTCATAAATCGTAACAATCTGTTTGTACCGTTCCGTTTTGATCGCCGCGGTGTATCCGAATTCGTTGGTCAGTCCCACAATCTCCCGGTACAGTTTCAGTTCCACCGCATTGGTAAACGCAAGATCGTTTTCCATCGGCAGCATCGCTTCCGCCATCGCCGTCAACACTGCCACCACTCTGGCCTGTTCGTTGGACTCAGCGCGCGTCACCTGATACAAGGCCGTTTTGATCATGCTGACGCGAGCCAACTCATTGGAGATGTATCTTGTGCAGTCAAAGAGGGCCTTGGTCACCGAGCCGACGCGAGCCTGCTCGTTGGATTGCCACGCGTAGGCCAGATACAACGCCTGTGCCATGGCACTCACGCGGGCTTGTTCATTTGACTCAGGCCGACTGATCTCAGCAAGCGCCGTCTTCATGGCGTTGGTACGCGCCTGTTCATTGGACTCCGTCCGCGTTATCTCATGAACCGCCCGTTGGATGGCACTAATCCTGGCCTGCTCATTCCCTGTCAACCGAAACGCCTCAAAGAGCTCCTTGCTCAGGGCGCTGATGCGGCCTTGTTCGTTCGATATGTTAAAGTTGCTTTCGGAAATCGCCTTGTTGATGGCGCTGATCCGCGCCTGTTCATTGCCCACGAACCGCATGCACTCATGGATGGCTTTGTTGACGGCGCCGATGCGCGCCTGCTCGTTGGCAATGTGCCGGGTTGCCTCAAGAATTGCCTTGCCCAGAGCAT
>CAZGMX010000008.1:26057-33560 GCA_964526865.1 uncultured Actinomycetota bacterium | reverse complement strand
TCCCAGGACAAGCCCCAACCGTGCGGGATACTTCAGTTTTTTCTCCCTCAAAAATCTCGTGTACTTTTCCTCCCCCGACCCCAATATCACAAGGGCCGCCCCCATCTCAACGATGGATTCAATCGCATCCGTGACAATGTCCATCCCCTTGGGGTCTGTCAACTGCGAAACCATTCCCAAAAGAGGCGTGTCCAAAGAAATATCCAGATTGCAGCTCGCAAGGAGGTCTTTTTTGCACGAGGCCTTGCCCTGGCACAACGCCACGGCCCGCGACTGCGGGGCTCCACCGGAAAAATCGCCGGGACCGTATTGCCTCGCAATGAAGCGATCTGTTTGAGGATTCCACTGATTGTAGTCTGCGCCGTTGAGGATTCCCGTCAAATCCTTGCTGCGCGCGTTCAAGACCCCTTCCAAACCATATCCGTATTCTCCGGTCTGTATCTCCTGCGCATATTTCCGGCTGACCGTCGTGAGGGCATCCGCCCCGACCATCCCCGCTTTCAAGAGATTGATGTCTCCATAAAACTCAAGACACTCCGGCGTAAAAGCCTCCCAACCCAGATTGGTGAGGGGGACATCCCAGTGCCAAAACACCCCCTGATAGGCCAGATTGTGGATGGTAAAAACGGACCGAATTTTTTCAAAATCCGGATTGGACGGACGGCCAAACATCAGCAGCAGAGGGGTGAGCCCAGTCTGCCAGTCGTTGCAGTGAAGGATGTCCGGGATAAAATGAATTTTCTTGATCAAATCCAGAATGGCCTTGGAAAAGAAAATAAACCGTTCTGCGTTGTCCTGGAAGTCGCCCGCTCTGGTCTGATACAGATCTTCGCGGTCGTAGTATTTTGGCTGATCGATGAAATAGACGGGAACCTTTGACGCCGTTCTGCCTTCCAGCACGCTGGCATCCACGCTGCGTTCCGCGATGGGGACCGAAACACGCGCGCACGAGTGAACCGCACCGGTGACGCCCCTGCGAACGCATTGGTAATACGGCATCACAACACGGATGTCATGCCCAAGCTCTTTGAGAGCGGGCGGCAGAAAACCGGCAACATCCCCCAGTCCCCCCGTCTTGGCAAACGGGGCCGCTTCACTTGCCGCATAGATAATTTTCATACGCTCAATAATCCTGCCGGATTCCTGGACGGCTGCTTACTCCCAAACACTTCCCTCAAAGCACCCAAACGGCTACTCGGGTTTGACCACCTCTTTTTTGGGAACCACGACGAGCCCCGACTTGGTCACAAAAAAACGCTTGCGGTCCTTCTTCAGATCATAGCCGATCTCTGTGTGCATCGGCAGAACGACGCCTTTGTCGATTATAGCATTTTTGATCCGGGAATACCTGCCGATCTCGACCCCCTCCATCAGAATGCAATCGGTCACTTCGGCGAAACTGTTGATGCGCACGGTGGGTGACAAAACCGAACGGTGGACGTGACCACCGCTGATGATACATCCCTCGGAAACCAGCGAGTCTGTTGCGTATCCCACGCGCCCCTCCGGCTCATTGGCAAAAACAAACTTGGCGGGAGGATTTGGAAGATAGGTGGTGCGGATCGGCCATTCCGGATTGTATAAATTCAAGCGGGGTATCACTTCCACCAAATCCATATTGGCTTTGAAGTATTCCTCCAGGGAACCGACATCCCTCCAATAGCCCACCTCCTGGTCGGTCATGCCGGGAACCCGGTTGGTGGCAAAGTCATAGACGTACACCTGACCGGAGGCAATCATCTTGGGAATGATGTCCTTGCCAAAATCGTGGTGGCTCGCCGATTTGATTGCTGCGTCACGCAGAAGTTGTTCCACAATGGTTTGGCGGTTAAAAATATAATTCCCCATGGAGACCAGGGCGTACCCCGGCTTGCCGGGGATTTCCTTGGGCTTGGCAGGTTTTTCTTCAAATCCAATGATCCGAAAATCCTTGTTCACCTGCATCACTCCAAAAGACGTGGCCTCTGCAACGGGCTTGGGAACCGCCGCAATTGTCAGATGGGCCTTCTTTTTGAGGTGATATTGGAACATTTGGCTCACATCCATCTTGTAGATGTGATCTCCTCCGAAGACAAAAATGTGCTCGGGGTCTTCATCATCTATCAGATTCATGTTTTGATAGATAGCATCCGCGGTCCCTTTGTACCAGCTCTTGCCGGTCTGCATCTGGGCAGGCACCATGTCGACATACTGCCCGATGTGCGGCGAAAGCCTCCACCCCAGCGAAATATGGCGGATCAGGGAGTTCGACTTGAATTGAACGAGAACCTTGATTTTGAAGAAACCGGAATTGACAAAATTGCTCAGGACGAAGTCAATGATCCGGTATCTGCCCCCAATCGGCACTGCGGGTTTTGCCCGGTCCCGGGACAAGGGATACAGCCGTTTCCCCTCCCCTCCCGCCAATATCATCACCAGTTGGCTCATGTCGCCCCTCCCTTTTATATGGGTCCAAATAATTATTCTATCAATCTGATTGCTTCTTGACCTGCTCAAAATATGCGCCGTATGCCGCGGCGACTTCCGGTGAGTCGATGAGAACGGCTGTTTCGTTGTTTGTTGTCAACGCCGCGTGGGTCCAGTTGGTGCTTCCGACGATGGTGTATCTGCCGTCCACGACACAAATCTTGCAATGGGTCGTGCGCTCCTTCGAATCCGAAAACACCTTGACGCCGGATTTTTCCAAATATTCCATTGCGCTGCGGTTATTTTGGCCGGCCTTGCCCAAGACCTCGTCCTTTCCTCCCCCCTCCAAAATCACTTCCACGTCCACCCCCCGTTTTTGGGCTTGCGTCAACGCCGCGAGCAGGCGATTGGAAGGACTTTCGGGGTACGTGCTGTAGCGCCGCGCCAAAAACATGATCACACGGATGCTCTGCGTCGCGCGGTTGAGGCAGTCCATCACTGCTGGCACGTATTCCTGGTTGTTGATGGGAAGAACGTCGCGGGCCGGAATACCGCCCGCGGGCACGGTAAGAAAAAAAAGACCCGACAGAAAACAAAGAACAAGCGCCACAAATCCGCATGCACGCCTATGTTCAACATGGGACGCGCTCACGGTCTTACTCCGGAGACTGGAGGAGTTGATCAATTTTTGGGACAATTTTTTTCATCGCCTGTTGCGCGCTCTGAGACCCGTTGAAGACCATATCCAATTCCGGGTTGATGAGAAGATCGGTGATCCGGCGCCACGCGCGATGAAATGGATTGTACGTCACATACTTCACCGCCTCATTGAGCATTTTTTTGTTCTTGGGCGGCAGATCGGATCCCGCCCAGAAAGGTCCCTCTGCGATCAAACGGTTGGCCGGCTGAGTCAGCCCCGCCTCGGCGAAACGGATTTGTCCGTAATCGCCGCTCAATGCCTTGACCACTTCCCAGGCCTGCGCCGGATATTTCGTGGTCTTCAAAATGCAATATCCGGAACCTCCCGTGCCATATCCCCTCTTCCCTTCTGGGCCACAGGGGAACATCGCAACATCCCACCTGAAATTCTTGATCAAACGCAGCGTGGGTGTCTCCCATATCCCGGAGGCGAACATGGCCAATTTGCCCCCCATGAACATCTGGGTGATCTGCATCCCCAGATTCTGGATCGCTGTCTGAGATGGAGAGACCCGGTGTTTCAACACAAGGTCGGCGTAAAACTGCAGTCCCCCAACCGCCTTGGGATCGGCAAGCGTGCATCGTTTGGGATTGTCCACATCGTCCACAATACTGCCGCCGTTGGAATAGACAAAATTCTGCCATGCCCAGGCATAAAAACCGTATTGCTGGACCATGCCGTTTTTTATTTTTGTGAGCGCTTTGGCCTTGACCAGCAGCTCGTTCCAATCCCAGTTGTCCGGCGGATACACCACTCCGGCTTCGTCAAACAGATCCTTGTTGTAAAACACACAGGCAAATGGCGCCGTATCCCTGGGGATGCAATACAGATTTCCGCCGTGAGTGAAACGCCGGATCACTTCGGGAAAGTAATTGCCGATCATAAATGTCGGGTCCTTCCTGAGTATTTCCGTGAGGCTCAGCAGAGCGCCCTTCTCGTAAAAATTCACAAAATTATCCACTTCAGTAAAAATCACATCGGGGGGCGTCCCACCGGCAATCCGGGTCAGAATTTTGCTGACATAATCGTTGTAGTTGGTGTGTTCAATCTTGACCTCGATGGAAGGATGACTGCGTTCCCATGAACGGATAGCGTGGGTGATGATCTTCAACTCCTCCGGCGTCCCCCAGCAGGCCACCTTAATGGGCATTCGGTCACCGCGCGAAAGCTCCCTGCGGGAACAACCCCAAAGCCCTGTGGCAACGAGTGCTATAAAGAACATCCAAACAAAAATGATGAGAATTTTTCGATTTTTCATAATCAACACAAAAACAATATCCATAAAACCTTAGACCGTCAATAGATATCGATGTACAATAGCAACGGTTCAGTCACAAGGGGTGTTGTGGTTCCTGAGCGCGACTTGTCGAGAGGCCGCCGCGCTACGCGCTTGCGGCACTAGGTACGGCCACCCGCCACTAAAGCGTTGGCGGGTACCCGGCCTACCGTCAGGGATACGGCGGATTTTATGGCCGTGGGGCCCCGAGCCGAGGACCTTGAAAGGGTGCGCCGCGGAGACCAGGAGCGCGAAGGAATTACAACACCCCCTGATCACTGAAAGGTCCACTAAACCTTGCATGCGTGTTCGCGCTCTTCCAATCCTTTCCGCTGGGCGTAATAATCCTGCAGGGATGTCGGCTGAACATCTTTTTTCTGGAAGGCCTCGATCCCGAACACGGTCGCCTCGGCGGCCGCCATCGTCGTAACATACGGAATCTTTTTCTGGATGGCCATCATGCGGATAAAGCTGTCGTCGCGTTTGCTGGCCCTTCCCTCCAGGGGGGTATTGATGATGAGATGTATCTCCCTGTTCGTGATCGCGTCCGCGATGTTCGGCCTTCCTTCATGGAGTTTCTTGATCTGGGTCGCCGCAATGCCCTTAGACTGGAGATACCGGGCGGTATTTTCCGTGGCGACAATGTGCAGGCCCAACTCTTGAATTTTTTTGGCGATGGGCAGGAGTTTTGGCTTGTCCTCGTCTGCCACGGTCAACAACACGTTTCCCTTGTCCGGAAGTTTGGAACCCGCCGCCTCCTGCGCCTTGTAGAACGCCAGCCCGAAGGAAGGAGCAATGCCCAGCACTTCTCCTGTCGCCTTCATCTCGGGACCCAGAAGCGGATCTACTTCCGGAAACATGTTGAAGGGAAACACGGCCTCCTTCACGCCCACATACGGAAGGGTGTAGGGAACGAGCTGTGGAAAATCCTTCAGCTTTTTCCCCAGCATCACCTGCGTGGCAACGCGCGCGATGGGAATACCGCACATCTTGGAGACCAGCGGCACCGTGCGGGAAGCCCTCGGATTGGCCTCCAGGATATAGACCTTGTCGGCGCAGATGGCGAACTGGATATTGATCAACCCGACAGTCTTCAGCACCTTTGCGATCTGGCAGGTGTATTTTTCAATCGTCTTCAAATGCTTTTCCGGGATGGTCCGTGTGGGGATCGAACAGGCGGAGTCTCCCGAATGCACGCCGGCGTATTCGATGTGCTCCATGATCGCCGCAACGTATGTTTGGTCGCCGTCGCACAGCGCATCCACTTCCGTTTCGACGGCATCCTCCAGGAACCGGTCGATGAGCATGGGATATTCGGGGCTGACACCGATCGCCTCCCGGGCGTATTTCAACAGCATCTCCTCGTCGTAAATGATCTGCATGCCGCGGCCGCCCAGCACGAACGAGGGCCGCACCATCAGGGGATATCCGATCTCACCGGCGATCCGCACGGCCTCTTCCACGGACCGTGCCGTCCCGCTCTCCGGCTGAGGGATCCCCAGTTCGATCATCTTTTCGCGGAACTGCTCCCGGTCTTCCGCGAAGCGGATGCTCTCCGGCGTCGTCCCCAGGATGCGCCCGCCGCAGTCCTTCAATTCCTGGGCGATATTGAGCGGCGTCTGCCCGCCGAACTGCACAATCACGCCCTCGGGTTTTTCCTTTTCGTAGATGGCCAGCACATCCTCCACCGTCAGCGGTTCAAAGTACAGCTTGTTGGACGTGTCGTAATCAGTGGACACCGTTTCGGGATTGCAGTTCACCATGATCGACTCGTATCCCTCGTCCCGCAGGGCAAAAGCCGCGTGCACGCACGTGTAGTCGAACTCTATTCCCTGTCCGATCCGGTTGGGTCCGCCGCCCAGGATCATGACCTTCCGGTTGGGTGAGACTCCCACCGTATCTTTTTTCGTGCCAAAGGTGGAATAATAGTACGCGGCATTGTTGACACCGCTCACCGGCACCGGCTCAAACACGGCGGTGATTCCCAGCGCCCGCCGCCGGCCGCGCACCTCCGCCTCTTTGATCCCAAGAAGTTTCGCCAGATATTTATCGGCAAATCCCCACTCTTTGGCCATGGCCAGATTCTCTTTGGAACAATTTTTCCAGCCCTGTTTCAGAAGCTCCTCTTCAAACTCCACCAGCTCCTTCATCTCTTGAATAAACCACCGGCCGAGGTGCGTCAGGGTGTGGAGGTCTTCCACACTCATCCCCTTGCGCAGGGCCTCGATCATGAGAAACACGCGTTCGCTGGAGGGATTTGCCAGCCGCTCCTTGAGTTTCTCCAGGGACAGCGTCTTGAAATCTTTCGCGCCGCCCAGGCCGCAGCGGCCGATTTCCAGGGAGCGGATGGATTTTTGAAACGCCTCCTTGAATGTCCTGCCGATGCTCATCACCTCGCCCACGGCCTTCATCTGCGTGCCCAGGATGTCCCGGGCCTGGGGAAATTTCTCAAACGCCCACCGGGCAAATTTCACCACGACGTACTCGCCGCTGGGCTGGTATTTTTCCAGGGTCCCCTCTTTCCAATAGGGGATCTCGTCCATCGTGATGCCGCTGGCCAGTTTTGCCGAAATGCGCGCGATGGGAAATCCCGTCGCCTTGGATGCCAGGGCGGAAGAGCGCGACGTGCGGGGGTTGATCTCGATCACCACCAGCCTGTCGTCCTTGGGATCGTGCGCGAATTGGATGTTGGTCCCGCCGATCACCCCGATGGCATCCACGATTTTATAGGAAAGCTCTTGCATCCGTTTTTGCAGGGCCGCGGGAACGGTGAGCATGGGGGCCACGCAAAAGCTGTCGCCGGTATGCACGCCCATGGCGTCGATGTTCTCGATGAAGCACACCGTGATCTTTTGATTTTTCGCGTCCCGGACCACTTCCAGTTCCAGTTCCTCCCACCCGATGACAGACTCCTCGACCAACACCTGATGGACGAGGCTCGCGTTGAGCCCGCGGGTCACGATGGTGCGGAGTTCCTCCACGTTGTATGCGATACCGCCTCCCGTCCCGCCCAGGGTGTAGGCCGGCCGCAAGACAACAGGGTAGCGCATTGTTTCCACGATTGCTTCGGCCTCATCCACGCTGCGGCATATCTCCGATTTGGGGATGTCGATCCCCAGGG